>JBQCJR010000317.1:0-9273 GCA_051952595.1 Kofleriaceae bacterium
GGGCGTGTTGCGAGCGCCCAGCCCACAATTTTTGCTGCGCTCACACACCGTCCTCCTCTACGCCGACCCCGACCGGGGTGTGCGGGGTCGCTTCGCGCACCCGCGCCGCAGACGCGGCCTCGAGGTCCGCCGAGGCCTGGGTCTGGCGCTGGAGCTCGAGCGCGAGCTCGACCAGGTGGCCACGCTCGGCGGCGATCGCCTCGGGCGTGCGCAGGGCGAGCGCCGTGCGATCCGTGGCGGCGAACGCCTCGAACGCCTGATCGAACGCACGGAGCGCGGCGGCCTCGGTCGGCGACAGCTGCGCGGCGAGCAGCTGATCGACCTCGGCCTGAGTCGCGGCGATCGAGTCGTCGAGCAGCCGGGCGTAGCCGGCGTCCTTGCTCACCGCGTACTTGCGCAGGTACTCGTCGATGCGATCGAGCCGCGTGATCACGCCGGTGCCGATCTGGAGCGCGACCACGGCGCGCGCGGTCAGCCGCTCGTTGGCGTGCGCGAGCACCTGCATCCGCTCGAGGCCGTACCCGACCAGCCCGAGCAGCGGCAGCACCGCGAGGGCGACGCCGAGCCCGAACCGCGTCGAGACCCGCACTAGTCCGCGCCTCCGGTATCGAACGTCTTCAGCTTGTTGCGGATCGTCTTGACGTCGAGGCCGAGCCGCCGCGCCGCCTCGGCCTTGTTGTTCGCGGTCGCCTTGAGCGTCTCGAGGATCAGGATCCGCTCGGCCTCGGCCGCGGTGACGCCGCGCGGGATCACGATCCCGTGGTGGTCGCCGGCCGCGCTGTCGGCCCGCGCGGTCAGGTGCAGGTGCGTCGGCGCGATCGGCTCGCCGCGGGCCGCGGCGAACGCGCGCTCGATCGCGTTGCGCAGCTCGCGCACGTTGCCGGGCCACGCGTGCTGGGCGAGCACCTCGAGCGCCGCGGGGGTGATCGCCGGCGCGGGCTCGGCGTAGCGGGCGGCGCAGTCCGCGAGGAAGTGCTCCACCAGCGCGGGCAGGTCCTCGAGGCGGTGGCGGAGCGGCGGGACCTCCACCCGCAGCACGTCGAGCCGGTACAGCAGATCGTGGCGCAGCCGGCCCTCGGCGACCGCGTCCGCCGGATCGCGGTTGGTCGCCGCGATCAGCCGCAGATCGCACGCCATCTCGACGCGGCTGCCGAGCCGGCGCACGCGGCCATCCTCGAGCACGCGCAGGAACTTCGGCTGGAGCGCGGCCGGCATCTCGGTGACCTCGTCGAGGAACAGCGTGCCGCGGTGCGCCTCCTCGATCAGCCCGGGGCGCGCCTCGGTCGCGCCGGTGAACGCGCCGCGCTCGGCGCCGAACAGCTCGCCCTCGGCGAGCGCCTCGGGGATCGCGGCGGCGTTGACCGGCACGACCGGCCCGGCGTGGCGGCGGCCGCGCGCGTGGATCGTGCGCGCGACCAGCTCCTTGCCGACACCGCTCTCGCCGACGATCAGCACCGGCACGTCGCGGCTCGCGGCGACCTCGAGCCCGGCCCACATCCGCTGCATCGCCGCGCTGTGGCCGACCATGCCGCCCGCGGCCTCGGGCGGCGGCGGGCGCGGGGCAGGCGCGTCCGAGAGCCGCGCGGCGGCCTCGTCGAGCCAGCGGCGCACCGCGACGCAGTCGAGCGGCTTGGTCAGGAAGTCGGACGCGCCGAGCTTGATCGCCTGGACCGCGGTGTCGATCGTGCCGTACGCGGTGATCATCAAGATCGTGCGCGGCGAGCCGGGTCGCTCGCCGGCCCGCAGCGTCTCGACCAGCGCGAGCCCGCTGGCATCCGGCAGGACGAGATCCGAGATCACGACGTGTGGATCGAAGGAGGCGAGCGCGGTGCGGGCCTCGCCGACCGTGCGCGCCGTGCGCACCGGGAACCCCCACTCCGGGACCCGGGCCTGGACGACCTCGCGGATCACGGCCTCGTCATCGACGACGAGCACGCGGCAGGTACTGCGAGACACGGTGCTTGGTACCACGTGAACACCTGCGCGTTCGGAGAGTCGAGTATACGAACCCTCGCGCGCGTGCCACCCGGGAAAATTTCCCCGCATCGCGTCACCGCAGCAGGGAACGAACACCGGTAGCTCCGCCGCCGAGTGGGATTCGGTGGAGCAAGTGCCCGACAACGCACGCGCCCAGATCCGGCGTGCGAGTTGCTGTTCGGGCCGGTGCGCTCGTCGCGCAGGAGGTTTGCTTTGTACGGTTCCTCGAACGTTCGTTCCGCGCCCGCGCTGGCGGCCGCGACTCGCCCGCGGCGTGGCCACCTCGCGATCTTCGTGGTGCTGGTCGCGCTCGGGCTCGCGCAGATCGCGCTGTTCGCGCTCACCGTGTCCGGCGCGGTGCCATCGCCGATCCCACTCGACGTGGGCGGCGCGCCGGGCTGGTTCCTCGCGCTCCAGGGCGCGTGCCTGGTGGCCGTCGCGATCACCGCGTGGCAGGCGTGGCTGTTCACCAGCTACGCGCCGGTGCCCAGCGTGCCGGACGCCGCGCTGCCGACCGTCACGGTGATCGTGCCCGCGTTCAACGAGGGCGCGCAGGTGCTCGAGACCCTGCGCAGCGTGATGCGCAGCGACTACCCGCGCGGAAAGCTCCAGATCATCGCGATCGATGACGGCAGCGCCGATGACACCTGGACGTGGATCGAGCGCGGCGCGCGCGAGTTCCCGGACCACGTGCGCGCGCTGCGTTGCCTGCGCAACGGCGGCAAGCGCGCCGCGCTGCACGTCGGGTTCGGGCGCGCGACCGGCGAGGTGATCGTCACGATCGACAGCGACTCCGAGGTGCTGCCCCATGCGCTGCGCAACCTGGTCAGCCCGCTGGTGGTCGATCCGCGGGTCGGCGCGGTCGCGGGCAACGTGCGGGTGCTCGATCGCCGGAGCGGCGCGATCGCCGCGATGCTCGACGTGCTCTACACGTGCTCGTTCCACTTCATGCGCGGCGGCCAGAGCGAGCTGGCGACCGTGATGTGCTGCCCGGGCGCGCTGTCGGCGTACCGCCGCGCGCTGGTCGATCGGTTCAAGGACGAGTGGGCCGAGGAGACGTTCTGGGGCCAGCCGGCGGCGATCGGCGAGGACCGCTCGATGACCAACCACGTGCTGCGGCTCGGCTACGACGTGCGGTTCCAGAGCAACGCCACGGTGCTCACCGCGACGCCGCCGCGCACCGCGCAGCTCGCGCGGATGTTCCTGCGCTGGGCGCGCAGCGATGTCCGGGAGACGCTCGTGCTCGGCAAGCTGTTGCTGTCGCGCGATCACCGCCCGGGGCTCGGCGCGCGCCGGCGCGCCGGGGCGATCCTCGCGATGGTGTGGTCGGCGCAGGGCCTCGTGCTCGCGCCGGTGATGCTCGTCGCGTGCATCGCCGCGTGGGCGATCGCGCCGGTCCTGCTGGTCTGGCTGCCGGTCGGCCTCGCGGCCTCGGCGGTGCTGCCGGCGCTGGTGTACGCGCGGGTGCGCCACGAGCCCGGCGCCGCGTGGGCGTTCGCGTACGCCGCGTACGCGCTGGTCGCGCTGTGCTGGATCCGGCCGTACGCGCTGTTCACGCCGCACCGCTCGAGCTGGTTGACCCGCGGCGCCCCGGCCGCGGTCGCGCTCGAGGCGACCACTGGCTTCGCGCGCGAGCCGGTGATCGCTCACGACGAGCACGGCGACGTTCGGCGCGCGGCGTGATCGATCCCACATCGGATCTCCGCTGCGTACAAGCGTAGCGGCGACCCCAGGCATACGCTGCGCAGCTTCCGATGTTCCGACGCTCCTCGATCCTCGTGGTGGCGGTGTGGGCGTGCGACTCCTCCAAACCTCCGGCGGCGCCGGTGCAGATCACTTCGATCGAGCCGGCCGAGGGGCGCGACGCGCTGGCCGTCGTGGTGCAGACCGCGCCGAGCGCGTCGATCGAGTGCTTTGCGGGGGCCAAGTCCGGCTGGGCGATCGCCGATGCCGCGGGCAAGGCGTCGCTCGTGGTCGATCTCGCGGGCCATCCGGACCACCTGCCGACGGTGCGGCTCTCGTGCTCGGCGAAGGGCGGCGGCTACGAGTCGCGCGAGCTGCCGCGGCCGTCGTACCTCGCGCTCGAGCGCGGCCAGCTGAAGTGCCGCGGCCGCCACGACTGCGACGGCGCCGTGGTGCCCGGCGATCCGCTCGAGGTGACGCTGTACCGCGCGCCCGCGGGCACGCTGGTCGAGCTGGGCGACTCGCGGGCGACCGCGGCGACCGGTGCGCCCGTGCACGTGGCCCGGCCGCTCGGGCTCGCCGCGCAGCTGCCGGATCTCCAGGTCGCGGATCTGCTCGGCGACGGGCCGTTCTCGATCGGGTCGGCGTCGGTGCCGCTGCGGCTGGGGTTCCCCGATGGCAGCTCGGCGCACACCACGATCCCGATCGGGCGGGATGCCTACATCGGCGCGCTCGCGTCCACGCTCGGCAAGCTCGCGCGTGGTGCGGTGCGGTTCCCCGGCGAGCCCGCGCGCGCCGGGTCCGCGTCGCTGCTGATCCTCGGCGCCGAGCGCCGGCTGCTGGGCACCGCGGAGCGGGTCCGCGACATCGACCGGGTCGCGTTGATCGACGTCGAGTCGAAGCAGGTCGTGTGTGGCGAGTACGCCGCCGAGGGCAGCATGACCTCGGCCCGCCTCACGTTCCACATCTACAGCTTGCGCGCCGTGGCGTACGACCGCCGCACCGGAAGTCGGCTCGGCGCGCGCACCTTTCCCCCGAAGTGGAGCGGCTGCCCGGAGTCGGTCCACGATCGCACGGACCGCATGACGCTCGAGCGGTCGGCCGCCGCGGACTGGCCGTCGGCGCTCGCGTGGGCGGGGCAGTTCGGGCCATGACCGCCGCGGGGAGCTGGTCCCGTGGGGCCATGTCACCTGGTCTCGGGCCCGTGGCGGGCACCGTCGTGGTCGCGCCCGGAGCGCTCGCGTGGCGAATCCCACCGCGCATCCCCTCGACCCGGACGAACGTCCAGTTCGCGCTGCGCGTGGTCGTCCCGCTCGATGGCGATCGGATCGCGTACCGCGCCGCGGATGGCGACGAGATCGAGACCGCGGCGCCGTTGGTGGTGCCGCCGGGCGTGCCGTTCGCGATGCTGCGCGGCGGCGAGCGGCTCGCCGTGACGCTCCATCCGCTGCGCGAGGGCAGGGCGATCGCGTGGCGCCACGGTGTGCGCACGCTCGCCGGCGCCGAGGCGGACCGCGTGCACGGCGTGGCGCGCTCGCTGCTGGCGGCGCCCGATGGGGATCCCGGCGACGTGCACGCGGCGTTCCTGCGCGCGATCGAGGCGCCGCTCGGCCGGCTGATCGATCCGCGAGTCCGCGCGCTGGTCGATGCGCTCGCGTGCGATCCGGTGATCCCGGATCTCGGCGAGCTCGGGCGGCGCGCCGGCATCTCGGGCGAGCACCTCCGCCACCTGGTGACCGCCGAGCTGGGCGAGCCGGTGCGCCGGCTCGGCCGCTGGTTCCGGTTCCTCCGCACCGTCCCCGCGCTGTGGCGCCCGCGCAGCCTCGCGCAGCTCGCCGCCGAGACCGGGTTCTCGGATCACGCGCACCTCTCGCGCACCTACCGCGAGGTGGTCGGCCAGTCGCCGTCGCTGCGCGACCAGGTCGAGCTGCGCGTGTACGGCGACTACTACGTGCCCTGCGGCTGACCGCGCCCGGCACGCCCGCTGCACCTCCGGATCCGGTCGATGCTGGCGGTACGGCGCACGCTCGGAGCGCGCGCGCGGGCCCTCGCCCTCGCGGCGGTCGCCGCGTGGAGCTGCACTCCCGGGCCGCGCTACCACGTGCCGCCCACGCTGGTGCCGAGCGCGCGCACGTACCACGAGCTCCCGGGCTCGTGGAAGCTCGCGCGCCCCGCGGACGCGATCCCACGCGGGCGGTGGTGGACGATGTTCCGCGAGCCCGAGCTCGACGCGCTCCAGGCTCGGCTCGCGATCCACAACCAGTCGATCGCGCAGGCGATCCACAACTACCAGGCGGCGCGCGCCGAGATCCGCGCGGCGCGCGCGCAGTACTTCCCGACGCTGAGCGTCGGTCCGAGCGCGTCGTCGTCGAGGTCCGGCGCGATCAGCGATGACTTCGGCGTGCGCACGACGATCTACTCGCTGCCGGCCGACGTGTCGTGGGCGCCCGATCTGTTCGGCCGGGTGCGCTCCACCGTGCGCCAGCGCCAGTACGGCGCGCAGCAGAGCGCCGCGGACCTCGAGAGCACGCGGCTGCTCGCGCAGGCTCAGCTCGCCGAGCTGTACTTCCAGATCCGCGGCCAGGACGCGCTCCAGGAGCTGCTCGACGCGACGGTCGCGTCGAACGTGGAGGTCGTCGAGCTGACGCGCTCGCGCTACCGCAACGGGCTCGAGAACGAGTCCGCGGTGGTCCAGGCCGAGCTGACGCTGCAGACGGCGCGGGTGCAGGCGACCAACGCGGCGCTCCTGCGCGCGCAGTTCGAGCACGCGATCGCGACCCTGCTCGGCGTGCCGGCGACCGGGTTCCGGATGCCGCGCCGGGCGCTGCTCGCCTCGCCGCCGGTGATCCCGACCGGCGCGCCCTCGCAGCTGCTCGAGCGCCGCCCCGACATCGCGTCTGCCGAGCGCGCGATGGCGCGCGCGAACGCCGAGATCGGCGCCGGCTACGCGGCGTACTACCCGGTGATCACGCTGACCGGGATGGCCGGGTTCGCGGCCTCGGAGCTCGCGTCGCTGCTGACCTGGCCCGCGCGGACGTGGTCGTTCGCCGCGACGCTCGCCGAGACGGTGTTCGATGGCGGGGCGCGCCGCGCCGCGGTCGACCAGGCGATCGCCACGTATCACGCGGCGGTCGCGTCCTACCGCCAGACCGTGCTCGCCGCGTTCCAGCAGGTCGAGGACTTCCTGGCGCGGGTCCGGGTGCTCGAGGTCGAGATCGCGCAGCAGCGCACGGCGGTCGCGCTCGCCGAGCGCGCGTTCGAGCTCGAGCGACAGCGCTATCAGGCCGGGCTCGATCCGTACATCCAGCTGATGCTCCAGCAGAACGCGTTGCTCGCGGCGCGCCAGGCGCTGGTGACGCTCCAGGTCCAGCACATCACCGCCGCGGTGACGCTGGTCCAAGCGCTCGGCGGCGGATGGGATCGCTCGGCGCTGCCCACGCCGGCCGAGGTGTCGGCCAAACCAGGTCGGAGCGGTCCGGAGCGCCGGCGTACCGCTCCGGACCGCTGATGGTAGGTTGGCAGACGCGCAGAGGAGTCGGGCATGTGGATGGTCAGATTGGCGCTGCGACGGCCGTACACGTTCGTCGTGCTCGCCCTCCTGATCGCGATGCTCGGCGTGCTGTCGATCGTGCGCACCCCGACCGACATCTTTCCGAACATCAACATCCCGGTGGTCTCGATCGTGTGGAGCTACAGCGGGCTCGACGCGCAGCAGATGAGCGACCGCATCGTCTCGATCACCGAGCGCGCGCTGACCACCACCGTCGACAACATCGAGCACATCGAGTCGCAATCGCTCGACGGCATCGCCGTGGTGAAGGTGTTCCTCCAGCCGCGCTCGAGCCTGGTCCAGGCGATCGCGCAGGTCACCGCGATCTCGCAGACCCAGCTCCGCCAGCTCCCGGCCGGGACCACGCCGCCGCTCGTGATCAGCTTCAGCGCGTCGACCGTGCCGGTGCTCCAGCTCGGGCTGTCCGGTCAGGGGCTGTCCGAGCAGCGGCTCTACGACCTCGGGACCAACTTCATCCGCACCCGGCTGATCACCGTGCCCGGCGCGGCGGTGCCGTACCCGTACGGCGGCAAGGTCGCGCAGGTGATGATCGATCTCGATCCGGTGGCGCTCCAGTCCAAGAGTCTGGGGCCGGCGGACGTGGTCAACGCGATCAACGCGCAGAACCTGATCCTGCCGGCCGGCACGTCGAAGATCGGCCAGCTCGAGTACGACGTCAGCCTGAACGGCGCGCCCGCGACGATCCACGAGCTCAACGACCTGCCGATCCGATCGAGCGGCACCACGACGATCTACATCCGCGACGTCGCGTGGGTGCGCTATGGCTCGCCGCCACAGACCAACATCGTGCGGGTCGACGGCCGGCGCGCCGCGCTGCTCACGATCCAGAAGACCGGCAAGGCCTCCACGCTCGAGGTGATCGCCGGGGCCAAGGCGCTGCTCCCGCAGCTCGCCGCCGAGCTGCCGCCGGAGCTGCGGATCACGCCGCTCGCCGATCAGTCGGTGTTCGTGCGCGCGGCGATCTCCGGCGTGGTCCGCGAGGCGGTGATCGCGGCGTGCCTGACCGCGGCGATGATCTTCGCGTTCCTCGGCAGCTGGCGCAGCACGCTGATCATCGCGGTCTCGATCCCGCTGTCGATCCTCAGCTCGCTGATCGTGCTCGGCGCGCTCGGCGAGACGATCAACATCATGACGCTCGGCGGGCTGGCGCTCGCGGTCGGCATCCTGGTCGACGACGCGACCGTGGCGATCGAGAACATCAACCGCAACGCCGCGCTCGGCAAGCCGCTCGAGCAGGCGATCCTCGAGGGCTCGCAGCAGATCGCGCTGCCCGCGCTGGTCTCGACGCTGTCGATCTGCATCGTGTTCGTGCCGATGTTCTTCCTCACCGGCGTGCCGAAGTTCCTGTTCGTGCCGCTCGCCGAGGCGGTGGTGTTCGCGATGCTCGCGTCGTACGTGCTGTCGCGCACCCTGGTGCCCACGATGGCGAGCTACCTGCTGCGCGGCGGCGAGGCGCGGCCCGCGGGGCGCTCGCGCAACCCGCTGATCCGCTGGCAGCAGCGGTTCGAGGCCGGGTTCGAGCGCGTGCGCGCGCGCTATCGCGGCGTGCTCGACGCGTGCCTCCACCACCGCCGCCCGTTCCTGCTCGCGGTGATCGCGTTCTGCGTCGCCTCGGTGGTCGCGATCGCGCCGTGGCTCGGCCGCGACTTCTTCCCGTCGGTCGATAGCGGGCAGTTCCGGCTCCACATCCGGGCGCGCACCGGGACGCGGATCGAGGACACCGCGCGGTTGTGCGATCAGATCGAGCAGGTGATCCGGCGGCACATCCCGCCGCACGAGATCGCCTCGATCATCGACAACATCGGCCTGCCGTACAGCGGCATCAACCTGTCGTACTCGAGCTCGGCGCCGGTCGGCCCCGCGGACGCCGACATCATGGTCGAGCTCGCGCCCGGCCACCGGCCGACCTCCGAGTACGTGCACGACCTGCGGATCGTGCTCGGCCGCGAGTTCCCGGGCACCACGTTCGCGTTCCTGCCCGCGGACATGGTCAGCCAGATCCTCAACTTCGGCCAGCCCTCGCCGATCGACGTCCAGATCCT
>JBQCJR010000318.1:0-12639 GCA_051952595.1 Kofleriaceae bacterium
AGGATCGCGGCGGCAACGAACGAGGAAACCAGGAGGCTGCGAACGCTCATCGCCGACGATGCTACCCGAGCCGACGTCGGCGCGTCTCGACAAACCGCCGGGGACGATCGATCGGCCCGTCTCAGGCGAGCAGCGTGCGGATCGCGTCCAGGCCCGCGCGATCCGGGGCGTCGCGGCCATCGATCCGACCGGCGATCTCGACCGCGCGCCGCGCAAGCGCGCGATAGATCTCGGCGAGCTCGGGCCGTGCGCGCACCGCCTCGAGATGGCGTTGAATCGTTTCGGCGTCGCCACGTCGAACCGGGCCGGTGAGGCCCGCGGTGGTGCCACGCGTGCTCACGTTGCGCAGCGCGCCCTCGGCGAGCGGCACCAGCGCCTGCGCCGCGCGCTCGGGCGCGACCCCTGCGCTCGACAGCACCGCCGCCGCGGCATCGATCGCCGCGACCACGTAGTTCGAGGCGAGCGCGGCGGCGGCGTGATACGCGGCCATCTGGCTGCCGTCGAGCGCGAGCACCACGCCGTTCAGCGCGCCGACCAGGCGGGTCGCCGCGTCGCGGCCGACCTCGTCGCCCTCGACGCCGAACACCGTGCCCTTGAGCGTGCGCATCGCAGCCTTGCCATCGGCGATCGCCGACAGCGGGTGCAGCGTGCCGATGCCGGCGACCTGATCGGCGACGCCGCCGAGCAGCTCCTGCGCCGACGCGGCGCCCGCGCAGTGCAGCAGCACGTGCTTCTTGTTGACGAGCCCGGTGCCGAGCAGCATCTGCGCGACATCGCCGATCACCTGATCGCGCACGGCGAGCACGATGACCTCGGTCTCGAGCAGGATGTCGGGCGGAGCCGACGAGAACGCGGCGACGCCGGCGCTCGACCCCGCGGCGCGCGCCTGCGGAGCACGGCGCGCCCATAGCCCGAGCACGGGGACACCGCCGAGCCGCAGCGCACCGGCGAGTGCGGTTGCAACGGGCCCGGCGCCGACGACGAAGGTGGTTGGATTGCGTGCGGTCAAGGTGCGGCCTGGTACAGGTGGTGCCCGGCGATATACCGCAACACCTCGCGCGGCAAAAGCCCGCGCGCCGCCTCGAAGTCACCACGTGCGAGAGCCTCGCGGATCGCCGTCGACGACACCTCCGGCATCTCGACCCCGGTGACCACGCTGCCCGGCGGCACCTCGTAGCCGTCGCGTCCGACCACGATCAAGGGCGCCCTGCGGACCACGTCCTCCCACCGGTACCACTTGTGGGTCTCGTGGAGGATATCGGTGCCAACCACGAGCCGCACCTCGTGACCCTCGGCGGCGAGATGCTCGACGACATCGAGCGTGCGGCTCGCGACGAACCCCGGCCGCGCGGCGAGCTCCTGCTCGATCCGCGAGACCTTCGCACGTGGCCCGAGCGGCGCGGCGGCGAGCGCACACATCGCGACCCGGTCTTCGTACGGGGCGAGCGATTTCCCGAACACGTGCACGTACGCCGGCGCGAACCACAGCTCGTCGACCTCCTGGGTCTCGAGCACGTACAGCGCGACCAGCTGGTGCGCTGCGTGCGGCGGGTTGAAGCTGCCGCCGAACAGCGCGATCCGGGTCATGTGTACAACAGGTACTGCTCGCGCTCCTCGGCGAACGCGCCCTCGTCGCGCGGCCACCGCGCGGCGAGCTCGTCGAGGCTCGCGCCGGCCTCGATCCCTTTGCGCAGTGCGTCGGTACCGGCGAGCAGATCGATCGCCGGGATCTTGTCGACGAACTCGTACGCGCGCTCGCGCCAGCGGAACTGCTCCGGATCCTGGTCGTGGCACGCCTTCAGGAACGCCACGCCGGTGCGATACGGACGAAACGTCTCGGGATTCGTGACATGGAGCTGCACGCCGCCACACGCCTGCTTGGCGTGCTTCTGGAACTGCGGCGTGAACACCACCGGGCGGAACGCCACGCCGGGCAGCTCCATCGCCCCGAGGTCGCGCGCGAGCCGCTCGCCGTCGAGGTGTGGTGCGCCGGCGAGCTCGAACGGCCGGGTCGTGCCACGGCCCTCCGAGAGCTCGGTGCCTTCGACGAGGCACATCCCGGGATAGACCAGCGCGGTGTCGAGCGTTGGCATGTTCGGCGACGGCATCACCCACGGCAGGCCGGTGTGCTCGAACCGCAGCTCGCGCTCGTAGCCGCGCATGCTGATCACGGCGAGCTCGAGATCCAGGTTCTCCACGGCGTGGCGCCACCGCGCGATCTCGCCGGCGGTCATCCCGTGGCGGTTCGAGCACGACACCAGACCAACGAACGACTCGAACCCCGGAGAGATCGCCGCGCCCTCGATGTGCACGCCGCCGATCGGGTTCGGCCGGTCGAGCACGCAGAACGCCTTGCCCGCCTTGGCGCACGCGCGCATCGCGAGCACCATCGTCCACACGAACGTGTAGTAGCGGCTGCCGATGTCCTGCACGTCGTAGATCAGGATGTCGAGGTCCTCGAGCATCTCCGGCGTCGGGCTCAGCGTGTCCTCGGTCGCGCCGTACAGGCTGTGCACCGGCAGCCCGGTGCGCGCGTCGCGCCCCGGATCGACCGAGATCATGTCCTGCGCGTCGCCGCGCACGCCGTGCTCGGGGCCGAACAGCGCCGTCAGCTTCAGATCGCTGCGCCCCGCGAGCAGGTCGATCGCGTGGCGAAGCTGCCCGTCCACCGCGGTCGGATTGCAGATCAGGCCCACCCGCCGGCCCTCGAGAAACGAATGGCCCTCCAGGACGAGCCGTGCCAACCCGGAATACACCGTCACGCGATCACGCCTTTCTGCTGCTGCTCACGCGAAGATCGGCACCGGCTTCAGCGAGACCTTGCCGTCCTTGGTCACCACGCGGAACCGCACCGCGCGGCACTGGTACTGCGCGCGCAGCTTGCCCTCGTTGACCTTGAGCTTCGCGATGAAGTTCTCGAACGAGACGTCGTCGGGCTGGCCGGTCAGCCGGCGGGCGGCGAGGTACTCGGTGTAGACCCGCTTGTAGTAGTCCGGCTCGGACTCCTGGGCGAGCGCCGCGAGGTCCGGATCCGCCGCCGGCACCTTGTCCTCCTCGGACTCCTCGAACTCGACGCGCCCCGGGATGATCGGGTTGCCCTCGTCGTCGAACTCCTCCTCGCCCGGCTCGGGGCGGCCGAGCAGCCGCGCGAGCATGACGTTGAGGCCGTTCGACAGCCCATCGAGCTCGGGCCCGACCGGGCGGAACGTGCGATCGACGTTGCCGTTGATGATGTCGGTGCCCCCGAGCTCCACCTGATCGACCTGGGCGATCAGCCGGCGGTGCGAGAGGTACAGCCCGAGCAAGGTGATCGCGAGCGCGCCGCCGCCGAGCAGCAGGATGAACAGCTTGACCGTGGTCGAAGTGCCCCCGCCCTTCTCGATCGGGCTCAGCACCACCGAGCCCGCGGTGATCGCCGGGTACTCCGGCGGGGCCGGCAGCGCCTTGGTCGCCGAGCGGGTCAGCTTGACCGCCGCGGCGAGGTACTCGGTGTCGCCGATCGAGATCCGCGCCGGCTTGTCCTCGGCGAGCTTGCCGGCCTCGAGCAGCGCGGTGAGCTGGCGGGTCCGGGCGACGTCCTCCTCGCCGCCCGCGCCGCGCGTGAAGCTCGAGGCGATCACGCGCTTGCCATCGTAGAACGCGATGTCGGTGCCGAGCAGCCGCTTGTCGGTCTGCGCGGTCTTGGCGGTCTGCGCGTACGCGACGACGATCGCGCCGATGATCGACTCGCCGTCCGGGTCTGCCTTGTTGATCGGCGCGTCCGGATCGGTGATCGGCCCGACGCCGACCTTCATCAGGCCGCGCTCGCCGTAGTCCCAGATGTCGCTGATGTAGACCTTGCGGCCCAGCGCGACGTTGATCGCCGGCAGGATCGACTCGCCCTTCTCGTTCTTCCACTGCTTGGGCACCACGGTGGGCACCTCGTGCATCGCGAGCACGTCGCCGGTCGCGTCGACCAGCGCGATGATGTCCGGCTTGATCGTGCCCTGCTTCTCGTCGGACACGAACTTCTGGAACCCGAGGTGCGCCGAGCGCTTGCGGTCCTCGCCGGACGACTTGATCGAGGTGACGAACTCGGGGAGCTTGGCGAGCCGCTCCGCCTTGTTGCGCACGTCGACGCCGTCGAGCTGGTTGAGCTTCTGCACCATCTGGTGCGCCCGGGTCAGCTGGCCATCGGCGCTCTTGAACGCGCGATCTTCGAAGCTGGCGGACGTGACGAATAGTGCGATCGCCGTGAGTGCAGCGATGACGGCGGCTACGACCGCGGCGATGACCGTGCGCGACATGCTCCCTCCGGCGGCGAGTATTCTAGGGTCTTCAATGGGTTGTCAATGTGCGGAGCGGCGAGGTCAGCGGCTCCCATCCTCGAGGAAGCTGCGCGTCAGGCCACAGATCTCCTCCCAGCGCTTCTGACCTTCGGGCGTGCCGTGGTCGACCGGCGCGAAATCACACGCGGCCTGGGCCACTCCGCCACGGATCGCCTCCTCGAGCCGCGCCCGATCCGAGACCACGAACAGCCGGTGCTGGTTCTGAGGCCCGAACGGGGTGATGAACAGCGTCGATTGGCAGTTGTTGGGGGGCTTGAGGTGGAACCAGATGCTCGGCGAGCAGAACGACGTCGAGGGCATCGCGACCAGCTGGCCCACCGGATCGGGGACCTCGAGCGCCGGGCGATGCCGGGTCACGTGCAGCCGCAGCGCGGCGAGTGCGGTCTGGTACGCCTGCGAGACCTCGTCCGGAGTCACGCCGCCATCGGTCTCGACCAGCAGCGCGCCGTAGCGCTTGCCGGCGGTCAGCGACACACCTTCCACGGCGACCTCCGGAGCGTATCCGGTGTCGCGGCGGGTGATCGCGATCGTCGCGACCACGCCCGCGGCCACCACCAGGCCGCCGCCGATCGCGAGCGGCCGCTTGCTGCGACGACGGCTCGCCGAGGCGCCCGGCTCGAGCTGATCCGCCAGCTCGCTCGCGGTGGCCACCCGCTGCGACGACGGCGCCGCGAGCGCGGGGCTCGCGGGAGCCGACGGGCTCGCCGGGCTCGCCGAGCTCGCGGGCCCGGCGACGTCGGCGAGCAGGCCGCGATCGAGCCGCTGGGTCTCGACCAGCCCGAGGTCCGCCTCGCGCAGCGCCGCCTCGAGGATCTTGCGCAGGTCGCGGGCCGACTCGAAGCGGTCGTCGGCGCGCTTGGCGAGGCTGCGCATCAGCGCGTCCTCGACCAGGCGCGGCACCTCGATCCCGAGCGAGGACGGCCGCTTCGGCGGCTCGCTCAGGTGCTTGGTCATGATCTCGAAGTGGGTGTTGCCGTCGAACGGCGTGTCGCCGGTCAGCGACTCGTACAGCGTCGCGCCGAGCGAGTAGATGTCGGTGCGGAGATCGACCTCCTGGCCGCGCACCTGCTCGGGCGACATGTAGCGCACCGTGCCCATCGTCTGGCCGGTCGCGGTGAGCCGGGTCGACGTGGTCATCTTCGCGATCCCGAAGTCCATCACCGTCGCCGCGCCATCGGGCGCGCGGACCAGCACGTTCGAGGGCTTCATGTCGCGGTGCACCACGCCGCGGCCGTGGGCGTACTCGAGCGCGCGCAGCACGTCCACGCAGATCCGGCACGAGCTCGCCCAGTCGAGCCGCTTGTTCTCGATGATCATTCGCTCCCACGTGTGGCCCTGCACGAACTGCATGGCGAGCACGAAGAAGCCGTTCTCCTGGCCGAAGTTATAGAGGTGGACGATGTTCGGGTGGTCGAGCGCGGCGAGCGCCTTGGCCTCCTCGAGGAACCGCGACTTGACCTGGCTGTGCGCGGCGAGCTCGGGCGGCAGGATCTTCAGCGCCACCTCCTGCTCGGTCATCTTGTGGCGGCCCTTGAACACCACGCTCATGCCGCCCTGCCCGAGCACGTCGACCAGCTCGTACTGGCCGAGCATCACGGTGCCGATCAGGCGCTGGGCGCCGGTGGCGCCGAGCGCCGCGCCGCACTCGCCACACTTGATGTCGATCTCGAGCGCCTCGGCGCCACATGCCGGGCACGCGGGCATGTCAGGCCGATCCCTTCAGCGCCGGAGCGACCGTGCGCTCCCACCCGGGCACCCGATCGAGCAGCCGGCCGAGCTCCTCGACGAGGATCCGCGGGTACTCGACCGGCGTGTAGTGGGTGCCGCCCTGGATCACCACCAGCCGCGACTGCGGGATCGCGCGGTGGATGTGCTCGGCGGTGGCCGGCGGGGTCATCAGATCGCGATCGCCAGTGACGATCGTGATCGGGACGCCGACCTTCGCGAGCACGTCCTCGGCGTCGTGCTCGTCGAGCCGGGTCAACAGGTCGCTGTAGATGACCCAGTCGACGTGCTGGAACCCGCCAGCGACGATCCGGAAGATCTCGGTGTCGATCGTCTGGGACACCAGGCCGACCCGCTTCATCGCGCCGATCAGCGCGTCGGATCCGGCGACCCGCTTGGTCGCGCGGCCGACCAGCGCCGCCTGGGCGCGCACCAGCCGGAGCAGCATCGGGATGGTCTGGCCGATCAGCCGGGACCCCATCACGGTGCGGAACGCGCGGCCGTAGGTGCCGTTGATCGCGAACACGCCGCGGACCCGCTCGGGGTAGCGCTTGACGGTCTCGAAGGCGACCTGGACGCCCATCGACCACCCGGCGATCACGAAGTCGTCGACGCCCTCGGCGGCGAGGATCTCCATCAGATCCTCGACCTGGTGGCCGACCGTGTTCGCGCGCGGATCCCGGGGCGGCCCGGAGCTGTAGAGCCCCCGGTAGTCCCAGCAGATCACCTTGTAATCGGCGAGCGCGTCATAGAGGTAACGAAACGCGACGTAGGTCCCGCCGAGGCCGTTCGCGAGAACGACGCACGGACCCTCGCCACGCACCTGGTACCCGATGCAGGTACCGTCGCGCGCCGTGATGTGGCGCTGCGTGATGCCACTGATCATCTCGTCGCGCCAGAGTAGCCGAAAACACCACCGGCCGCGATGAAGCGGCCGGTGGCATACCCAGAAGACCGAACAGAGATCAGAGACCGGAGACGAGAGACCAGAGACTAGAGAGACCAGAGAGAGACCAGAGACCAGAGAGAGACCAGAGAGAGACCAGAGACCAGAGAGAGACCAGAGACCAGAGAGAGACCAGAGACCAGAGAGAGACCAGAGACCAGAGAGAGACCAGAGCTAGAAGTTCAGCACCGCCGAGAGCCGAGCCCGCGTGTACTCCTCGCTCTCGTCGGCCGGGGGCACGAGGATGGTGCGCGCCGCGGCGCCACCGACGGCGCCGGCTCGCGGAGTGTCGTGCTCCTCGGACTGCCGGCTGCCGGCGCGGACGTCGAACAGCAGGTGGACGTTGCGGGACAGCGCGAGCCGGAGGCCCACGCCGATCTCCCCGAAGGACTGGCGGGTCGAGTAGTCGCCGTTGCCGACCTCGGCCTGCTGGACGCCGAACCCAGCGAGCACGTACGGCGCCAGCATGTTGCGAGCACCGATCTCGTAGACCAGCGACGCGCCCAGGCGGCGGTCGACCCGGAGATCGTTCTCGTACGAGGTCTTGCCGAGCTCACCCTCGATCAGGAGGCCGTCGGTCAGCCGGAACCGGCCGAGCACGCCGAAGTCGCTCGACTCCTCCTGCTTCTCGACGCTGACGCCACCCGCGAACAGGCCGATGCCGAGCCGCGGAAGCGGGCGCTCCGGTGCAGGCGCGGCCACCGCCACCGTGGCCGGCGCGGCGACCGTCGCCGCCGGCGCGACCGGGTAGTAGTTCTGCTCGTAGGTCCCGTAGTAGCTCGGGACCGGCTGGTAGTAATAGTAGTGGTAGTACGGCCGGTAGTAGCGGTACCGGGGACCGACGTAGATCCGCCCGCCGGTCGACCAACCGCGATAGCGCGGGGCCCGGTACGCCGGCCGCGAGTAGCCGACCGAGACACCACCCGAGGCGTGGACGCGAACGCGACCGCCGCCCCCGAACCGGAAGCGGCCGGCTTCGGCGGTCTCCACCTGCGCGACGGTGGCGAGAGTCGAAAGTCCAAGGGCAAACACGAGAGCAAAGCGACGGTTCACGGGGGTGGCCTTTCTAGGTTGTGCCGTAAGGACGCTCGAGAGCGGCAAGCGGTTTAGTTGCACTCGTCGGGCCATCGCTGTTTGCCCGCGTTGGATGTTGAAACGCTGGCGATTCTCGCCTCTTACACTCGCGGCCGGGATCTCGACGCGCAACGAGTGTAACTGCGTTTTCACGATCCGCGTGCGTGGTGAGGTGACGACATCACGCCGAAAAAAGTGGCCCACGCAACGATCCGAGCGCAACTCCGCCAACTCACGGGCATCCTTGACACTCGAGGCGTGAGGTCCCTAAAGTCGTCGCCCGACGGAGGTCTGCCCCTTGAGTGACTCGAAGCGAACCGGAAGCCGCGACATCAGCGAGCTCAAGCAGCGCCTTGGCCTGAAGAAGGGTGCTGCCGCGCCGGCGACTGGTCAAACGCGCACGAACGGCGGCCAGTCCGCCGGCATCGCCCCCCCACCCGGGCTGAACCTGCCCCCTCCCCCGGGGGTACAGCAGCCGCAGCAACCTGTGATCCCGAGCGCAGCGGACGATCCGTTCGCCGCGATGAACGCGATGGCGGCCGTCGGCACGGTGCAGCGCGCTCCGGAGATCGTGATCGTCAATGATGGCAAGCCGGTCGAGAGCGTCGGCAAGTCGTCGATGGGCGCGACGATCGCGAAGATCGTGGTCCCGGCGGTGCTCGCGCTGGGCATCGGCGTCGGCGTCGGCCGGATCTCGAAGGACGCGAACTTCTACAACGACGGCCTGAAGGACGCGAAGGCGATCCTCGGCGAGCCCGGTCAGGCTTCGACCGTGCGCGGCGTGAAGAAGATCTTGTCCGAGATCGACTCGACGCTCGACGAGATGAAGACCAAGACGAACTTCCGTCAGGATCCGGCGATCGACAAGCAGCTCGACGAGATCATGAAGAAGATCGACTCGGGCGTGAAGGCCGACCTGGTGTTCCGCGCCAAGCAGAACGCGCTCGACGACGGGATCTCGGGACAGGTCCTCTCGTTCTACGCCGGCGTGGCGGAGATCAAGGGCATGCTCGACGCGCACGTCAAGTCGGCCAAGGCCGACGAGAAGGCGCTCGCGAGCGGCAAGGCGGCGACGGAAGCCGCGGCGATCAAGGACGGCGAGAACACGTACCTCGCCGGCCAGGCGCGCTACGCGATCCTGATCCAGGCGCCGACGGAGGGCGAGAGGGATGACTTCGGCGCCCGCGTCGTCGAGATTGGCCCGGTGTACTGCGGTGACAAGATCTCGTCGGCGGGCAAGTGCGACGACGGCGGTCCGAGCGCTTTCGGCTATCGCAACGAGCCCGGCGGCACGGTGTGGACCAAGGGCGACCTGGTCACCCAGGGCAGCGACAGCGTCCCGGCGAAGAAGCTGCTCCCGCTGCTTCCGAACGGCACGCGCGACGCGCTGATCAAGGGCAGCGAGGCCGGCGCGTCCGAGGTCTATTACACCAAGCGGGTGCGCGCGATCTCCGAGCGCACCAAGAAGCTGATCACCGACGCGAACAAGCTCGAGACCGCGCTCCAGGCGGCCTCGAGCAAGGGCGCGCGGTTCAGCTTCTTCCTCTGAGTCGAAGCCCGCACGAATCGCAGCGGCCCCTCGTCGGGGCCGTTCGCGTTTTCGGGGCTGAATTAAACCCCGGCTGGCACGTCTCGGGAGGACACGGCTCGATCGGCTTGGAGTAGGATGCCGGTGCCCAACGGAGGACGCATGCGTCGATTTACTTCTCGTGTGTTGCTGATCTCGCTCCTGCTCGGCTTCGGCGCTGCGCCCGCGCTCGCCAAGGGCGACAAGAAGGCTCCGGCCAAGGCGGCCAAGGCCAAGGAGCCGGCCCCGGCCCCCAAGAAGGTGGTGCCGCCGCCGTCCGCGGAGAACAAGAAGAAACTGGCGGACCTCTACGCCGGCTTCAAGTTCGGCATGACCAAGGACGAGGTCGTCGCGGCGCTCGGCAAGCAGCTCGACGAGCGCTACAACGAGAAGATCAAGGCGACGACCGACGTGTCGGCGCAGGATCGGCTGCGCCGCGACAAGAAGGGCGAGGTCGCGCGGATCGCGCAGAGCTTCGTCGCGTTCGACGGCAAGCGCACGGGGTGGGACGTCTCGATCATCGAGGAGGAGTTCGCCCACAACACCAGCGAGTCGATGCTGGAGCGGTGGGAGAACCAGGACGGCCGCAACCAGCGCCGGTTCTTCTTCTTCCACGAGGGAAAGCTGTGGAAGATGTTCGTGTCGCTCGACGTCTCGATCCTCCCCGAGGACAAGAAGACGTTCGACACCTTCGTCGGGATCATGTCGGCGAAGTACGGCCCGGGCGACGTCGAGGCCAGCCGGATCACGTGGCGGACCGACGAGTTCGAGGTCCGCGCGGTGGACAAGCTGAAGAGCTACGACGCGCTCGGCCTGGTGATCGAAGATCCGCGGGTGAAGAAGGACCTGATCGCGCTGCGCGAGTCGAAGCAGCCGCCGAAGCAGGAGACCAGCGCGGTCATCAAGGCGGTGATCGACGTGGATCAGAAGGACAAGCCGGACGTGAAGCAGAACAGCAACGCCATCGACGCCGTGATCAAGGCGCAGGGCGGCGGTAAGAAGTAGTCGCGAACCGCGCAGCGGTTCCCGGACGCGTTAGCGGACGGTGCCGCGCGCAGCGCGGCGAGAATGCTCCGAGCCGCAGGCGAGGAAGTAGTCGCGAACCGCGCGACGCGTGCGGACTGGGAGAACGCGTACACGCGCGCTGACGGCGGCGGGGTGGGCCCCGTCGCTCGACACCTGCGGAAGGCGGTGCCGGCCTGACTGCGCCGACGGAGGGCCTTACTCGCTCGGGACCCACCCCGTCCGCCTCGCGCGCGCGTTGACGAGACACGGAGGAGGTCGCGATCTAGAACACTCCGAGCCGTGGGCGAGGCGTTAGGGGCCGATCGTTGTTGGGCTCTGCCCTGCCGACCGAGATTGAGATGCGCCGGTGAGCGCGTCGGGCGTGACCGACACGTCGAGCTCGCGGCCCGAGATCGAGCCGTGGCAGCCGCCGCACACCGAGTCGAAGAGCTCGGCGCGGACGCCCATCGAGATTCGCTCGGCGGGCCCGAGCTGGTGCTCCTCGCCCATCCGTGCGATCGAGTTGCCGGAGCCGTCCTGGAGCTCGAGCACGACGCCGGTCTGCGAAGGTAGGCGGACCTTGACGGAGCCGTCGGAGGCGAGCTCGGCGCGGCCGAGCAGGGAGCGGTTCTCGTAGATGCCGTTGGTGTTGGCGGAGCATGGTCCGCTCGGGCACAGGCCCTCGGTGTAGACCGCGAGGTAGCGCGCGCGGCGGAACGCGTCGACGGGCCGGCCGCGGCGCAGGTTCGCGAGCAGCATCGTGAACGTCATCGGCGCGTCGGGCATGTGGATCACGGCGTGGCCGTTGTCGCCGAGGTCGGCGGCGCCGCCGAACACCAGCTGGCGGCGGTTGTAGTAGAGCTGGCGCGGGGGGGACTTGTACGCGAGCACGGCGTCGACGCGGTTGGCGCTGCTGGTGAACAGCTCGCGCTGGGTGTTGTCGCGCGGGTTGACCGCGACGATGTCGAACCGACCGCTGCCGGGGTTGCTGGTGTACGAGACCATGATCGTGCCGTCGGGCAGCGACACCGGGCGGCGGTAGCCGGCGGTCGCGCCCATCCGGCCGGTCGCGGCGGGGCTGCCGACGATCCGCATCGAGCGCAAGAAGCCCTCGGTGGCGCGATCGGCCTCGAACGGCCCGACGCTGCGGTTGAACACCGCGAGCGCGCCGGCGGCCCCGGGCACCGCGGGCGCGCCGTTGGCCTGGAGGTCGGACAGGATCAGCAGGAAGTCGCCGGTGGAGGCCTCGCGGATGTCGGTGGCCGAGGAGTAGCCGATGGAGGGCAGCGTCGACGCGAGGTCCGACGGATCGGCGTGCATCGAGTCCTTCCGCTGGGCGAGCAGCGGGTGGTAGTCGGTGAGGTCCCAGTTCATGCGCCGCCCGGACAGCTGGTAGAAGCCGTCGCTCGCCTTCTCGGTGGTCATCGTGACCCGGCCCTCGCGCATGAACGCCGGGCCGACCTCGGAGTTCGACAGGAACGTCATCTGCTCGTACGAGCTCTGGTCGACGGTGGCGCCGTTGACCCGCACGCGCCACAGATCCGACTGCGGCAGGAACCGCTTGCGCGAGCGCGTCGCGCCGGACTTGCCGCGCGTCGAGGCGAACACGATCGACGCGCCGTCGGGCGACCACACCGGGTCGAAGTTGTGCACCTTGAGCCCGTTGCTGTCGGCGGCCGCCGGGGTGACCCGCTGGCAGTTGGAGCCGTCGATGTCGACCATGAACACGCCGAGCGGCTCGGACGCGCTGTTGCGCCCCGCGAACACGATCCGCCGGCCATCGTGGGCGACGTTCGGCGACTGGATGTCGCCGCCGGCCGAGATCCCGACGCCGGCGCAACCGGCGAGCAGCGAGGTGCCGCCGCCGGCCGGCTCGATCCGCTGATCGACGCCGAACGTGGTCTGCGCGACCATCAGATCCGCGCCGCCCTGGAAGGTGTCGAACTCGAGCCGGCCGGCGGCCGCGGCGCCGGTGCGCTCGACGTAGACGATCT
>JBQCJR010000319.1:0-2566 GCA_051952595.1 Kofleriaceae bacterium
CGGTCACGATCACGCGGGCGCCGGAGAGCGCGATCCGCTGGCCGCCGCTGTCGATGCCCTCGACCGGGATCTCGAGTGGCGTCGGGGTGCCGATCTCGGCGGGCAGGACCAGGTTGGCGACCGCGTACTGGTTGGACGGCACGTTGGTGACCCGCAGGGTCGGCCGCAGGTCGGTGCCGTACGGCTTGGCGACGATCACGACGTTGTCGACCAGGCCCTGGGACAGCCGCAGCAGGTAGCGGCCGTCCGCGCCGGTGTAGTCGACCGTGGAGACCTCGGTCAGCGGTTGATCGCGGTCCCACCGGCCGAGCGCGACGACCCGGTACAAGCTCTGCGGCTCGTGAGTGGCCGAGAGCACCGTGCCGCTCACCGTGGCCAGGCCGTAGCCGCCGAGGGACAGGGTGGCGACCTTGAAGTCCCCGTCGACGCTGAACTGCGTGCGCATCGGCGGGACCAGCTGCCCGGTGTCGTCGGCGTTGCCGGGGGCATCGCCGCGCCCGGACGGGACCACCGTCATGGTGTACGGCGCGCCATTCCCGGTGCTCGGCGGCAGGTTGACCTCGAACGAGGTGTCGCCCGGCTGCACGGTGGTCACCGCGCTGAACCCCGGGCCGCCGGGGAACTGCGAGGGGCGGGTGATCGTCACGGTCGCGCCCAGCGCGCGCTCGTCGCAGCTGAGCGGCAGCTCGCAGACCAGCTGGAGCGTGCCGCGGTAGCGGACCGGCGGCTCGAGGTGGATGTCGTCGAGCCAGCCATCGCGCGCGATCGAGGGGACCGCGAGCTCCTTGGCCATCAGATCGCGGTTGCGCTCGCTCGGCGGGGAGACCACCGCGAAGAACGCCCGCTCCGGCGGGTTGCCCCAGCACACGCCCTCGTCGCAGACCTCGCCCGGATCGCAGTCGGAGGTCCGCGCGCACATCGCGCTCTCTTCTTCGGGCACCGACAGGCAGGCCGAGAGCAGGACCGCGCCGAGCGCCAGGGAGCGGGTCATGAGCGGCACGTCAGGTAGTAGAACTTCGACGCCGACAGCCCGCCCTCCGGCATCGCCTGGAACATCGGCGAGCCCGACTCGAGCGGCTCGCGATCGAACACCACGACCGACATGTCCAGCCGGCTGCTGGTGATGTCGTTCATCTGGCACAGCGCGCCGAGGTCGCAGGTCACGTTGCGCAACGCCGTCGAGGTGGGGCTCGCCGCGCAGGTCGAGCGCGCCGGGGTGGGATCGGTGACGCGGTAGTTGACGAACACCCGCACGTACAGGGTGTCGAGCACATCGGTGTCGAGCAGCTCGATGTTCAGGGTCTGGGTGCCCGGGCTCGCGCCGAACTGGAAGCTCACCGGGCCCGGCTCGGGCAGCTCCTGGAGGTCGCTGCGCACCGCGAGGATCGCCGGCGGCGAGTTGACGCCCGCGTCCTGGTTCTCGACTTCGAGTGAAGGGGGGAGGATGCAGCCAGCCATGGAGAGCGCCAACGAACCGAGTAGACCGAGGACCCGCACGCCGGCTACCGCTGGATGCAGCCTGCGCGCCAGGCGCGATCCTGCTCGTGATCCTGCGCGGTTGCGCGCGAACTGTGAGCGAGTCGGCGCGTCGGGTTCGGACATTCGCGTCATGGCGATGCGCGGTGGCGAGGCGAAACGGGTCACGCCGGCTCGCTGGCTCCGGACGTCTCGTCCGACTCCTTCTCCAGGTGGCGGAACACCGTGCGTGGGTCCACGCCGAGATCGCGCGCGGTCTTGGTGCGGTTGCCGTTGTTGAGCGCGAGCACCTCGTTGATGTACTCGCGCTGGAACTTCTCCTTGGCCTCCGCCAGGGTGAGGATCTGCGGCAGCACATCCGCCGTGAGGCCGAGGTCGTCCGGGCCGATCACCGTCGACTCGCACAGCACGATCGCCTTCTTGATGCGGTTCTCGAGCTCGCGGATGTTGCCGGGCCAGTTGTGCTTGCGGATCGCGACCGCGGCGTTGGGCGACAGGCCCTTGACCTTGGCGTCGTACTCGCGGGAGTAGCGCGAGAGCTGGTAGCGCGCGATCACCAGCACGTCATCGCCGCGGGCGCGCAGCGGCGGCAGCTCGACGTTGACCACGTTGAGCCGGTAGTAGAGGTCCTCGCGGAACCGCCCGGCGCCGATCTCCTTCTCGAGCTCGCGGTTGGTCGCCGCGAGGATCCGGATGTCGACGGTCTCCGGCCGGGTGTCGCCGACGCGGAACACCACCTTCTCCTGGATCGCGCGCAGCAGCTTGACCTGGAGCTCGATCGGCATCTCGCCGATCTCGTCGAGGAACAGCGTGCCGCCGTCGGCCGCCTGGAACTTGCCGAGCTTGTTCGCGACCGCGCCGGTGAACGCGCCCTTGACGTGCCCGAACAGCTCGCTCTCGAGCAGGTTCTCGGGAATCGCGCCGCAGTTGATCGTGACGAACGGCTTGCCGGCGCGCGGCGAGCGGTTGTGGATCTCGCGCGCGATCAGCTCCTTGCCGGTGCCGGTCTCGCCGGTGATCAGCACCGAGATGTCGGTCGCCGAGATCTTCTCGACCTTGCGGAACACCTGCTGCATCGGCGGGCTGGTCC
>JBQCJR010000320.1:0-21014 GCA_051952595.1 Kofleriaceae bacterium
CCGCGTGGGAGCGCCGAGCCCCCGGACCAGCGGTGGCGCGCGGCGGCGCGGGCGCACGGCACCGGGCTGTACTCCGGGGCGCGGTTGGCCGCGCGCGGCGAGGTCGCGGGGCTGGGACCGGCGCCGCGCAAGAAGCTGCAGAGCTTCGTCGAGCTGGTCGATGGGCTCGCGGACGTGGCCGCGCAGGGCGCGTCGGTCGCCGAGACGATCATCCAGGTGGTCGACCGGAGCGGGTTTCGCGCGAAGCTCGAGGCGGACGATACGTCGGAGGCGCGCGATCGGCTCGACAACCTGGCCGAGCTGGTCTCGACGGCGACCGACTTCGACGACGAGGCGCCAGAGGCAGACGTGGAGCGGGACGGCGCCGGCGAGGGCGAGTCGCCGCGCGGGCGCACGGTCGAAGACTTCCTCGAGCGGATCGCGCTGTCCTCGGCGGGCGATCAGACGGCGGCGGAGCAGGTCGCGCTGATGACGATCCACATCGCCAAGGGCCTGGAGTGGCCGGTGGTGTTCCTGACCGGGCTCGAGGACGGGCTGTTCCCGTCGCTGCGCGAGCGCGAGGGGACGAGCGAGGACGCGGCGCTCGAGGAGGAGCGGCGGCTGGCGTACGTCGCGATCACGCGCGCGCGCGAGCGGCTGGTGATGACACACGCGCGGACGCGCCGGGTGTGGGGCGAGATCCGGATGCAGGGCCCGTCGAGGTTCCTCGATGACCTGCCGGCGGGGTCGCTCGCCGCGCCGCGCCGGACGACGCCGCAGCTGCCGAACGGGCCGCGGATCGTGGACGGCAACTGGGCGCAGCGGAAGCGCGGCTTCGGCGCGCCGCGGCAGCACGATGAGTTCGATCAGCGCGTCGAGGACGACGAGCCGGTGTTCCGCGTCGGCGAGGACGATCTGGTGCCGCAGGGCGGGTTCCAGATCGGCGCGACGGTGTCGCACTCGACGCTCGGCGCGGGCCGTGTGGTCGGCATCTCGGGCAGCGGGCGGGACCAGAAGGTCGTCGTGGACTTCGGGGCGATCGGGCGGAAGACGATCTTCGCGCGATATCTGCAAGGCGTCGACGTCGGACTCAATTGAGCCCGACCGTTGTCTCCATCCTTCCCGGCCTGACGGCCAGTGGCAATCGGGAGACAAGTCTCCGCCGCGTCCATGTGGGCGATGCGTGCGTGGGAGGCCTCACGTCGACGCGCGCTGGACTTGATGCACGTCACGCTGGACGAGGCTCGTGCTCGAGAGCCGTCGTCGAGTGGTTGACCATCGCGATCGGGCCGTGGAGATTGGCCCGATGCGAAGTTGCTGGCTCGTGATCGCGATGGCGTGGCTCGTCGGCTGTGGCGACGTGGTCAAGTCCACACCGGATGGCGCGGCGCCGGGGGACGCGGTGGAGGCCTCTCTGGAGTCGGTGGTGGTGGGTCCTGCGGGCGTGGTTCGGGTGGGCGAGACCTACGCGCTCACGGCGACGGCGAAGTACGATGACGGGACGAAGGTGGACGTCACCGCGCGCGCGGCGTGGTCGGCGATGTCGGTGGACGGAACGGCGACGGTCGCGGGGGGCGTGGTGACCGGGGTCTCGAAGGGGAAGATCCGGATCTCCGCGGAGCTCGATGGAACGAGCGGGTCGATCGAGCTGGATGTGCGGGGCTCGGCGCTGCTGGTGGTGAGCAACTTCGACAGTAGGAACCTGGCGGTGTACCCCTGGTGGGCGAGCGGCGACGTCGGGCCGAGCCGCGCGATCGTGGGGGCGTCGACGGGCCTCATCCAGCCGCGTGGCCTCGCGGTGGTGAACGACGAGATCATCGCCGTGGACCAGGGGAGCAACTCGGTCAACGTGTTCGCGTTCGACGCGAGTGGGGATGTCTCCCCGCTGCGCCGGCTGCTCGGCGGCGACACGCGGCTCGCCGCGCCGGTCAGCGCGCTCGTGTCGGGCAACGAGCTCTACGTGGTGCAGTTCGGCTCGGTGCTGGTGTTCCCGCTGACCGCGAATGGCAACGTGGCGCCGACCCGCGTGCTGACCGAGGTGGCGGGAGCGCAGTACGCGGTCATGCACGACGGCGAGCTGTACGTCACCAACCGCGACAGCGCGACGATCTCGGTGTTCGGGAGCGGCCCCACGGTGGTGCGCTCGATCGGCGGGTCGCAGACCGGCCTGTTCCGTCCATCGGGGATCGCGATCCGCGGCGACGAGCTGATCGTGGCGGACAGCGGCACGAACGAGCTCCGGGTGTTCCCGGTGACGGCCTCCGGGGACGTCGCGCCGCTGCGCGTGGTCCGGGGAGGGCGCACCGAGCTGGCCTCTCCCGACCAGCTGGCCGTGCTCGGCAGCGAGCTGTTCGTCGGGAACTATGGCTCCGATAGCGTGCTGGTGTTCCCGATCTCCGCGGCCGGTGATGTCGCGCCGCTCCGCTCGATCGCGGGGCTCTCGACGGGCTTCGCCGGCACGGTCGGCGTGGCCATCTACTGACGCCGGCCGTCGTCCGGCAACGAGCGGCGGCGTTCCCTTCCGCGCAGGCGGCGGTTGACCGAGGTGCTCCGGACGCGGAGACTGGACCGGATGGGGCGAACCTGGTGTGCGATCGCAGTGGCGTGGACCGTTGTCACCTGCGTCGGATGCGGCGAGGTCGTCGGCGATCGACCCGATGCGATGTCGCTGTCGTCGGTGGTGGTGACCCCGGATCTGACGGAGGTCCGGATCGGCGAGATGGTCACCTTGACGGCGACCGCGACGTACAGCGACGGGAGCACCGAGGACGCGACCGGCCGGGCGGTGTGGTCCGCGACGTCGATGGGTGGCTCGGCGGCGGTCGCCGGGGGTGTGGTGAGCGGAGTGTCGCCGGGGCAGGTGCAGATCACCGCCGAGCTCGACGGCAAGATGGGCTCGGCCGCGCTGCGGGTGCTGCCGGCGAGGGTGCTGGTGGTGAGCAACTTTCAGTCGCAGAACATCTCGGTCTTCCCGGTGACGGCGAGCGGAGATGTGGCGCCGACGCGCCGGATCGCGGGGCCTGCGACCGGGCTCAACCAGCCTCGTGGACTCGTGGTGGTCGACGACGAGATCATCCTCGCGGACCAGGGCGCGAACGCGATCGACTTCTTCCCGATCGACGCGACGGGCAACGTGGCGCCGACGCGGCGGTTGTTCGGCGGCAACACCCGGCTGTCGGGGCCGGTGGGCGTGAACGTGCTCGGCGACGAGCTGTTCGTGATCCAGTTCGGCTCGGTGCTGGTGTTCCCGCGGACCGCGAGTGGCGATGTCGCGCCGATCCGCGAATTCTTCAGCGTCGAGGGCGCGCAGCACGCGGCGATTCACGACGGCGAGCTGTACGTGGTCAGCTCCGCCAGCGGCTCGGTGCAGGTGTTCCCGCTGACGGCGAGCGGAAATCCCACCCCGGCGCGGACGATCACCGGCGCGCAGGTGGGGCTCTCCTCGCCGGCCGGGATCACGATCCACGGCGACGAGCTGTTCGTGACGGACACCCGCAGCGGAACCGACGAGATCCGGGTGTTCCCGGTGACCGCGAGTGGCGACGTCGCGCCGCGCCGGGTGATCGCCGGTCCGAACACGGGGCTGGGGTTCCCCGACCAGCTGTTCGTGTTCGGCAACGAGCTGTTCGTCGGGAACTACGATACCAACAGCGTGCGGGTGTTCCCGCTCGCGGCGAACGGCGACGTGTTGCCGACCCGCTCGATCGTGGGGCCCTCGACGGGGTTCGGCGGCACGCTCGGCGTGTTCGTCTACTAGGCTCGGGCTACTCGCGCATCCGCTCGGTCACGACGGGCAGCTGGAGCGCGGCGCGGTTGCGCCACACCGTGACCGCGATGGTGCGGCCGACCGGGGTGGACGCGACGATCCAGGGCAGCGAGCGCTGATCGACCTCGCGATCGCCCCACTTGAGGATCACGTCGCCCTTGCGGAGCCCGGCGCGCGCGGCGGGCGAGGCGGTGACCACCTCGGTGACCACGGCGCCGGCGGGCTGGGGCATCGCGAGCGAGCGGGCGAGCTCGGGGGTGACCAGGTGAGCGATCACGCCGAGCCAGCTGCGGGTGACCTGGCCGTGGTCGCGCAATGCATCGAGCGCCTCGCGCACGCGATCGATCGGGATCGCGAACGAGAGCTCGCCGGTGCGATCGCCGGTCGCGACCGCGATGCCGACGACCTGGCCGGCGACGTCGAGCACCGGGCCGCCGGAGTTGCCGCGGTGGATGCGCGCATCGGTGTGCAGGAACGTGCGGAAGCTGCCGGCGACCAGCGAGCCGGCGGCGTCGTGGCCGGTCGCCGAGACGATGCCGGTCGAGGCGCTGACCTCGTCGCCGAACGGGTTGCCGAGCACGACCAGGCGCTCGCCGACCTGGAGATCGGCGGAGGTCCCGAGCGGCAGCGGCAGCAGCGGGGGCAGCGGAACGCGCGGCGCCGCGGAGCCGGCCTCGGACGGCGCGGCCGCCGGGGCGTCGTCGAGCTTGAGCAGCGCGACGTCGAGGCGGACGTCGCGTCCGACGATCCGCGCGGGCACCACGACGCCGCCGGGCAGGCCGATCCGCAGCTCCGAGACGGCGCCGGCGATGTGGTCGTTGGTCAGCACGAACACGCTGCCGCGCGACTCGATCAGGAACCCGGTGCCGAGCGCCACGTCGGCGGCGCCATCGGGCGCGCCCGGGTACATCGACGCGGGGCCGGACTTGACCGGGGTGGCGGCGCGGATCGCGACGACGCTCGCGCTTGCGCGCGCGACGAGGTCGGGGATCGATCCGGCGTACAGGATCGCGGGAGGTGTGGGTGCGGCCGAGCCGACGGGTGGAGGTGGGCCGCCATCGAGGCCGGTGGTGCGCTCGCGGCAGGCCGTGCCCGCGAGCCCGAGCGCGGCGCACAGCGTGGCGGCCGCGCGCTTCACCCCGCGGTCGCCTTCTGAGCGTCGACGTAGGCGACCCGCAGGTCGTAGGTCAGGCTGGCGAGCAGCTTCTTCTCGGCCTCGTCGAGGTTGCCGCGGGTCTTCAGCTCGAGCATGCCGAGCACGTCGATCAAGTGCTTCGCGGTCTCGAGATCGATCTCGACCTGCGTGCCCTCGGGCGCGGGCATCTTGCCGAGCGCGATCAACGCGGTCGACGCGAGCGACAGGATGTGCGTCGAGAAGTCGACGGGACCGAGTGCGACCTGTGGCTCCTCTGCCATCCCCGGAAGATATACCCGGCCACGCCAGTCGTGCCGGTGCGGACGCCGGATTCGCCAGCGCAGCAGATCCGGCGAAGCCCGGTCGGAGGAATCCTCGCGAGAGAAACCTCTCCACGGGCACCGAGGCGCGATCCGTGCAATCGTAGTCGCCGGACATGGATACCTTGCGCGATCCGTTCCCGGCGACGCCTCCGATGCAAGGCCAGCCCGAGGAGCTGGCCGGCGATCCGCCGGGCGACCCGCCGGACGAGTCGGCCTCTTCCCCGGCGCCTGCGGCTGCACCCGCGGCCGCGACCGGAGCGGCGCTCCCGGCGATCGACGTCCACCAGCTGACCGAAGAGGTCCGCCAGGCCAGCGCGTTTCTCGACGAGGTGTTCGAGCAGGTCGGGCGGGTGGTGGTCGGCCAGCGCGAGATGGTGGAGCGGGTGATGATCGGCCTGTTGACCGGCGGGCACTGCCTGATCGAGGGCGTGCCGGGGCTGGCCAAGACGCTCACCGTGAAGACGCTGTCGCAGACGATCGACGCGTCGTTCTCGCGCGTCCAGTTCACGCCGGATCTGCTCCCGGCGGACATCACCGGCACCATCATCTACAACATGCACACCGGGCAGTTCACGCAGAAGCGTGGCCCGCTGTTCGCCAACCTGGTGCTCGCCGACGAGGTCAACCGCGCGCCGGCCAAGGTCCAGTCGGCGCTGCTCGAGGCGATGCAGGAGCGCCAGGTCACGATCGGCGACACCACGCATCCGCTGCCCGATCCGTTCCTCGTGCTGGCGACCCAGAACCCGATCGAGCAGGAGGGCACGTTCCCGCTGCCCGAAGCGCAGCTCGACCGGTTCATGCTGCTGATCAAGGTGAGCTATCCGACCGCCGCCGAGGAGCGGGCGATGCTCGATCGGATGGGCTCGCTCGAGATCCCGACGGTCCGCGAGGTGGCCACGATCGATCAGGTGCGGCGCGCTCGCCGGATGGTCGGTTCGATCTACATCGACGATCGGGTGCGGGACTACATCGTCCACCTGGTGCAGGCGACCCGCAAGCCGCGCGACTACGGGCTCGGCGAGCTGGCGCCGCTGATCGAGTACGGCGCGTCGCCGCGCGCGACGCTGTGCCTGGCCTCGGCGGCGCGCGCGCACGCGTTCATCCGCCACCGCGCGTACGTCACGCCCGACGACATCAAGGCGATCGCGCTCGACGTGCTGCGCCACCGCGTGGCGATCTCGTACGAGGCCGAGGCCGAGGAGGTCAGCTCGGAGGACGTGGTGCGCCGGATCTTCGAGTACCTGCCGGTGCCCTAGATGGCGCTGTCGACCGCCGAGCTGTTCAAGAAGGCGCGCAAGATCGAGATCGCGGCGCGCCGCCTGGTCGACGAGCAGCTCGCCGGCCAGTACCAGTCGGTGTTCAAGGGCCGCGGGCTGATCTTCAGCGACGTGCGCCCGTACTACGCGGGCGACGACATCCGCACGATCGACTGGAACATCACGGCGCGGATGAACGCGCCACACGTCAAGCAGTTCGTCGAGGAGCGCGACCGCACGGTCAACCTGTTGATCGACATGAGCGCGTCGGGCTACTTCGGCTCGCGCGGCGCGCCCAAGCGCGAGCTCGCGGCCGAGCTCGCTGCGGTGGTGGCGTTCTCGGCGATCAAGAACCACGACCGGGTCGGGCTGTACATCGTGACCGATCGGGTGGAGAAGTTCGTCCCGCCGAAGAAGGGGCGCCGCCACGTGTTGCGGGTGATCGGCGAGATCCTCGCGTTCGAGCCCAGCTCGCGTGGCACCGACCTCGGCGCCGGGCTCGATCTGCTGTGCAAGCTGGCGCGCCGCCGCTCGGTGGTGTTCCTGGTCTCGGACTTCCTCTCGGACGGCTGGGAGCACGCGATGCGGCTCGCCCGCCAGCGCCACGAGCTGGTGCCGGTCGTGGTCGGCGATCCACTCGAGCGCGCGCTACCCGAGGTCGGCGTGCTGGTGCTCGAGGACCTCGAGTCGGGCGAGGTGGTGGAGATCGATACCTCGGGGCGGGCAGGGCGCGAGTTCGCGCGGCGCGCGCGTGGGGCGGCGGAGCGCCGAGCGCTCGCGCTGCGCCGGCTCAACGTCGACGTGGTCGAGATCCAGACCGACGCGCCATACGTGGACGCGCTGATCGCGTTCTTCAAGGCGCGCGCGAAGCGGGTGGCGCACGGATGAGGGGGGGCGCGCGCGCGGCGATCGTCGCGCTCGGCGTCGCGCTCGCGGCGACGGGGACGACCGTGCGCGCCCAGCCCGGGGATGCCGGGGTGGGGGCTGCCGCGGGCGCGGGCTCTGGCTCGGGCGCCGGCTCCGGCTCGGGCGCCGGCTCTGGCTCGGGGGCCGGCTCGGGCTCCGCTGCGGGCAAGACGATCATCCCGCTGTCGACCGACATCCTGGCACCGCAGGTGACCGCCGCGGCGAGCCCGACGCTGGTGCGGCTCGGCGGCAAGCTCACCGTGTTCATCACCGCGACGTTCGCCGATGGCGTCGAGGTCAACCTGCGCGAGCCGTTCGATCTCGGGCCGGCGCTCGAGGTCACCCGCAAGCTGACCGAGGACCGCGCGGCGCCCGAGGGCCGGCGCACCCGCGAGTGGCAGCTCGAGGTGATCGCGTGGGAGCTCGGCGACCTGGTCGTCCCGCCGATCTCGATCACGTACACCGCGTTCGGGCGCGCGGCGACCATCGAGACCAACGCGATCCGGCTGAACGTCTCCGGCGTGCTCGGCGACGTGGTCGATGATCCGAAGGCGATGCGCGACCACGCGCCGCCGACCGCGCTCTCCGCGCGCGACTGGTTCTGGTTGTGGATTGCGGGCGCGGCCGGCGCGGTGGGGGGCCTCGTGGTCGTCGCCCTGATGGTGTGGCGCCGCCGGCGACGCCGCCACACGATCCGGCTGGTCGGTGGGGCCGTGGCGCCGCCGCGCCGGATCGACATGACGAGCGCCCGCGCGCTCGAGCGGCTGCTCGCGATCGAGGCGTCCGGCGTGCTCGAGCGCGACGCCGAGCGCAAGGTGGGCTACGCCGAGATGGTCGAGGTGATCCGCGACTACCTGGGCAGCCGTTACCGGGTGCAGAGCTTCGATCTCACGTCGAGCGAGCTGCTCGAGCGGCTCGCCGGGGCCGCGCCGCCGGACGAGTACGCGCTGATCGAGACGTGGCTCGCGGGCTGCGATCTCGTCAAGTACGGCGGGCTGCGCGCGAGCGCGGCCGACGCGCGCCAGGTGCTCGACGTTGCCCGCGCGCTCGTGGGCACCACCACCGCGCTGCGCGCCGCGGAGGCCGCGTGACGTCGAAGACGCCGTGGACCCAGCGCGTGGTGCGCGCGGCGTGGCCGTGGCTGCTGGTCGGCGCGCTCGGCGGAATCGCCGCGTGGGCGATCCGCGGGTACCTCGACAGCGTGCGCGGCGCCGAGCCGATCGTGTGGCGCACGCGCAACGCGTGCTGGCTGGCCGCGGGCGGCGCGCTCGTCGGGCTGATCGCGTTCCACCTGCGGAGCCGGCGCGCCGCGACGATGGGCTTCTCCCAGGTGGGGCTGATCGGGGCGCGCGGCGTGGGCGCGTGGCTGGTCGACCTGCCGGGCGTGCTGCGCGTGCTCGCGATCGTGGCGCTCGCGGTCGCGCTCGCGCGGCCGGAGACGTTCCGCACCGTCGTGCATCAAGAGGACACGATCGACATCATGATCGTGTTCGACATGTCGAAGTCGATGCAGGAGAACGACCTGCCGCGCGACCGCATGGACGCGGCGCAGCGGGTGATCCGTCGGTTCCTCCGCCGCACCCGGCACGACCGGGTCGGCCTGGTGATCTTCGGCCAGCAGGCGATGTTGCAGTGCCCGCTGACCAGCGACACCAAGCTGGTCGAGCAGATCGTGAGCGATCTATCGATCGGCGATGTGCCCGAGCTCGGGACGGCGATCGGTGATGGCCTGGCGATGGCGCTGTCGCAGCTGCGCCGCTCCGATGCCAAGAGCAAGGTGGTGATCCTGCTCTCCGACGGCGATAACAACTGGGTCACCCGGTTCGAGCCCGAAGAGGCGGGGCGCACCGCGGCGGCGATGAAGGTGAAGGTCTACACCGTGCTGGTGGGGCGCGAGGAATCGGACCTGTTCGGCGGGATGTCGGTGAACCCCGAGACGCTGCGCAGCCTGGCGCGGCTGACCGGCGGCGAGTTCTTCCGCGCCACCGACGCCGAGAGCTTCGATCGCGGGTTCCAGGCGGTGCGCAGCAAGCTCGATACGACCAAGCGCGAGCGCAAGGAGCGGATCCCGGATCGCCAGCTGTTCGTGGTGCTCGCGGGGATCGCGGCGGCGCTGCTCGCGCTCGAGCTGGTGCTGTCGCACACGCGGCTGCGGAGGTTGCCGTGAGCTTCGTGACGCCCGAGCTGGTGTGGCTCGCGATCGCCGCGCCGGTGTTCGTGCTTGGCCTGCACCTCTACGATCGCTGGCGCCGCGCGCAGCTCACCCGCCGGCTGGGCGAGCTGCCGGTGCTGGGCAAGGTGATCGCGAGCGCGTCGCCGGGCCGGCGGATCACCAAGGACGTGCTGGCGGCGCTCGCGCTCGGGCTGATCCTGTTCGCGGCCGCGCGGCCGCAGCGCGAGGGCAAGCGCCAGATCGAGCTGCGCGGGCTCGACGTCGTGATCGCGGTCGACGTCTCGAAGTCGATGCTGGTCGACGACGTGGGCGCGACGCTCGAGATGGCGCGCCGCAAGCTGGAGCCGTCGCGGCTCGCCCGCGCGCGCGAGCTGGCGACCGCGGTGATCGACGAGCTGCCGGGCGATCGGGTCGCGCCGGTGGTGTTCGCGGGCGCGGCGGCGCACTTCCCGATGACCGAGGACCACCAGGTGGCGGCGCGGTTCATCGGCGACATGGGGCCGAACGATCTGCCGCCGGGCTCGAACCTCGCCGAGGTGTTTCGCGCGTCGCGCTGCCTGCTGCGCCCGGACCTCTACGACGATCTGGGCTGCGAGCGGATCGGCAGGCGGGGCCGCGGCGGCGATCCGCTGCGCGGCGAGAGCCTCGATCCGAAGGACGCGCCGCGCGACGAGGACAAGCTCGAGCAGAAGGTGGAGCGCGGCAAGGCGATCGTGATCTTCTCGGACGGCGGCGACGCCGACGCGGAGACGCTGCGCGAGGTGGCGGCGGCGAGCAAGCTGGGGATCGCGATCTTCGTGGTGGGCGTGGGCTCGACGACGGGCGGCGTGGTCTACGAGATCGATAGCAACGGCAAGCGCACGCGGACGGCGATGCTGACGCCGGACGGCGCGGTGGTGACCTCGAAGCGCGACGACGCGGCGATGAAGGCGGTCGCGGCGGCGGGCGGCGACGAGCGTCGCTACCAGATCGCGGCGGACCAGGGCGAGGTCGATCCGGCGCCGATCGTCGAGGCGCTGCGCGCGGTGAACCGCGGCCTGGCGACCAAGCGGGTCAGGGAGCAGGTCGACATCTTCCAGCCGTTCCTGTTCGCGGCGCTCATGCTGCTGGTGATCGAGGCGGCGATCGGGACGCGCCGGCGGCGCCGATATCCGGAGGCGCGATGACCGAGGCGTGTCATGATCGGCGTCCGATGCGTGCGCGGCGCTCGCTCGCGGTGGTCCTCCTGCTCGCGCTGGGCGGCTGGGAGCCGTTCCGCGCGCCGGACCCGGACGTCGAGGCGGGCAATCGCGCCTACGCCGAGGGGCGCTACGACGACGCGCTGGCGGCGTACGATCGCGCGGCGGCGCGCGGCGAAGTCGATCGGGATGGGCTCGCGTACGACCGCGGGACGGCGCGGCTGAAGAAGGCCGAGCGGGCGTCCGACCCGGCCGAGCGCACGCGGCTCACCGACCAGGCGCTCGAGGATCTGAAGCAGGCGACGCGCTCCAAGGACCCGCGGGTCCGCGCAGACGCGAGCTACAACCGCGGCAACGCGCTGATGGGGCAGAACAAGCTCGAGGACGCCGTCGAGTCGTACAAGCAGGCCCTGCGCGACAACCCCGCGCACGACGATGCGCGGTTGAATCTCGAGCTCGCGCTGCGCCGGCGGGAGAAGCAGAAGCAGCAGCAGGGGCAGCAGGGGCAGCAAGGACAACAGGGGCAACAGGGGCAGCAAGGACAACAGGGGCAGCAGGGGCAGCAAGGACAACAGGGGCAGCAGGGACAGCAGGGACAGCAGCAAGGCCAGCAAGGCCAGCAAGGCCAGCAAGGCCAGCAGGGGCAGCAAGGGCAGCAGCAGGGCCAGCAAGGGCAGCAGCAGGGCCAGCAAGGACAGCAGGGCCAGCAAGGTCAGCAGGGCCAACAAGGTCAGCAGCAAGGCCAACAAGGTCAGCAGGGCCAACAAGGTCAGCAGGGCCAACAAGGTCAGCAGGGCCAGCAAGGTCAGCAGCAGGGCCAGCAAGGTCAGCAGGGCCAACAAGGTCAGCTAGGCCAACAAGGTCAGCAGGGCCAACAAGGTCAGCAGCCGGGCCAACAAGGTCAGCAGGGCCAACAAGGCCAGCAGGGCCAACAAGGCCAGCAAGGCCAGCAGGGCACGCAGCAGGGCCCGCCGACGCGCTCGAACCGCGGGCGGACCCAGCCCAAGTCGCCGGACTCTCCGACCGATCAAAAGCTCGACGATCTAGAGAACCTCTCGCGCCGTCTGCAGCGCGACGAAGCTCGACGTCGCGCGTCCGGTCGCCCGCGCGATCCTCAGAAGGACTGGTAGCGCTCGCGCTCGCCACGCGACTCGAGCGTCGCGCGCCGCGGACCCGAGCTGCGCTATGCTCGGCGCCGTGGTGCGGGTGCTCGTCGTCGATCGCAGCTCGCACGCGCGAGACGTGGTGGCGTCGTTGCTCGGCGAGCTAGCGGAGCTGGTGGCGTGGGCCCCGCGCGATGGGGCGGCCTCGCAGCTGCGCGCCGCGGCGGCGGGCGGCGTGCCGTTCGACGTGGTCTTGGTGGACGCCGAGGTCTCGCCGACGGCGCAGCTCGTGCGGGAGCTGGTGACGCACGGCGCGGGCGTGCGCGTGGTGCTCGCAGCCGCGGGGCCGGATGGCGCGGCGCTGGCCACGCGGTGCGGCGCGTCCGACGTGGTGCAGAAGCCGTTCACCGCGGCCGAGCTCGCGTTCCGGATCGGACGCAGCCCGACGCCGGCGGAGCGCACCGACAAGCGCCGGCCGCGCAAGAGCGACGTGTTGATCGGCACGGGGCCGTGGATCAAGGAGCTGTACGACCGGATCGCGATGGTGGCGGCGACCGACGTCACGGTCGCGATCTTCGGCGAGAGCGGCACCGGCAAGGAGCTGGTCGCGCGCACGATCCACAACTCGTCGCCGCGCCACGACGCGCCGTTCGTGGTAGTCAACTGCGCGGCGATCCCCGAGGCGCTGCTCGAGGACGAGCTGTTCGGCCACGTGCGCGGCGCGTTCACCGATGCCACGCGCGATCGCGAGGGGCTGGTCGCGGCCGCTCACACCGGCACGCTGTTCCTCGACGAGATCGGCGAGCTGCCGCTGCCGCTCCAGGCCAAGCTGCTGCGCGTGCTCCAGTCGCACGAGCTGCGCCGGATCGGCGACGACCACGACCGGCGCGTCGACGTGCGCATCATCACCGCCACCAATCGCGATCTCGATCAGCTGGTCGCGAGCGGCAGCTTTCGCCAGGACCTGTACTACCGCATCAACGTGTTCCCGATGCACCTGCCGCCGCTCCGCGAGCGGCCCGAGGACATCGCGCTGCTCGTCCACCACTTCGTGCACAAGTACCGCGGCAAGCTCGGCAAGCCGATCGAGGGCATCTCGCCGGCCGCGCTCGCGCGGTTCTCCGCGTACGACTTCCCGGGCAACGTGCGCGAGCTGGAGAACAAGGTCCACCAGGCGATGGTGGTCGCCGCCGGGCCGATCGTCGAGGAGCACGACGTCGTGCTGCCGGCCGGGCGCAGCCATCCCCATCGCGTGGACCTGACCCGGCCGTTCCGCGAGCTCAAGCAGGAGGCGATCGACGCGTTCGAGCGCACCTACCTGCACGAGCTGCTGCTCCAGCACCACGGCAACCTCGCGCAGGCCGCGCGCACCGCCGGGATGGATCGCAAGAACCTGTGGTCGCTGGTCAGCCGCCACGGCCTCGATCGCGCGCGGTTCAAGAAGCCCTAGCGAGCCAGGCGCTGCGCCTACGGTGGGCCGATCGCGACGGGGGTGTCGCGGTCCACCGTCGAGTTGTCGCCGAGCTGTCCGAGCCCGTTCGCGCCCCACCCGACGAGCTCGGCCGTCGCGCGGATCGCATGCGCGTGGGCCGCGCCCTTGCCGAGCGAGACCACATCGGTCAGCCCGAGCACGTCGAGATCGTTGCGCATGGAGGGCCCCGTGCCGAGCCGGCCGTTGGCGGCGAGCCCGCGACAGGTCACGGCACCGCCGGACCGGAGCGCACAGGTATGCTCGTGGCCGAGCATGATCTGGGTGGTGCCGGTCAGCTGCGAGGCCGCGATCGGTACCGCGCTGCCGGTCGTGCCGCCGTCACCGAGCTGTCCGGACCGGTTATCGCCCCAGCAGCTGACCACCCCGCCTGGGCGGATCGCACACGTGTGATTGAGCCCCGCCCCGAGCGCGACGGTATCGGTGAGCCCGCTGACCGCGACGGGGGTCGTGGCGAAGGTCGTCGTGCCGTTCCCCAGCTGTCCGCACTGATTGGCGCCCCAGCAAGCGACCTGTCCACCCGCGCGCAGGACACACGCGTGGAGCCCGGCGACGGAGACGTCGACCGCATCGCTGATCCCGGCGACGTCCCGGGGGGCGTGGTCGATCGTCCCGGAGAACCCGCCGGTTCCACAGGCTCCGCTCTGGGAGATCGAGCGGTTGCCCCAGCACGTCACGCTCCCCGTGCGGCGGACTGCGCAGGTCGTGGCACCGCCCGAGGAGATGCGGATCGCGTCCGTCACGCCGACGACCGCGACCGGGACCGCGGAGTCGACGTTGGTTCCGTCGCCGAGATAGCCGCCGCTCCCCCAGCACACCACCGCCCCATTCGCGCGACGCGCGCACGTGCCCTGACCGACGCTGACCTCGACCGCGTCGGTGATCCCATCGACCAAGACCGGCACGAGGCTGCCCGTGCTGTTGCCCCAGCACACCACTCTCCCGGACGCGCGCACCGCACAGACGTTATCGACCTGCACCGGGGCATCACACGTGATGCTGCCGAAGCAGCCCCAGGGGCACGTGGCAGCCTCGCACATCGCCACGGGGCCGTCGGACGTCCCGCCGTCGTCGGGCAGTGGCTCGAAGCCGAGGCGCCCACAACCGATCGAGCTCGCGAGCCAGGTGGCCACGAGAGCCCACCGCAACATCATCGCGCCACGTTAGCGTATCGAGATCAGGCCGGTCCAGCCACGCACCGACCGCTTCGGGCTCGCTCACCACGTCTCGAAGCGCAGCCCGAGCTCGATGATGCGCGGCGCGCCCAGCGTGTCGATCCCGGCGCGCCCCACCAGATACCGGCGATCGAACAAGTTCAGCACCGAGGCGAACGCGGTCAGCCCGTTGCCGAGCGCGCGCGCGATCCGCGCGTCCACGAGCACCACCGCGCCGATCGGCAGCATCTCCAGGTCGTCCTCGTACTGCGCGCCGAGGTACCGGATCTGACCGGTGATCGTCGCGAACCGCGGATCGTCGAACGCGATCGAGCCCGTGGTCCGGTGCCGCGGATCCTGGGCGAGCCGCTTGCCCACCAGCTCGGGGCGGCGCGGCGCCGCGGTGACCCGCGCGTCGGCGTAGGTGTGGGCGAGCGCGAGCGTCCACACCGGGTGCGGGCGCCAGCTCGCGTCGAGCTCGAGCCCGGCGACCCGCGCGCGCCCGAGGTTCTGGCGCTGGCGCGTCGCGCCGTCGAGCGGGGCGTCGAGCGTGACGTTCGCGATCGCGTCGTCCAGCAAGTTCCAGAACCCGGTCGCGCGCACCACGAGCTCGCGCACGACCAGCTGCGGCCCCGCCTCGGCGCCCCACAGGACCTCCGGCCGCAGCCGGTCGTTCGCCGCGGTGAGCACCGTGCCGACCTGGAAGGGCCGGTACAGCTCGTTGAGCGTCGGGGCGCGGAACGCGCGATACACCGAGCCGCGCAGCGCGAGCTCGCCGGAGAGCCGCGCGTGCAGGCCGAGCCGCGGATCGAGCTGCAGCGCGGTGCGCTCGGGGAGCTCGGTCCGCTCGCCGGCGCCGCTCGCACGCTCGAGCGCACGCACGCCGTCGCGTGCCTGCCAGCCATCGAGCCGCAGCGCCGCGGCCAGCTCGCCCCACGATCCGAGCCGCACCACGTCCTGCGCGAACAGCCCGGCGAACCGCTGCTCGCCTCCGGCGGTGCGCTCGACCAGCGCGTCCGGCTCGGCGTCCGCGGGCGAGAGCCGATCCGTGGCGGTGCCGGCGACCCGGCGGCCGTCGAGGCCGATCAGCAGCGCGTGGGTGCCGGCGCGCAGCTGCCAGGTCGCGAGCCCGCCCTGGTGGTTCGATGGCGTGTCCTGCCGGCTGGCGAGCGCCGCGGTGCTGCGATCCGGGGCGACCCGCGCGCGCTCCTGGCGGAGCCGCTGCGCGCCGCCGAACAGCTCGAGCCGGACCGTCGAGCCGCCGCGGGTCAGCCGCCATCCGGCGCCGTAGGTCGCCGCGCGGACCTCCGCCGCGGTGTGCTCGGTGCCCGCCTCGAGCGCCTGCTCGAACCAGCGCACCGCGACGTGGCTCGTCGAGCGGCCCCGCACGTGCGAGACGCGCGCGCCGATCGCGCCGTGGCTGCTCGATGCGTTGCCGTCGATCGGGCCGCGCTGCGCCGGTGCGATCGGCGCGTAGCCGGTGGTGCGGAACAGCTCGCCGTCGAGCGACGCCGCGAGCTGGCCGAACCGGTGCGCCGCGCGCGCCGAGAGCCGGGTCGTGCCCAGCGTGCCGGCCGCGAGCTCGATCGCCAGCTCGCGCGCGCCGATCGGGCGCGAGATGAGGTCGGCCACGCCGCCGAGCGCCGCATCCCCGAACAGCGCCGACGAGCCGCTCGGCACGAGCTCGATCCGCGCGAGCGCCAGCGGCGTGACCGCGCGCCAGTACATCCAGCCGCCGAACGGGTCGCTCGCCGGCACGCCATCGCGCAGCACGAGCGCGCGCGAGACCGCCGAGGGCCCGACGCCGCGCAGGTTGAGCCCCTGCGACGTCGGATCCGCGATCAGGCTCGAGCTGCGCCGGAACGTGCCCGCCGAGGGCAGGCTGCGCAGCAGATCGTCGGCGAGCGAGTGAGGCGAGCGGTCGATCTCGTGCCGATCGAGCACGGTGACCGCCGCGGGCACGTCGCGGACCGGCCGCGGGAGCCGGAGCCCGGTGACCACGATGACCTCGCCGGGAGCCGCGGAGGGCGTGGCATCGTCCGCGGTTGCCCGGCGATCCGCGAGCCCCGCGACCACGGCGAGGGCGACCGGCAGCGTGCGCATCGCGCGGACCTCGTGCACGCCGCGCGCCCGTCGAGCGAACCGCGCACGCCGCGCGCTGGTGTCACGCTCGAGGGCTTCTGATCGGCGCTCCGACGAGGGCGATCGTGGAATGCGCGCTGCACGAGCGTGGGATATGCCGCGCTTCCGCAAGATCCTGACCGCGATCGACTTCTCGCCGTACTCTCGCGAGGCGTTTGCGGTCGCGGCGCGGTTCGCGGCCGAGTCGGACGCCCCGCTCGCGATCGTGCACGTGCTGCACCCGATGGTGTTCTCGCTCGGCGAGCCCGGTATGACCGCGACGACGATCGAGAGCGTGCTCGAGGACGCCAAGCTCGCCCTCGGCGAGTGGGCGCAGGAGGCGCTCTCGCTCGGCGCGACCCGCGCGACGACCGCGGTGATGACCGGCGCGCCGTGGCACGAGATCGTCGGCATGCTCTACGACGGCGGCTTCGATCTCGCGGTGCTCGGCACGCACGGCCGGACCGGGATCCAGCACGTGCTGATCGGCTCGGTGGCGGAGAAGGTCGTGCGCCACGCGCCGTGCACGGTGATGGTCGTGCGACCGCCGCGCTAGATCGTGCCGTCCTCGGCGAGGTCGATCGGCGCGCCGTCGAGCCGCACCGCCACGCGACCTCCGAGGCGCTCGACGGCGCGCGCGGCCACGGCCTCGGCCTCCGCGCGGCGCACGCCGTGGACGTGCACCGAGACGTCGTCGATCCCGGCCTGCGCGAGCGCCGCGATCACGCCCTCGAGCAGGCCCAGGTGATAGGCGTGCCCGCCGCCCCACGACACGTCCGCGTGGTCGCTGTCGCGCGACAGCCGCACGCGCCACCCCTCGGGATCGACGAAGTCGGGGGCGTACCCCTGGCGCGAGTGGACCGCCACGATGCGGGTCTCGCGCGGGCCGGCGCGGCGGACCCGCGCGATCTGCTCCATCGCCGGGAACGATCCGGCCTGGTAGACCACGGCGTGCAGCCCGAGGTCGGCGGCCGCGCGCTGCACCGCCGCGATGTCCGGCGGCGCGTGGAGGAACAGCACGCGCAGGTTCGGGAACGCGGGCAGCGCGCGCCACCTCCCACACACGCCGAGCACGCGGATCGACGGCAGCGGGGCGCCCGCGCCGAGCGCGTCGATCAACGCGTCGGGGGCGACGAGGACCCGCAGCAGCGGCATGCTTCGGACGAGCGGCGCGGCCTCGGCGCTCGCGTCCATCGCGGTCAGCTCCTCGACGGTGGCCCACTCGCGGCGATCCGCCGAGGCGGCGAGCGCGGCGCCGGTCGCCGTGGTCGTCGCCGCGGTCAGAAAGCCACGCTCGAACCGGCGCGAGGCCCGGTCGAGGTCGGGCAGGGGCCCGGTCCACTCGTCGATCTTGGCCGCCAGCAGCGTGGCCACGCGCGACCGCGCCTGGGCGCCGGCGGTGCCCGCCGCGATCGCGAGCTGTAGCGAGATCAGCTCGCCGTGCAGGTCGCCCGCCGCCTGGAGCGCATCCGCGAGCACGGCGCGGATCCCGAGGTCGCCTGGTGACTTCGCGACCTCGTCGTACAGCGCCTCGATGTCGACCGATCGCGTCGCAGTGCCGCGTGCACGCGCGAGCAGCTCGGGATCCGCGGGGCGCGGCTCGATCGCGGCGATCGCGGCGCGCGCGGCCGCGTAGATCTGCACCGTCGAGTACCCGCGCGCCTTCTCGATCTCGCCGATCCCGGGGAGCGCGGAGGGCGTCGGCGAGGCGGCGAGCGCCGACGCGATCGCGTACTGGAGCGGCGCCGAGCCCTTGGTGGTGTAGCCGAGCACGACCCGCGCGAGCTTGCGCCCGAGCCGCGGATCCGGCGCGAAGCGCGCGAGCGCGTCCACCCGCGCGAGCGCCGATTTCCAGGCGGCGGGCCACGGCGCGTCGAGCAGGCGATCGAGATCGGCGGCGTCGCCCTGGCCCGCGAGCGCGAGCCACGCACCTTCCAGCTCGCCCTTGGATCGCGCGACGAGCGCGCCGCGGGCCTGCGCGAGCTGCTCGCCGAGCCGCGCGAGCTCCTCCTCGAGCGCCGGATCGTGCGTGGTCCGCCAGGCCTCGAGCAGCTGGGCGAGCAACGACGCGTGCTCGGGCGCGTGTGGGTGTGGCGACGCGATCGCCTGCACCTCCCCGGACAGCGTGGCGATCGCCTGGTCGAGCCTGCGCGCGTGGGACTTGCTCGGCGCCGCGGCGCGCGCCTGCTCCAGCACCCCGCGCGCCGGCTCCCCGAGCCGGACCGCGAGCCGCAGCGCCACGCCGCGCACCCGCGCCTGGTCGTGGGTGGCGCCGAGCCCGCGGATCGACAGCACGCTCGGGGGCACGTCGTCGAGGCGCTGGCACAGGGCCTCGACGTGCTTCCACTGCAGCTTCTGCGGCGGTACGCCGCCGCGGATGCCGGCCGCGAACGCGTCGACCACGTACGGGATCACCGCGTCGTGGTGCTCGCGGAGGATCACCCGCTTCATGCGCGCGTCGTCGTCGGTGAACATGCCGATCCCGGCGAGCCAGCCCACGGTCTCGTCCGGCAACTTCGCCGGGTAGCCGCGCAGCAGTGGAACCGCGTCGCCGCGCCCGCGCATCCAGTCGGTCGCGGCGCCCTCGCCCGCGCGCGCCTGAGCCAGGATCCCGCGCACCGCATCCGGCATCGCGGGCTCGAAGGGGGAGAGATCGATCGACATGCGCTCCTCGCCGGCCCGGATCGGACCGCGGCGCACGGTATCGCGAGCGCGTGCTCAGCGCAGCTTGCTCGACAGCGCCGCGAGCAGGTCGTGATCCGTCGCGATCCGGCGCACGACCTGCGGCGACACGGTGCCGCTGTCGAGCAGCCGCGCGAGCGAGCGCTCGAGCGGCATCATCCCTGCGTCGCGGCCGGACTGGATCGCGGTGGGCAGCATGTGCAGCTCGCCCTTGCGCACGAGGTTCGCGACGGCGGCGGTCGTGGGCACGTGCTCGAGCGCGAGCGCGCGGCCGCCGTCGCGGCGCGGCAGCAGGAACTGGGTGGTCACGCTGCGGAGCACGGCGGCGAGCTGCCAGCGGACCTGGCGCTGCTGGACGTCGGGGAAGGCATCGATGATCCGATCGATCGCGCCGGCGGCGTTGGGCGCGTGCAGCGTCGCGAGCACGAGGTGGCCGGTCTCGGCGGCGGTGAGCGCGGCGGCGATCGTCTCGCGATCGCGCAGCTCGCCGAGCAAGATCACGTCGGGCGCCTCGCGCAGCGCGGCGCGTAGCCCGGCGGCGAACGAGGGCACGTGGGTGCCGAGCTCGCGCTGGTGGATCAGGCAGCGCCGGCCGGCGAACCGGTACTCGATCGGATCCTCGATCGTGACGATGTGCGCGGCGCGCCGCTGATCGATCAGGTCGACCAGCGCGGCGAGCGTGGTGGACTTGCCCGAGCCGGTGGGGCCGCCGACCAGCACGAGGCCGTCGCGGTGCTCGATCACCGACGCGACCTCCGGGGGCAGCCCGAGGTCGCCGAGCGAGGGCACGCGATCGCGGATCAGCCGCGCGGCGATCCCGGCGCCGGCGAGGTGATCGAACAGGTGCACGCGCACGCGGATCCCGGAGATCTCGAGGCTGTGATCGGTGTTGCTGCCGAGGGCACCCACACACGCCGCGAGCTCGGCGTCGTCGATCGCGAGGTCGAGCGGCTCGACCCGACCGTCGAGCCGGATCCGCGGCGCCTGGCCGGTCGAGAGCAGCACGTCGGACGCGGCGCGCTCGTAGGCCTGCGCGACCGCGGCGCCGAGCAACTCGGCGAGCCGCGCGATCCCTTCGGCTCTCGTGGCCTCGTGGTCGTCCGACGCTGCGACGGGCGCCCGCGTGGCCGGCGCCGCGGTGGTCGCCGCCGCGGGGGAGGGCGCGGGCGCGGCCGGTGTGGTCGCGCGCGTCGAGGGCTGGGCCCACCACGCGCGAGGCCGCTCGGCCGGCGCTGCGGGCGCGGGCGCTGCGGGCGAGGTCGCGGCGGTCGCGGCGGGCACGGCCGGCGTCCGGGCCGGTCGCGCGACGACGCGGAGCCCGGCGGGGACCTTGTCGATCGTGCACTGGTACGCGGCGCCGTCGGGGTCGCGGAACGGCACGATCGCCGGCCAGTCCTCGACGCCGCGGCCCTCGACGAGCGGCCCGGCGAAGTCGGCGAGCAGCTTCGGATCGAGCGCGGGCATCGCGAGCGCCTCGATCTGGCCGCGGCGCCGCAGGCTCGGGACCTTGTCCGCCTCGAGGATGATCGCCTCGGCATCTCGCAGGATCATCACCCGCAGCAGCGACTGGATGGCCGACATCTCCGGCGCCGAGCCTAGCAACGATCGCGCCGCTGCGGCCTCGTCGCAGCTCGCCGAGGCTGCGCCCACGCCGGCGACCTGCTGCGCGGGGCCGCGCCCCAATTTGTGGCGAAGCACACCGGACCGGGTGCCTAGCAGAAAACCACGCGCGCCCCGCGGCCCCCCAGC
>JBQCJR010000321.1:0-21565 GCA_051952595.1 Kofleriaceae bacterium
ATCCCAACGATCTGCTGTCGCGCCTGCACGTCGCCGGCATGCGGGTCGCCGACGTCCCGGTGCGCCCGATCTACGGCGAGCACTGGAAGAGCGGGATCAACTTCGGCACCGCGCTCCACCCGATCCCGTGGGTGCTGCTGCGCTCGTGGGGCAACCGGCTCGCCGCGCAGGCCCGCCGCCGCACCACGCGCCCGATGGGCCGCCCCCAGGTCGAGGAATGACCACGCGGCGGATCGGCGTCGTCACGACGTCGTATCCGCGCTCGCCGGGCGATCCGGCGGGCAGCTTCGTCGAGGGCCACGTCGAGGCGCTGCGCGCGCTCGGCCACCACGTCGAGGTGATCGCCGCCGGCGAGCACACGCCGGAGACCGAGCCCTCGCCCCCCGGCGTGCTGCGCATCCCAGGCTCGCTGTTCTACCGCGGCGGCGCGCCCGACCTGCTCGAGCGCTCGCCGGTGCGCGCCGGGGCCGCCGCGATCTCGTTCACCGCGCGGCTCGGCGCCGCGGTCGCCCGCCGGTCGCGCGGATGGGACACCGCGATCGCCCACTGGCTGGTGCCATCGGCGCTCGCCGCGCTGCCCACCGGCGCGCCGCTGCTGGCGATCGCGCACGGCGGCGATGTCCACACCCTGCGCCGGCTCGGCCTGCTCGCCCCCACGCTCCACGCCCTGCGGCTGCGCGGCGCCCGGCTCGCGTTTGTCAGCGAGGACCTGCGCGCGATCGCGCGCGGCGCCGCGCCCGGGCTCGCGCGCTGGCTCGACGACGCTGTGATCCAGCCCATGGGGCTCGACCTGGCCCGGTTCGGCGCGCTCGATCGCGCGCCCGGCGATCCACCGATGATCCTGATCGCGGCGCGGCTCGTCCCGATCAAGGGCGTCGACGTGGCGCTCGCCGCGTTCGCGCAGCTCCGCGCGCGCGCCCGCCTGGTGATCGCCGGGCGCGGGCCCGAGCTAGCCTCGCTCCGCGAGCGCGCCCGCGGCCACGCCGCGATCGAGTTCCTCGGCGAGGTCGACACCACGCGCCGCGATCAACTGCTGCGCGCCGCGAGCGTCGTCGTCGTACCGTCGCGGGTCACGCCCGGCGGCCGCACCGAGGGCGCGCCGATGATCGCCGTCGAGGCGCTCGCCGCCGGCGTGCCGGTGGTCGCGTCGCGCGTCGGAGGGCTCGGCGCGCTCGACGCCGTACACCTCGTGCCTCCCGACGATCCACCCGCGCTCGCGCGCGCGATCGATCGCACCCTCATCCACCCACCCTCGCCCCACGAGCTGCGTCGTGCGGTCTCCCACCTCGAGTGGCGCGGCGTCGCGGAGCGGTTACTGCGTAACGAATGACAGCCGGCTGCGTAGCAGGCTTCGCACCAGGACGCCGGATGGTCGGACCATTCGCCGCGCGCACGGTGCCCAACTCGTGGCAATCACGTGACGATCTGGCGCTCACCCCTCGCACTGACACCCGAGTCCACCGCGGCACGGTTGCTGCTATTCGCCGAGTCGATGTCCGACAGTCCCCGGTACGACGTCTCCGTCATCCTGCCGTTTGGTGACGACGAGGAGGCCGTCGGGATCGCCGTACGACGCACCGCCGAGCACCTGCGCGGGCTCGGACTCAGCTTCGAGATTCTCGCGATCGACGAGGACTCCGGCGACAACTCGCACGCCGTGCTCGCGCTGCTGCGCGCCGAGGTCCCCGAGCTCCGGGTGACCCACGCCTCCGGCCGAGGGCGCGGCGTGGACGTCGGAGCCGCGCGTGCACAGGGCGCACTGCTGCTCGTCGCGACCCCCGATGTCGCGAGCGCCGCGCTCGACGGCGCCGGCGACGCGTGTCGCCGGTTGCTCGAGGGCGAGGGCGACGCCGAGGTCGCGCTCGGCCGGTTCACCGTCGCGCATCGCATCCGCTCGCTCGCGGCGTTCCGCGGCGCGCGGCTCGTCGGCGCGGCGATGCATAGCCGGCTCGCCAAGCGGCTCCAGGGCCACCAGCTCTCGCTGCGCATGCAGGGCCCGAGCGGCGTCGCCGCGACCTCCGCCGTCGGACGGGTCGCGCGGTTCCGGGCCTTCGCGCGGATCGCCTAGGGCCCTCGAGCGGCGGCCCCGCGATCGCGCTGCTATAGTCGACCCCAGTGTTCTGGTACTACGTTCTTGCGATCGTCGCGCTCGGCTTCCTGGTCGTCGTTCACGAAGCCGGCCACTACCTCGTGGCGCGCTGGTGCGGGATGCACGTCGAGAAGTTCAGCATCGGGTTCGGCCCCGGGCTGCTGAAGCGTCGCGACAAGCGCGGCACGACGTTCCAGCTCGCGCCGATCCCGTTCGGCGGGTTCGTCGAGATCCGCGGGATGAACATCATCGAGGACGTCGATCCCGACGACGCCCGCGCCTATCCGAACCGCCCCGCGTGGCAGCGGTTCCTGACGATCTTCGCCGGCCCGGCCACCAACTACCTGTCCGCGGTCGTGCTCGCGTTCGCGCTGTTCAGCTTCCACGGCGTGAACAGCGCCGAGCGGTGGCTCGGCGTCCACGACGTGATGCCGAACTACGACGCCGTTGGCAAGCTCGAGCCCGGCGATCGCATCCTCGCCGTCGACGACGTGGCGCTCCAGCCCGGGGTCGGCGAGAGCCTCACCGAGCGCGTGACCAAGAAGGAGGGCGCGCCGATCAAGCTGCAGGTCCAGCGCGCCGGCGCCACGCGCGAGGTGACGATCACGCCACGCGCCGATACCGACAAGGACGGCAAGCGCATCTTCCTGCTCGGGATCCGCCCGGTGGTCCAGGTCGAGGTCGTCGACATCGGCATCCTCGAGGCCGCCGGCCGCGCGCTCGAGTACCCCGTCGAGCAGACCAAGATGATCGGCAAGGGGCTGTACGACATCGTCACCGGCGCCGAGAAGGCGGACCCGGGCGGCCCGGTGCGGATCGTCGACGAGTTCCGCAAGGCGTTCAGCTACAGCTGGGTCAGCGGGATCGAGCTGCTGATGATGCTGAGCGTGTACCTCGGCCTGTTCAACCTGCTGCCGCTGCCCGCGCTCGATGGCGGCCGGCTGGTGTTCCTCATCTACGAGATGGTCACCCGGCGCCGCGCGAACCCCAAGATCGAGGCGATGGTCCACATGGGCGGCATGATGGTGCTGTTCACCATCCTGATCCTGGTGACGCTGAACGACTGCCACATTCTCTGACCAAACGCTGTCAGCTATCGCCTCGGCGGCGCTCCACGATCTCCTGAGCCGCGGCCGCGCTTGCTAAGGTGCGCGCATGCTCGCCGGTGAGGTCCTCGACCGCATCTCGACCGAGCCGGGCGTCTACCTGTTCAAGGACGCGCGGGGCACGGTGATCTACGTCGGCAAGGCGAAGAACCTGCGCACGCGGGTGCGCCAGTACTTCCGCGAGGGTGGCGACGAGCGGTTCTTCGTCGCCGCCGGGTTCCTCGGCCGGGCGGTCGCCGACGTCGAGACCATCGTGGTGTCGTCGTCGAAGGAGGCGCTGCTCCTCGAGAACCACCTGATCAAGAAGCACCAGCCGCGGTTCAACGTGAAGCTGCGGGATGACAAGCAGTACCTGGTGCTGCGGCTGGTCGATCCGGCGCGCACGCCTGCCCCCACCGGCGACGACGCCACGGCCGAGCCGAGCCGCAAGCGCGCGCTGTTCCCGCGGGTCGAGGTGGTGCGCAACATCCGCGACGACGGCGCGAGCTACTTCGGGCCGTACCACTCGGCGACCTCCGCGCGCGAGACCCTGCGCACGCTCAACCGCCACTTCCAGCTCCGCACCTGCACCGATCACGTGCTCGAGACCCGCGGCCGGCCGTGCCTGCAGTACCAGATCAAGCGGTGCTCCGGGCCGTGCGCGATCGACGTGACGCCGGAGGCGTACGCCGAGCAGGTCGACGACGTGAAGATGTTCCTCGGCGGCAAGAACGCCGAGCTGCTCCATCGCCTGCGCACCCGCATGGAGGCGCGCGCCGCCGCCGAGGACTTCGAGAACGCCGCGGTGGTCCGCGACTCGCTCGCCGCCGTCGAGCGCACGCTCGACAAGCAGCACATCGTGCAGGACGACTTCGTCGATCAGGACGTGTGGGGGCTGTTCCGCGAGGCCGATTGCGTGGAGGTCGTGGTGCTGTTCGTGCGCGCCGGCAAGCTGGTCGGGCGGCGCGCGTTCCAGCAGAAGGATCAGGAGCTCCCCGACGCCGCGGTGATCACCGAGCACCTCCAGCAGTACTACGCGACCGGCACGTTCATCCCCGACGAGGTCGTGGTCGGCGTCGAGCTCGAGGACGGCGAGGTGCTCGCCGAGTGGCTCGGCACCGCGCGCGGCAAGAAGGTGCGGATCGTCGAGCCGCGGCGCGGGACGCGGGCGCGCCTGGTCGAGCTCGCGGATCGCAACGCCGCCGCCTCGGCGACCTCGCGCAAGAGCAAGGACGGCGACGCCGAGGCGCTACTCGCCAAGGTCGCCGCGCGGCTCCACCTCGCGCGCCCGCCGCGCCGGATCGAGTGCTTCGACATCGCGCACATCCAGGGCACCGACACCGTGGCGTCGATGGTGACGTTCGTCGACGGCGTGCCGGCGCGCAGCTTCTACCGCAAGTTCAAGATCCGCACCGTCGACAACAACGACTTCGCCGCGATGTACGAGGTCCTGACCCGCCGGTTCCGGCGCAGCCAGACCGACGATCCGGCGTGGGCGCGCCCCGACCTGCTGGTGATCGACGGCGGCAAGGGCCAGCTCGGCATGGCGATCGCCGCGCTCACCGATCTCGGCGTGCCGCTCGGCGGCGAGACCGGGCTCGAGGTGATCGGCCTCGCGAAGGAGCGCGAGCTCGACGCCGGCAGCGCGCCGGACCGGATCTACCGGCGCAACACCAAGGACTCGATCGCGCTGCGTCCGAATTCTCCCGAGCTGTACGTGCTCGCCCGGATCCGCGACGAGGCGCACCGGTTCGCGAACACGTTCCACCGCGACCGCCGCAGCAAGGCGAGCCTACGCAGCGAGCTCGATTCGATCCCCGGGATCGGCGCGACCCGCCGCCAGCGCCTGCTCAAGCACTTCGGGAGCGTGCGTGCGGTGCGCCAGGCCTCGCTCGACGAGCTGGCCCGGGCGCCCGGCATGAATCGCAAGGCCGCCGAGGCGGTGACCCGCTACTTCGCCGAGCGCACCGCCGACGAGCCCACCGGGGTGGTCGCCTCGGACGCCGCGATCGATCGCGACTTCGATCCCAACGTCGAGGGGCGGGTCGGCGACCCGGACATCGATCCCGAGGCGCCGTTCCCCGAGGCGCACCCGGAGTGACGTCCGTCGCGACGCGCCCGGGCGGGATGTGCGACGATGCACGTCCCACGTGCCCAGACGTACCCTCGTGCTCGCCGTCGCGCTGTGTCTCCCCGCCTGTGGTGACGACCCCTCGTGGGTCCCGCCGGACATCGACCAGGCACAGCCGCTCACGTCGATCGGCACCGCCGGCTACACGAACCTGTGCAACGCGTTCGACACCCACGTCGCCGACGCGTATCGCACGTCGCGGCTGATCAAGACCGCGTGCACGGCGTACGCGCTGCAGACCACCCAGGACGCCGCGGCATGCAACGCCGCGGTCTCGGCGTGCGTCGCCGAGCAGCCGGTCGCGGTGCAGTTCCAGATCGACCAGATCCTCGATCAGGCCAGCTGCGCCATGGTGTCCGCCACGCCCGCCGGCTGCGCCTCGCCGATCTCGGACCTCGTGCGCTGCCTCGACGCGCTGGGCAGCGCGGTCGATCAGCTGAAGCTCGATCTCACCTGCGCCGCCGCCGGCACGATGCGCCCGGCGACCAGCTGGTGGAAGGTCGCCAAGCCCGCCGCGTGCGAGCCGATCGAGACCGCCTGCTAGCGCGCGACTAGCCCGGGCGGCTCGCGCGCAGCGAGAACAGGAGCGGGATCTCCGGCCGGTCCGGCGGCATCCGCCACCGGTGCCGGCTCTCCTCGACGAGGAACGGGAACGCCTTCCACACCACGTGGCGGTGCTCGCGCAGCTCGTCGATCCGCAGCCCGGCATCGATCAGCGACATCACGATGTCCGACATCGAGTGCGACCACGTGTACGCGGACTTGGTCACCGGCGCGGTTGGATCGGCATAGTTGCCGGTGGTCGGCGGCTCGATGACCGGCTCGTCGACGTGGAAGTACGGGTAGCGGATCCGCAGCTCGGGCGCCTCGCCGTCGTACATCCACATCGTCGGGTGCGCCTCGACCATCGCGAACCGGCCGCCCGGCGCGAGGTAGCGCGCGATGATCCTGCCCCACGGCGCGAGATCCGGCAGCCAGCCGATCACGCCGTACGACGTGAACACGACGTCGAACTGGCCGTCGAGCACGCGCGGCAGGTCGTAGAGATCGGACTGCACGAACCGCGCGGGGATCCCGAGATCTCCGGCGAGCTGGCGCGCCTGGCCGACCGCGCGCTCCGAGAAGTCGATCCCCGTGACCTCGCGCGCCTCGGTCGCGATCCGCAGGGTGTCCATCCCGAAGTGGCACTGCAGATGGAGCACCGACTTGCCCTCGAGCGGCCCGAGCACCTCGCGCACCTCGGGGTCGAGCGGCGGCGTGTTCGCCTTGAACCCTGCGACGTCGTAGAACTCCGAGCGGACGTTGATGTCGGTCCACTCGTCCCACAGCTCCTGATTGCCCCGCACGTATCGATCCATGCCCATGCCCGGAACATCTCACGGCCCGAGCGAGGTCGCGCGCTTGTGCAGCACGAGTAGCTCGCGGCGGCGCGCCTCCGGTAGCCGGGCCACCACGCAGCGCGCGCACTCCCTCGACATCAGCCGCGCGTAGCGGCGGAAGAACCGCTCGACCCGCAGCGGCTCGGCGCGCGACAGCTCGCGCAGCACCCAGCCGACGGCGGTCTGATCGAACCGCTCGTTCGACCACACCACGGTCGCGCACACCTCGAGCACCACGTCGACGAGGCCGGCGAGCGCCGCCTCGCCACGCGGCGCCAGCCGGGTGAACGCGACGCAGGCGGCGCGACGCTGCCACGGGGTCTCGGCCGTCCGCCACCCGGCGAGCGCGCGCGCGATCTCGGCGCGGGCCTGCGCGCGCTCGAGCATCGTCGCGAGCACCCTGGTGCAGAACCAGTCGACGACGCGGCCGTCCGCGAGGTGGCCGGCCGCGAACAGCTGCGCGAACGCCGGCAGATCGGTCGCGCGCAGCTGGTCGCCCAGCACGTCCTGGAGCACCAGGATGCCGGCGAGCTTGTCCTCGGTCGTCGGCTCCGCGATCAGCGCGAGCGCGATCTGCCGGGCCACCGCAGGCGGGTGCCTGACGAGCTCGTGGTCGGCCGACCACTGTTGGACGCACGCCCGGATCCGCGCCATCGGCGCGGTGGCCGAACGCGCAGCCGCGGCCTCGCGCAGGTAGCGGCTCCAGAACGCGCGCGCACGATCGGTCGACTCGCCGCCGACTCGGCGCTTCAGATCGGCGAGCGGATCGAGCTCGCGGAGGCTGCCGCGCGTGGCCATGCCTCCAGGGTGACGGAACCGCCCGGGGCCGGCGCGCCGGAGTCGGGGATCTCTCTGACGCGAAGCGTTATGGTCGCGATCGAAAAACTTGGGCGCTCGTATCGGTGCATGTAGGATAAGATGCTCCGGGCAACTCGGGGGCCTTCTATGTCGAAGAACCGAAAGATTCGAGATACATCCGCCAGTTCGGGGGACGATCGGAAGCGAGAGGTCCTCGGGGTGATCGGGCTGGGCGCCACCTTGTTCCTCCTGGTAGCGATGCTCTCGCTCCAGGCCGGGGCGATGGTGATGGGCCCGTTCGGGCGGTCGAGCGCCGGCCTGTTCTACGGGATCGCCGGGATGTGCGGCTACTTCCTGATCGGGCTGGCCGCGGTGACCGCGGTCCGGCTGCTGCTCGAGCGCGCTCCGGTGATGCCCGGAACGATCGCGGTCGGCACGGCGATCGGCGTGGTGTCGCTCGCGACGCTCGTCCACCTCGCCGCGTCGGGGTACCGGGTCGCCGGCCACGGACCGGGCGGCCTGCTCGGCGAGCACCTCGCCGAGGTGCTGCGCGCGGTGATCAGCACCGCCGGCACCGCGATGCTCGGTGTGATCGGCCTCGTGGTCGCGGTCGTGGTCGCCACGCCGCTCCGCATGGGCGACGTGCTGCGCGCGATCGGCCGGGTGCTCGGCAGCGCGTTCGGCGCGGTGAAGCGCGCGGTGTTCGCGTTCGCCGGGTTCTGGGCCGACGTGTTCGGCGCGATCCTCCCGGAGCGCCGCGAGCACGACGACGAGGACGAGGAGGAGGACGACGACGTGCTCGAGCTCGGCGAGACCGACCGCGTGGCGGATCCGGTGATCATCGAGCGCGGCGAGGCGAAGAAGTCGCGGAAGCGCGACAAGGCGCAGACCGAGGTCGATCTCGCCGGGCCGATCATCGTCGAGCACGCGCCGGCGATGGGCGCGGCGGACGACACGATCGTCGAGCCGCCGAAGCGCGCCAAGCGCACGCGGTTCCCGAGCGGCACCCAGGCCGGCGACGACGACCGGACCGAGGTGAAGGTCGAGGCGGCCAAGCCGGATGCCAAGGCCGAGGCCAAGGCCGATGCCAAGGCCGATGCGAAGGCCGACGCGAAGTCCGACCCGCGGAAGCCCGAGCTGGTGGTCGTCGACGAGCCCACCGACGCCACGTCCGCCGCGGGCGCCGGGCCGATGATCGTCGAGTCGCGGTTCAAGAACGCCGACAAGGCGGCGATGGCCGCCAAGGAGAAGGCCGCCGAGGCCGAGCGCCAGTCGTTCATCAAGCTCGGCGAGGGCGAGTACAAGCTGCCCTCGATCCAGCTGCTCAACTACGACGCGAGCTCGCAGAACACCGTCGACCGCACGGCGATGCTCGAGCTGTCGGCCAAGCTCACCCAGACGCTCGAGAACTACGGCGTCAAGGGCGACGTCGTCGCGATCCGCCCCGGCCCGGTCGTCACGATGTACGAGTTCGCGCCGGCCCCCGGCACGCGCGTCAACAAGATCGTGAACCTCACCGACGACCTCGCGCTCGCGCTCGAGGCGCTGCGCGTGCGCATCGTCGCGCCGATCCCCGGTAAGGCCGCGGTTGGCATCGAGGTGCCGAACAAGTCGCGCGATAAGGTGTTCCTCAAGGAGATCGTCGCCGACGACACGTTCATGAAGGGCCGCGCGAAGCTGCCGATGGCGGTCGGCAAGGACATCGAGGGCGGCCCCGCGGTGGTCGACCTCGCGCGCATGCCGCACCTCCTGGTCGCCGGCACCACCGGCTCCGGCAAGTCGGTCGCGGTCAACGCGTTCATCACGAGCCTGCTCTATCACTGCAGCCCCGAAGACGTCCGCATGATCATGGTGGACCCCAAGATGCTCGAGCTCTCGATCTACGAGGGCATCCCGCATCTGCTGCTGCCGGTGGTCACCGATCCGAAGAAGGCCAACCTCGCGCTGCGCTGGGCCGTGGAGGAGATGGAGCGCCGCTACGACCTGCTCGCGCAGGCCGGCGTGCGCGACATCGGCGGCTTCAACGACAAGGTCGGCAAGCAGCTCGCCAAGCTCGAGGCCGACAAGCTGCGCGCCGCGGCCGAGGCGGCCCAGCGCGCGCTCGAGGACGATCTGGGCAAGGCGGTCTCCGCCGACTCCCCCGAGGAGGCCGATCAGCGCGAGAAGCTGGTCACCGCCCCGCCCCACCGCCTGCCGTACATCGTGGTCGTGATCGACGAGTTCGCGGACCTCATGATGTGCGCGCCCAAGGAGGTCGAGACCAGCGTCGCGCGGATCGCCCAGAAGGCCCGCGCGTGTGGCATCCACCTGATCCTCGCCACCCAGCGCCCGTCGGTGGACGTGATCACCGGCCTCATCAAGGCGAACTTCCCGTCGCGGATCGCGTTCTCGGTGGCGTCGAAGATCGACTCGCGCACGATCCTCGACCAGACCGGTGCCGAGGCGCTGCTCGGCGCCGGCGACATGCTGTTCTCGGATCGCGGCGCCGCGCCGCAGCGCCTCCACGGCTGCTACGTCGACGAGGAGGAGATCCACCGCGTCGTCGACTACCTGAAGACGCAGGCCCGCCCGGTCTACAACCTCGACATCCTCAAGCCGCGCGACGAGGAGGGCGAGGGTGGCGGCGACGCGTCCGGCATGCCGAGCGGCAAGAGCGACGACGACATGTACGACAAGGCGGTGTACATCGTCACGACCACCCGCAACGCCTCGATCTCGTGGGTCCAGCGCCAGCTGCGCATCGGCTACAACCGCGCGGCGCGCCTGGTCGAGGAGATGGAGAAGCAGGGCGTGGTCAGCCCGCCGGACCACACCAACAAGCGCGAGGTGCTGGTCGCGGGAGCGTGATCACTTCACGAAGTTCGCGTTGATGACCGCGGCGAGCGAGACCGCGCCGAGGTAGCAGATCAGGCCCGCCGCGACGGCGACCGCGGCGCGGCCGAGGGCGCGCTGCTGGCGGTTGCGGCGCCGGATCACGATGATCGCGGTATCGACCAGATCGTCGCGCAGCTCCTGGCTGACCCACTGCAAGAGGGTGATCGTGCGGATGCAGATCACCAGGCCGATCACGACGAACGCGATGCCGGCCACCATCAGGCCAGCGGCGATCGAGCCGGCGCGGATCATGTGGGCGCCCGAGAAGCCGGTCACCGTGATCGTGAGGCCGCACAGACCGACCAGGATCTGCGCGTAGGTCTTCACCGTCGCGATCTGGTTCGCGAGGTACAGGATCAGCTGCGCGGGTTGGTCCGCGAACAGTCGATGGAGCCGCCGGGCCTCTTCCGAGACCTCGTGGGCGGGTGAGCGAGCGTCCATGATGACCGACGTCCTACCTCGAATGGCCGGTCGCGCGGTAGGCTCACCGGCGTGCGAGCCACCTGGCTCACCGACACTCACCTGAACTTCCTGCGGCCGCTCGCGCTGCAGCAGTTCTACGAGCGCGTGCGCGCCGAGCGGCCGGACGCGCTGCTGCTCACCGGGGACATCGCGGAGTCCGACTCGGTGGTGCGGTTCGTGGACGAGCTGGGCGAGCTCACTGGCGCGCAGGTCTACTTCGTGCTGGGCAACCACGACTACTACCGGTCGTCGATCCGGATCGTGCGCGACCTGGTGCAGCGCGCGCCCCGGCACGGCCGCTACCTGCCGGCCGCCGAGCCGCTGTGGTTGACCGAGCGGCTGGTCCTCGTGGGCGTCGATGGCTGGGGCGACGCGCGGTGCGGAGATCTCGAGTCGACGGTCAAGCTATCCGACTGGAAGCTGATCGAGGACTTCCGCAAGTCGCGCGACGATCGCGCCTCGCGGCTCGAGATGCTGCAGCGGCTGGGCGCGAACGAGGCGCGCGCGCTGCGCGACCAACTCGATCGCGTGCCGCCAACCCGCGAGCTGCTGGTGCTGACCCACGTGCCACCGTTCCCCGAGGCGTGTGTGTACGCCGGCGAGCCCTCGGAGCCGCGCTGGTTGCCGTGGTTCACCTGTATCGCCACCGGCGAGGTGCTCGCGGCGTACGCCGAGCGCAACCCGGGCATGCAGATCACCGTGCTGTGTGGCCACTCGCACGGCATCGGCGTGTGCCGGCCGCTCCCGAACCTCGAGGTGCGCACCGGCGGCTGGCCCGCGGGCGCCGACGACTACGGCAACCCGGTGATCCAGGGCACGTTCGAGCTGTGATCAGCGCAGCTCAGCGCCCGGCGCGGCCGCGCAGCCGGAACAGGCACTCGCGCGCCCGCGTGATCGACGCGCTCGCGAGCTCGTCGCCCTGCACCTGCTTCATCGGCCGCGGCTCGAGCTGATCGATCGCCACGCCGACGCTATCGACGCAGGAGATCGTGCGGCACGCGCACGCGCGGCCGTGCAGCTCGCTCGCGATCGCGCGCCACGATCCCTCGTCGAATCGCAGCGGTGCGTCGAGCGGCGGAGCGGCGGGCACGTCCGGATCGGGGTCGAACGACCACGCCGGATCATCGAGCCGCGGCGGACAATCGCTCCCGGCGCGCTCGCAGGCCTCGAGGCTCGCGATGAACCGCCGCCGCACGCCGAGATCCGCGATCGCGACGCGCAGGCGATCCTCGGTCGGGACATCGCGGCCGTCCTTGGCCTCGAGCTCGGCGATGGTGCGCTCGGCGCGTGACTCTCCCGCCCGCTCGGTGATCAGCGCGCGCGTCAGCTCCGGCTGGCCGTAGCTCGGGACGTAGCGAACGTCCTCGGCCAGCTCGGCGCGCGCGGCCGGCGGATCGGCCATCCGCTGTCGGGGCGTGGCCGAACCACACGCGACCAGGAATGCGACAGCCGGGCACAGCGGTCTCACCGGAGTAGGGTAACCAACCACGCCCCGTGCTACCACCAGCCGGACCAAGGACTTCCGCGCATGAATCCCGCGCCCTCGCCGTGCGTCCCATGGCCAAGGTGCTGGTTCGGCACCCAGTTCGGAGAATGACCCCATGATCGACTTCCTCGGCCTCCTCACTCGCACGCTGCTCGGCACCGCTCCGATCGCCGCGCCGGCCGCGCCGGCCGCGCCCGCCGCCCCGGTGACCCAGGTGGCTCAGGTCGTGACGACCGCGCCGCTGGTCGCCGCGCCGACCGCCGCCGCCGCCGCCACCACTCCGACCGCGAGCGAGCTCGTCGATCGCGTGCAGCAGTTCTACGCGAAGATCCAGCAGGTCACGGCGCAGTTCCGGCAGGCGGTCACCAACGACACGTTCGGCAGCACCAAGACCAGCGACGGCACGCTGTGGATCCTCAAGCCCGGCAAGATGCGCTGGGACTACCTCGAGAAGAAGAACAGCAAGGTCGTCGTCAAGAAGAGCTTCATCTCGAACGGCAAGAGCCTGTACGTCGTCGAGCACGACAACAAGCAGGTCGTGAAGAAGAACCTCGAGCAGGACCTGATGCCGGTCGTGGTGTCGTTCCTGTACGGCAAGGGCGACCTCAAGTCCGAGTTCAACGCCGCGCTCGACACCTCCGGCAAGTACGGCGCCAAGGGCGAGTACGTGCTGAAGCTGACGCCGAAGAGCCCGTCGGCGCAGTACAAGAACCTGTACCTCGTGGTGTCGCCCACCGACTCCCACGTGACCCAGTCGGTGATCGTCGACTCGTCGAACAACGTGAACCACTTCCGGTTCTTCACGCCGGACTTCGAGAAGCCGATCCAGGCGAGCTGGTTCGAGTTCGACCCGCGCAGCGTCAAGGACTACCGCGTGGTCGACGCCGATCAGCAGCAGCAGCAGCCGCAGGGCGGCGCCTCCAAGCCCGCGCCGAAGTGATCCGCGCCGTGCGCCCCGCCGCCCGCTGACCGCGATCGCCGGCTACCGGTACGGCTCGTCGGGCGCGTGGTCGATGATCTCGGTCATGTACTCCGGCCCGATCGGGATCGACTCCGGGTCTTGGCAGTACCACTCGATGAACCCGCAGCGGGCGCAGATGTACATCTCGAGCACGCCGTGGCCCTCGAGCAGGAAGTTGGCCTTGGTGTGCACCGCGTGGGTCGCAACCATCGGCGCGGCCACCTGCGTCACGTAGTCATTGCCTCGCGCGGACAGCTCGCGCGGGCGACTTCTGGCAAATCCTGCAGGTCATCCCCATCGCCCGGAGGTTCGCACGCTGCTGTGAGATGATCGAGGGATGGCCGATCGTCCGCTGCTCATCTTCGTCAGCGACATCCACCTGACCGATCGGCTGCACGGCGCGGCGATCTCGCGCGCCGAACAGTTCGCGCGGTTCTGGCAGCGGATCTCGATCGCGCGAGGCAAGCGCCCGGCCGAGCTGTGCATCGTCGGCGATCTGTTCGATCTCGTGCGCTCGCCGTCGTGGTTCGAGGGGCGGCACCGGCCGTACCACGGCGCCTCCACGAACGGCGTGGTCAAGAACGTCGAGCGGATCGTCGCCGAGACGATCGAGCGCGAGGCGGGGTTCTTCGCGGCGATCCGCGAGCGCGTCGCGACCGGCGAGCTGACGATCCACTACGTGGTCGGCAACCACGACCGGCTGCTCAAGACCTCGCCGGCGGCGCGGCTCGCGGTGTCGCGCGCGCTGACCGGCGGCGACCGGCTCGAGCTGCACGACGAGCTCGAGTTCCGCGAGCACGGCGTGCTCGCGTACCACGGCAACATCGGCGATCCGATCAACGCGAGCCCCGAAGGCGACGCGACGATCGGCGACGCGATCGGCTCGGAGCTGATCCTCAAGTTCCCGCGCCAGCTGCGCGCGATGGTCGGCGCCGATCACCCGGGGATCGAGCAGATCGACGACATCGACGACGTGCGCCCGGTCTACGCGGTGCCGGCGTGGGTGCGCCAGCAGAGCATCATCCGCCGCGAGCTGCTGCGCCCGATGGGCCAGGTGTGGAACGACGTGGTCGAGGAGTTCCTCGCCAACGAGTTCGTGCGGCGGTGGCTGTCGAGCCAGCACCGCACGTTCTCGCTCGATCTCGGCAAGAAGCTGCGCCTACTGCTCGAGCTGTCGCGCAACCGGCTGATCGCGCACGGCTCGGACGAGAAGCTCACCCAGCTGTACCGGTTCTTCCAGCACAGCTTCGACGGCAAGATGTCGACGTTCGCTGCGACCGAGCTGGCCCGCCGGCGCGGCCTGCGGTTCGTGGTCAACGGCCACTCGCACTTCCCCTCGATGCAGCCGCTCGGCACGATCGACGGCAAGCCGGCGGTGTACTTCAACACCGGGACGTGGCGCGCGGTCCATCAGATCGGCCACGATCTCGGCGGGCGCCCGAGCTTCCTCGCCTACGACGCGATGAGCTACCTGGTGTTCTTCCCCGACGACGACAAGCTGGGCCGCGACTACGAATGGTGGACGGGCGCGCTGGTGGCGCAGCGCGCGTAGCAGCGCGCGCGGTGTGGCTCGGGATCGCTCGCACGCGGCACGGCGCACGACTCCGGGGTAGAGTCCGTCGAGCATGTCGTCGCTCCGGCCGCACTCCCAGCACGCTCCTCGAGGCCCCGTCGTACTCGTCGTGATGGACGGCATCGGACGCGGCGCAGGCGACGAGGCCGATGCGGTCGCGATCGCCGCGACGCCGACGCTCGATGCGCTCTGGGTCCCCGGGGTGCGCGCCGAGCTGCGCGCGCACGGGCGCGCGGTCGGCCTGCCGAGCGACGACGACATGGGCAACAGCGAGGTCGGCCACAACGCGCTCGGCGCGGGCAAGATCTACGATCAGGGCGCGAAGCTGGTCGGCAGGGCGATCGCCTCGGGCGCGCTGTTCGAGGGCGCGGTGTGGAAGCGCGTCGTCGAGCGCGGGCTGCGCGGCGGCGCGATCCACTTCCTGGGCCTGCTGTCCGATGGCAACGTGCACTCCCACCTCGATCACCTCGAGGCGCTGCTCGATCACGCGGCCCAGGCCGGCTGCAAGAAGCTGTACGTCCACGCACTGCTCGATGGCCGCGACGTCCCGCCGACCAGCGCGCTCGACTACGTCGATCGCACCGAGAGGTTCCTCGCCACGCTGCGCTCCGCCGGGATCGACGCGCGGATCGTCTCGGGCGGCGGCCGCATGACCATCACGATGGATCGCTACGAGGCGAACTGGGGGATGGTCGAGCGCGGCTGGCACACCCACGTGCTCGCCGATGCCCGGCAGTTCGCGTCGGCGCGCGAGGCGATCGAGTCCTTCCGCGCCGAGCGCCCCGGGATCATCGACCAGGATCTACCGCCATTCGTGGTCGCGCCGCCGGCGCCGATCGTCGATGGCGACGCGGTGGTGATGTTCAACTTCCGCGGCGACCGCGCGATCGAGATCTCGCGCGCGTTCGAGGAGCGGGAGCTCGCGGCGTTCCCGCGGGTGCGCCATCCGGACGTGCTCTACGCCGGCATGATGGAGTACGACGGCGATCTCCACATCCCGAAGCAGTACCTGGTCAGCCCGCCGGCGATCGATCGCCCGATGGGCGAGATCCTCGCCGCGGCGAGGGTGCCCCAGCTCGCGATCTCCGAGACCCAGAAGTACGGCCACGTCACCTACTTCTGGAACGGCAACCGCAGCGGGATGTTCGATGATGGCACCGAGACCTACATCGAGATCCCCTCGGACATCGTGCCGTTCGAGCAGCGGCCGTGGATGAAGGCGGCCGAGATCACCGACCGGTTGATCGCCGAGCTGCGCACCGGCAAGCACCGGTTCGCGCGGGTCAACTATGCCAATGGCGACATGGTGGGACATACGGGGGCGTTCGACGCCACGGTGCTCGCGGTCGAGGCGGTCGATCTCCAGCTCGCGCGACTGCGCCGCGCTGTGGACGAACTGGGCGGAATCCTTGTGGTTACCGCGGACCACGGCAACGCCGACGAGATGTACCAGCACGACAAGCGCGGCCGCGTCGAGCGCGACCAGAAGACGGGCCAGCCCGTGGTAAAGACCAGCCACACGTTGAACCCCGTGCCATTCTTGATCCACGATCCGGCGCGCGCCGACCGCTACGAGATCGATCCCGAGCGTGCCAAGACCGCGGGTATTGCCAACGTCACGGCAACGGTTCTCGAATTGCTCGGCTTCGTCCCCCCCGATGATCTAGAACCTTCGCTCCTGCGGTTTCGATGAGGTTTCGATGAGCATGTCCAGCAGCACCAAGGCGTTGATCGGGCTCTTGCTCGCCGGCACCGCGGGCATCGTGATCTTCCTGTTCGTCCACTTCTCGAGCGACGGAGGGGGCAAGATCGGCACCCGGACCGCCGCGGCGGCGTGCACGACCGGATCCGATTGCCTGCCGGATGTCACGTACGTCGACACCCACGGCGTCGCCTACGACAAGAAGTCGCTGGCCGGCAAGGTGGTGGTCATCAACTTCTGGGCGACCTGGTGCAAGCCCTGCCAGAAGGAGATCCCGGACCTCTCGAAGGTCTACGACAAGTACAAGGGCCAGGGTCTCGTGATCCTCGGCCTGATGACCGACGACCCGGACAACCAGTCGCTGCTCAACTTCCAGTCGGACAACGAGATGACCTACCCGGTCGTCCGCGTGAACTCGGACATCCTGGTCTCGTACAACTATCCGCAGGCGCTGCCGACGACGTACATCTTCGATCGCGCGGGGCGCCGCGCCTACCCGCCGAGCCGCGGCGCGCTGCACGCCGAGGACCTCGACCGCATGCTCCGGCCGCTGCTCGCGCAGCCGTAGCCAGCCCTCAGAGCACCTGAGCGATCGACTCGGGCGACGCGAACAGCCCGAACATCCCGCCGGTGTGGAGGAACGCGACCGCGCTCCCGAACCGCTGCGGATCCCGGCGCAGCTCGGTGACCACGCCGTGGAACGCCTTGCCGGTGTAGACCGGATCGAGCACGACGCCATCGCTCCGGCACACGTCGCGCAGCGTCTCCAGCTCCTCGGGCCGGCTGCGCGCGTAGCCGAGGCCGACGTGGCCATCGATGATCTCGATGTCCTCGGGGCGGACCTGGGTGCCGAGCTGCCAGCGCTCCTCGGCCTCGCGGCAGATCCGGCCGATCACTTCGAGGAAGTAGTCGCGATCGTCGCAGACGTTGATCCCGGCGACCCGGATGCCGCGCTTGTGCAGGCCGAGCAGCTTGGCGCCGAGCACGAGGCCGGCGCCGGTGCCTCCGGAGCCACACGCGTAGACCACGGTGACCGGGTGATCCGGGCTCGCGATCCCACGCAGGTCGTCGGCGAGCTCGTGCATCGCCCGCAGGTAGCCCCAGCTGCCGAGCGCGTTCGAGCCGCCCTCGGGGACCACGTACGGCCGCCCGCCCGCCGCGCGGACCCGCTCCGCCTGCTCGGCGAGCAGCTGCGCGCGATCGCGCCACGCCGCGCGCGAGATCCACACCAGCTCGGCGCCGACCAGCCGGTCGAGCAAGATGTTGCCGGTGGGGGCCGGCGGGCGCTCCGGGTCATCGGTGCGCAGGATCAGCACGCTGGCCATCCCGAGCTGGCGGGCCGCGAACGCGGTCGCGCGCGCGTGGTTCGATTGCTCGCCGCCACACGTGATCACGTGGGTGGCGCCCTCCGAGAGCGCCTCGGCCAGCAGGTACTCCAGCTTGCGGACCTTGTTGCCCATCAGCTCGGCGCCGGTCTGGTCGTCGCGCTTCATCCAGATCCGGGACCCGATCCGGTCGCCGTAGCGCAGCCAGTGGCCACGGGTCGGCTGGTTCGCGAGGACGACGCGGGGCGGCTCGTGATCGTGGATCGGATCGCGCATCCAGAAAATCTACGAGAATCGGATCGCGCCGTCGCGTGTTAGATCACGATGGTGACCCGCCTGCGAGGAAGGATCGCGCTCGTCTCGATGTCCTGCATGCTCGCGGCCGCGGCGGCCACGGCCGCCGCCAAGGGCTGGCCCACACCCGCGGCCGGCGAGTCGACCGGCGAGGACATCGAGGTGTTGTTCACGTTCGATGACGGGCCGAGCCCGACGACCACCCCGCAGGTGCTCGACATCCTCGCCAAGCACCGGATCCAGGCGGTGTTCTTCCTGGTCGGCGAGATGGCCGGCAGCGGCAACAAGAAGGTGCCGGCGATCATCGACCGGATCCTGCGCGAGGGCCACGTGATCGCGAACCACACGATGAGCCACAAGGACCTGTGCCGGGTCGACGAGGAGCGCGCCATCCGCGACCTCGACGACGGCAAGGCGACGATCGAGCGGGTCGCCAAGGTGGAGATCGGGTGGTTCCGCGCGCCGTACGGCGTGCGCTGCGACCGGCTCGACCGGATGCTCGCCGAGCGCCACATCGAGCACTTCCACTGGGACCTCGATCCGCAGGAGTGGAAGCACAACAACGTCGACAAGACGGTCAAGTACATCACCGGCGAGCTGGCGCGCGCGCACGGCCGCAACGTGCTGCTCATGCACGACATCAAGGCGGTGACGGTCAAGGCGCTGCCGCAGGTGCTCGACTGGATCGACGAGGAGAACGCCCGGCGGGAGAAGTCGCACAAGCGGCGGATCCGGATCCTGCCCGCGCCCGCGCTCGCGATCGAGCGGCTGCCGACCGGGTTCACCGACTGGCTCGCCGAGGCGACCGCCGGTGCGCGCGCGCTTCCGCGAACGGTCGCTGGCGTGTTGCCCTAGCCAGCCCACTCCGCCGGCCCGCGCCGTGGTAGGGTGGCCCCGGACCGCCCAATGTTTCGGATTCGTCAATCGTATCGAGAGGATGTCGACCAGGTGCTGGCGGTTGCGGAGCATCTGGACACCGTCAATCTGCCCGCGGATCGCGGCCACATCGAGAAGATCCTCGAGCGATCCGAGCGGTCGTTCGGCGCCGAGCTGCCCGCGCACGATCGCGAGTTCCTGTTCGTGCTCGAGGATCTCGCCCGGCAGCGCATCATCGGCACGTCGATGATCTACGCGCAGCACGGCACCCGCCGCGCGCCGCACATCTTCTTCCGGGTCGAGAACGACGAGCGCTACTCGATGACGCTCGATCGGCACTTCGTCCACCAGACGCTGCGCATCGGCTACAACTACGATGGCCCGACGGAGATCGGCGGGCTGATCCTGCTGCCGGAGTACCGCCGCAACACCGAGTCGCTCGGCAAGACGCTGTCGTACGTGCGGTTCCTGTTCATCCGCATGTACCGGCCGCTGTTCCGCGGCAAGGTGCTGTCCGAGCTGCTGCCGCCGCTCGAGCCGGACGGCGCGTCGCGGCTGTGGGAGGCGCTCGGCCGCAAGTTCACCGGGCTGAGCTACCAGGAAGCGGATCTGCTGTCGAAGGACAACAAGGAGTTCATCCACGCCCTGTTCCCCGACGATCCGATCCACACCGAGCTGTTGCCCGACGACGTGCGCGGGCTGATCGGCCAGGTCGGCCCGGAGACCAAGGCGGTCGAGACGATGCTGCGCCGGATCGGGTTCGACTACGCGGGGCAGATCGATCCGTTCGATGGGGGGCCGCACTTCTGCGCCCGCACCGACGAGATCACCCTGGTGCGCGACGCGCACGAGGCCGTGGTGCGCACGGTCGACAACGCCGATGGCGAGCGGCCGTGGGCGGTGCTCGCGCGGGTCGGCACGCAGAAGCCGCAGTTCCGGGCGATCGGCGCGCGGGTGATCCCGATGGAGGATGGCGCGATCGGGATCACCGAAGATGCGCGCAAGCGGCTCGGGCTCGAGGAGGGGCAGAAGGTATGGATGACCTTCGGATGAGCCCCGGCACGCGCCGGGCACTGCCACGCGTGGCCGGCCTGCTCGCCGGCGCGATCGGGCTCGTCGGCGCGAGCTGCGACCCCGCCGGGGCCCAGCCCAACGCGACCGGCAGCGCGCGCCCCCCGGTGCGTGCGACGAGCGCGACCTCGGGGATCTCGGCGCCCGCCGGGTGGCAGGCCTTGCCCGCGATCGCCGAGGCCTCGCGGGCCGCGATCGGGACCTCGGTCGCCGTCGAGGGCGCGGAGGCGTGGGGCGAGCCGGCGATGGGCTGCTACGCGGTGTGGCTCGCCGTGCGCGGCGGCGCCGCCGATGCGCCAGCCGATCGGGTCGCCGCCGACGTGCTCGCCGGGTTCGCCGCCCGGCCGGGCATCGCGCTGACCGACGTCGTGGCGCCGACCGGTGGTGCCGGCGTGCTCGCCGCGTCGTTCGCGCGCCCGCCCTATCGCGGTCGGCTGCGCGCGCAGCTCGGCGGCGGACGGATCACCGCGCTGGCGTGCTTCGCGAACGTGCGCGAGCCGGTCGCGTGCGAGGCGGCGTGCACCGGCTTGCTCGATCGCATTCCGGATCGGATCCCGGCCCCGCCGGCGGGGGCGCGATGACCGCCCGCCGCATGGTGCTCGCGCTGGCCACCGCGGCCAGCCTCGGCGGGACCGCGCGCGCCGGCTCGGTCCAGCCGCCCCCCGGCTGGTCGGCGAACACCGAGCTGTCGAGCCAGGCCGCCGCGATGACCTCCGACGCGCTGTTCGACGATCGCCGGGTCACCGATCGCACCGGCAAGGTCGACGCGTACACGCCGGACGGCGCGAAGGGCGTGCTGTACGTCCGCCGCGAGCAGGGCACCGTTCCCGCCGAGGCGCGCGACGCGATCGCCACCCGCGTGCTCGATCAGCTGCGCGAGACCGCGCGGCGTGAGGCCGGGGCGAAGATCGAGGCGTCGAGCCAGCAGGCCGATCCCACGAAGCGGCAGCTCGAGGCGTCGGTGAGCTACCGGGTCGACGAGGCCGCGGTGGTCACGCGCCGCCGCGTCGTGGTCGCCGGCCAGGACGCGCAGCTGATCGCGGTGCGCGGCGAGTGCTTCCTGCCACACGACGCGGCTCCGCCGCTGATCGAGGCGTGCGACCGCGCGCTCGCGACGCTCGATCCGGAGATCCCGGCCGACCGCCGGGTCGCGCTCGCGGTGGTCAGCGATCCGGGCGAGCCGGCGCCGCCGGAGCCAGACGGCTCGACGCCGACGCTGCAGCCGCGGCTCGACGATGGTGCGCGGATCCCGCTGCCGCCGATCGCGGTCGCCCCCGCGCCGCGCCGCGCTGCGCCCGACCGGCGGCCCATCTACGTGGGCGCCGGGCTGATCGCGCTGGCCGCGCTGTTCTACTGGAACCGCCGCCGGCGCGATCGGTTCGAGCGCGACGACGAGCCGGCGGCCCGCCGCGCGCGCCGTCCGCGCGCGGCCGACCCCGACGCCGACGATCTCCACGCC
>JBQCJR010000322.1:0-11627 GCA_051952595.1 Kofleriaceae bacterium
CGCGCGGTGTTCACCGCCGGCGCGGCCTCGGTCGTGCTCGCGGGCGTCGAGGGCTCGATCGTGCGCGTGGACGGCGAGACCGCCACGCCGGTCGGCGCGCACTCGGCGAAGATCCGCGGGCTCGCGATCAGCCGCGACGGCGCGCGGATCGCGACCGGCAGCGAGGACGGCGACATCCAGGTGTGGGAGCACGCGACCGGCCGCCACCTGATGCTGCGCGGGCACGGCCAGCGGATCCGCCAGCTCTCGTTCGCCGACGCGGATCGCGTGCTGTACTCGGCCGATGGCGAGGGCGTGGTCCGGCGGTGGGACCTCGCGTCGATCCCGGTGACCTACCTGCACCGCCACGCGGCGCCGCTCGAGCACGCCGCCGCGACGGCCGACGGGCGACGGCTGGCGACCTGCGACGCCGCCGGGGTGGTCGCGATCGCGGAGCTCTCGACCGGCGGCAGCCGCGAGATCGGCCGCAACCCCGTGCACGTCACGGCGCTCGCGATCCAGGGCGACGCCGTGGTCACCGGCGACGTCGATGCCGAGGTCGCGTGGTGGCGCGCCGGCGGCGGCGTGCGGCGCACCGTGGCCGGCCCGGTGCGTGCGGTCGCGGTCAGCGGCGATGGCGCGCGGCTCGCGGTCGCGACCGCCACCGGGCCGATCGCGCTGTTCGGCGCCGATGGCACACCGGGCCTCGTGCTCGCCGGTCACGCTGGTGGCACCGAGGCGGTCGCGTTCGATCCGAGCGGGGAGCTGATCGCCTCGGGCGGCCAGGATCGCGAGGTCCGCGTGTGGCGGGTCGCCACGGGCGAGCCGGTCGCGGTGCTCTCGGGGCCGACCGGCGACACCCAGCTGATCGAGTTCTCGCCGGGCGGCGCCTGGCTGATCGCGGGCGGAGACGACGGCAAGCTGCGCGCGTGGGTGGTCGGCGCGGGCGGCTCGATCGCGCCCGGCTCGCTGCGCATCCTCGGCGAGCACGCCGGCTCGGTCACCGCGATCGCGTTCGATCGCGGCGGGCGCTACGTGGCGAGCGCCGGCCGCGACGCCGCGCTCACCCGCGCCGAGCTCGCGACCGGGGTGGTGCTGCGCACCGAGGCCCACCACCGCGGCGCGACCGGGATCTCGGTCGACGATCGCGGCGCGCTGCTGGTCGCCGCGGAGGGCGGCGATCTCGAGCGCTGGGCGCCGCCCGGCGATCCGATCAGCGTGCCGATCACCACCGGCACCACCGGCGCCACCGCGCTGCCCGACGGCACGCTCGCGGTCGGCGGCCAGGATGGCGCGCTGCGCCTGATCGCGCCGCGCTGAGAACGCCGCTGCGCCGCGCCCGGGGTGCGCTATCGTCGCGCGATGCACCGCATCGAGGCGGCGAAGTCCGGCCGGGCGCGCTGCGCGGTGTGCGACGCCGCGATCGCCCGGGGCGCGGTGCGGATCGCCGAGTGGACCCAGCCGCCTCCGCGCGGGCCGCTCCGCAAGCCGTTCTATCGCTACCACCACCTCGACTGCGCGGTGATGTCGATCCCGGAGATCGTGTGGGCGGCGCTCCACGATCCGTACGCGGCCGACGATGTCCCGGTCGATCGCGCGGCGCTCGAGGTGCGGCTCACCGAGATCCTCGCGGAGCACCGCGAGCGCCGCCGCACGCGCTACGCGGAGCAGGTCGCCGTGGTCGCGCCGAGCGAGCCCGCGCTCGACGAGGCGATCGCCCCCGAGCTGCTCGCCCAGCTGCTCGCCCAGCCCGACGATCTCGGCGTGCTCGAAGTCGTCGCCGACGCGCTGCAGAGCCGCGGCGATCCGCGCGGCGAGCTGATCGCGATGCAGCTCGCGCTGCGCGCCGGGGCCGCGGATCCCTCGCCGCTCATCAAGCGCCGCGACGAGCTGATGCTCCGGCTCAGTCCGGTGCTCGAACCCGGCGAGCGGTGTGGCTGGGGCACCGGCTTCGTGACCCGGGTCGAGCTGCAGGTGAAGAGCCCGGCGCGGCTCTCGTCGATGGCCGCGCTGTGGCGCGAGCCGATCCTGTCGATCGTGCGCGAGGTCAAGCTGTCGCTCGCCACCGCGTACAACGGCCGCGCGGTGGCCGCGGCGCTCGCGCCGGTGGCCGCGCAGCTGCGCCGGTTCGAGCTCGAGGCCTCGTACCGGCTGCCGAGCGCGGTGTGCGAGCTGGTCGGCGCGCTGCCGCGGCTCGAGCACCTCGGGCTCACCGAGCTCGCGGACCTCGGCCGGCTCGCGCACCCGGCGCTCGCGAGCCTCGAGCTGAGCTGCGAGGACCGCGCCGCGCCCGAGTCGTTCGCCGAGCTGTCGCCGCGCGAGCTGCCGGGCGTGGTCCGGCTCGTGGTCCGCCGCACCCACGTGTGGACCGACGAGCTGTGCGCGCGGCTCTCGGCCGGCGGCTGGCTGTCCCGGCTCACCCACCTCGCGATCACCCACGGCACGCTGAGCGCGGCCGGCGTCGAGGTGCTGGCCGCCGGGCTCGCCGGGCGCAAGCTCGCCCAGCTCGACGTCTCGCACCACCGGTTGCCGTTCACCCTGCGCGGCGCGCTCGCCGCGCTGTGCGACGAGCTGGTGTTCCCGGATCCGGTCGAGCCGAGCGGCGTGGTGTGGGTGGAGCACGCCAACAAGCCGGAGTGGGGGCGCGGCACCCTCGTGCGACGCTACGACGGCAAGGTGGAGGTGTCGTTCCCCGCGGCCGGCGTGAAGGTGTTCCGGGCGGATGCGCCGTTCCTGCGACTCGGTGGCTCGTGATCGCGAGATCTTCGGCCTCGAACGTACGTCATGCTCCCGCGACGGCAGCGGCGGGCCGCGTTTGCTAGGCTGTCTCGGCGTGCGGGCCCTGTTCTTCTTCCTCGCCACCAGCCTGGTCCTCGCCGTCGCGCCTCCGTGGGCGCACGCCGAGGACGTCGCGTCGTACGAGATCGAAGGCGAGGCGGACGCCTCCGGCGGCGATCCACGGGTCGCCGCGCTCGACGACGCGTTCTCGCGCGCCACCGGCCAGGCGCTGCTCGAGCTGCTCGATCCCGAGACCCGCCGCGCGAACAAGGCGGCGATCAACGCCCACATCCTCGGCCGCGCCCGGCTGTGGGTCGCGAAGTTCACCGTCACCCGCGACGCGACGGTCGATGGCCGCCGCCAGCTGTCGGTCTCGGTGCGCGTCGATCGCGACAAGCTGCGCGCCCGGCTCGCCGAGCTCCACATCGCGACCGCGGTCGCGACGCCCGAGCCGACCCGGCCGGCCGCCCATCCGGTGGTCGTGCTGCTGCGGACCAGCGATCCCACGGGCGCGCGCGCGTCGTACGGCGCGACCGCCGAGAAGGATCTGCCGGGGCTCGGCGCGCTGTCGTCGGCGCTGCGCGACGGCGGGATGTCGGTGGTGCGTGCCCCGGCCTCGGGCCCGGCCGCGCGCGGGGGCGGCGAGCTGCCGCTCGACGACGCCGAGGCCGAGGCGCTCGCGGCCGAGTCCCGCGCCGAGCTGGCCGCGGTGGCCGGGGTGACCATCGGCGCGCCGGTCGCGGTGCGCGGGCTGCCCACGGTGGCGGTGCTGGTCACCGCGAACGTCCGGCTCCTGGGGCGCGGCGGCGCCGCGGTCGGGCAGGGCACGGCGTCGGTCGCGGCGCGCAGCAGCGAGCCGGCGGTGATCGACGCGGCGATCGAGCGCGCGGTGGTCGCCGCGGCGAGCGACGCGGTGCCGGCGCCGCAGCGGACGCTCGGGCCGAGCGCCGGGTTCACCGGCGACGACGTGCCGGTCGGCGAGCCCGGCGTGGTGCTGGTCCGGCTCGCGCCGCGCACCCCGTGGGGCCTGGTCGCCGCCGAGCAGAAGCACCTGTCGGGGGCGCGTGGCATCCAGCGCGCCGTGCTGCGCCGGGTCTCGCCGGGCGGCTGGGTGATCGGCGTGACCACCACCGAGTCGGTGGAGCGGATCGCCCAGATCGCACGCAAGGCGCCCACCAGCGAGCTGTCCGCGAAGGTCAAGGTCGTCGGCGAGGTCGTCGAGGTCGCGCTCACGGGGGCGCCGTGACGCGCTCGCTCGCCCTGGTGCTCGCGCTCGCCGGCTGCGGCGCGTCCGCGACCAGCTCGCGCGGCGTCACCCGCGACGACGCGATCGTGCGCGTGAAGAGCAACGTGCGCGACGCCCAGGTCTACGTCGACGGGCGGTTCATCGCGCCGCTCGACGCGGTCGGCGGGGGGATCGCCGTCGAGCCGGGCGTGCACCGGTTCGAGCTCCGCCACGATGCCTACTTCTCGCGCTACCTCGAGCTCGAGCTCGCGCGCGCCGAGCGCCGCCAGGTCACGATGGAGATGGCTCCGATCCTGCCGTAATCGTGCTACGCCCGACCCGGGTGCAGATGCCAACGAGTCCGTCGTCGCGCCATCTCGGGCAGGTCCTGGTCCTCCTCCGCTGGCTGCTGATCGTCCTGTTCATCGTGCTCGGCTGGGTGGTGCTGAGCTACATCGCGCACGTGCTCGCGCCGATCCTGGCGGCGCTCGGCATCGCGTACCTGCTGAACCCGGTGGTCGGTGCGCTCGAGCGGCGCGGGTTCTCCCGGTCGCTCGCGTCCGGCGTGGTGCTGGTGACGTTCCTGTCGGCGATCGTCGCCGCGATCGCGGTCGCGATCCCGGCGGTCGTCGATCAGATCGCGGACTTCGCCAACAACCTGCCGGGGTTCGTCCACAACCTCGCGGGGTGGGCCAACGAGCGGCTCGGGATCGATATCCCCGAGGACTGGATGGCCTACCTCCAGAGCGGCGAGGTCAAGCAGGCGCTCGGCGACCTGTCCGGTCCGCTGCAGCGGCTCGCCGGCGCCGCGCTGGGCGGGGTGTTCAGCCTGGTCGCCGTGCTCGCCGAGATGCTCCTGGTCCCGGTGTTCGCGTTCTACTTCCTGGTCGACTGGCGCAACCTGTGGCGCCGGCTCGACCACATGGTGCCGCCGCGCCGCCGCGCCAACATCCGCGAGCTGATGCGCCAGATCGACGGCGTGGTCTCGAACTGGGTGCGCGGCCAGGCGATCGTGACGTCGATCCTCGCGGTCCTGTACGCGATCTGCTTCAGCGTCGTCGGGATGCCGCTGTCGGTGCCGATCGGCCTGCTGGTCGGCGCGCTCACCGTGATCCCGTTCATCGGCACGCTGGTCGGCGCGGTGATCGCGGCGCTGGTGACGCTCGGCGGCGGCGCGGGGGTGCAGACGCTCGCGCTGGTCGGCGGGGTGATCCTGGTGCTCCACCTGCTCGAGGCCGCCGTGCTGACCCCGAAGATCGTCGGGCACCGCGTCGGGCTCGGCGAGTCCTCGGCGCTGCTGGCCGTGGTCGCGGGCGGCAAGCTGCTCGGGTTCGTGGGCGTGGTGCTCGCGGTGCCGATCGCGGCGACGTTCGCGGTGCTGGTCCGCTACGCGGTGCGCTACTACGAGTCCACGGCGTTCTTCGGGCGCGAGTCCGATGCCGACGTCGAGATCACGCCGGCGATGGCGCTGATCCTGCCCGACCACCCGTGGCGGTGGACGCCGCCGCGCGAGCCACCGCCGCGCAACCTGGTCGAGGCGATCCGGCGCGAGATCTCCGCCGATGCGCAGGAGCTCTCGCTCGATCCCGAGCTCGGCCCGCCGGGGGCGGCGAGCTACGATGCCGCGCTTGCACCCCGCTCCGAGGAACCCAGCCATGACTGATCTGCACGTCGAAGATCGCGCCGCGGTGCGCACCCTCACCCTCGATCGCCCCGAGTCGCGCAACGGGCTCACCGTCGATCTGGTCCAGCGGATCGCCGCGGCCGTGCGCGAGGCGCCGCCGGAGATCCGCGCGATCGTCGTGACCGGCGCGAACGGCGCGTTCTGCTCCGGCCTCGATCTCAAGGAGGCGATGCGCCGCGGGATCCAGCCGGGCCCGCAGCTCGAGTCGGACCTGCGCGAGCACTTCCACGGCGCGATCCGCGCGCTGGTCGAGAGCGATCGCCCGACGATCGCCGCGGTGGACGGCGCGGCCGCCGGGTTCGGCTGCGATCTCGCGCTGGCGTGCGATCTGCGGATCGCCTCGGAGCGCGCGGTGTTCGGCGAGATCTTCGTCAAGCGTGGCCTGATGCCGGACGGCGGTGGCACCTGGCTGCTGCCGCGGATCGTCGGGCTCGGCCACGCGCTCGAGCTGCTGTTCACCGGCGACCTGGTGAAGGCCCCCGAGGCGCTGCGGATCGGCCTCGCGAACCGGGTGGTCGCGCAGGCCACGTTCGCCGAGGAGGTCGCCGCGCTCGCGGACCGGATCTCGAAGGGGCCGCCGCTGGTCCACCGCCTGGTCAAGCGCTCGGTCTACGCCGGGCTCGACAGCGATCTCGCGGGCGCGCTCGAGCGCGAGGCCGCGGGTCAGCTCCAGCTGCTCGGCAGCCGCGACTTCGGCGAGGGCGTCACGGCGTTCCTCCAGAAGCGGGACCCGCAGTTCCAGGGGAAGTAGCGGGCGCGGCCGGCGGCGCCTCGGTGGGGGCCGGCGCCTCGGCGTCCGGATCGGTGGTCGGCCGCTCGTTGCGGTGGAGCTTCGCGAGGCACTCCATCATCTCGAGCACCACCTTCTGGTTGCGGTGGTTCGAGTCGATCTGCTGCTGCGGCACGCGCGCGATCGCCTGCTCGGCGCAGCTCGACGTCTTGCACGCGCAGACCTCGCGACGGATCTGCTTCAACTGGGCGTGCTGATCGTCGCGGCAGCTGGTGGCTGCCAGCGCGAGTGCGATCCCGACGACGACGCGGCGCATGGCGCAGCATACAACACGCGCGCGATGTGAGCAGGGCCACGCGGGTGCACCACGCGTTGCCGTGGCTCGTCGAATCGAGCGACAATCAGCCAATGGCGCACGGTCCCCGCATGATGTTGGCGCTCGCGGCCGCGACGATCTCCACCACCACCGCTCACGCCGACGTGCTGAAGGTGTTCGGCGAAGCACACGGCGGCGGCTATGTCGGCAGGGGCCTGTCGGGTGATCAGAAGGACGAGGCGTTCTCGGCGAAGGCCGCGCCCGGCGCGTACGGCGCGAAGATCGGCGCGCGGTTCCTGATCGTCGAGGCGACGATCCAGCACCACCAGCTGGTCGGAGATGGGCTGTCGACGTGGACCCAGTTCCTCGCCGGGATCGGCGTCCAGGCGGACCTCGGCGACGAGAAGGCCAAGAAGGCCAAGAACGGCCCGTTCGTCGACCTCGGCATCGGCGCCGGGTTCGGGCTCGGCACCGGTCAGCAGGTCATGCCGCCGCTCTCGAACGACGAGATCACCGACAAGGGCTTCCTGATCGAGGGCCGGATCGGGTTCGGCAAGCACCTCAACTCGCTGCTCGACATCGGCATCTCGGTGCCGGTGTCGTGGGGCTACTTCTTCAAGAACGGCGTGGACACCGCGGCCAACGATGTCTCGACGCACTACCAGGCGCTGCAGGCCGAGGCGCTGCTCTACCTGCGGCTCAACCTGAAGCTGCTCTAGCAGCCTCTACGGGCGCGCCTGCGGCCCGGCGCTCCGCAGCTGGCGGATGGCGGGGCGCAGGATGCCGAGCATCTCGTCCGCCTCGACGAGCCGGTTGATCCGGCCGAGCACGTTGCCCTCGGCGTCGAGCAGGATCACGGCGGGCAGGGTGGTGGCCTTGTAGCGCTCACGCAGCGCGAGGTTCTCGTCGCTCGCCTCGGACACGTCGAGCTTGAGCGGCACGAAGTTCGACGTGATCGAGTCGTAGACGTCGGAGTCGCCGAACGTCAGCTCGAAGTCCTCGCACGGGCCACACCAGGTGGCGGAGAAGTCGACCATCACGCCCTTCTTCGCGGTGCGCGCCATGGTGAACGCGGCGGCCTCGTCCTTGACCCACGGCAGGCGCTGGCGCGGCGTCTTCATCCAGTCCCACGCGCCGTACGCCGCGGCGACGACCAGCGCGACGCCGAGGCCCTTGCGCAGCTTGTGCGACAGCGGGCCGTGGAACGACAGCTTGATCGCGCCGAGCACGATGCCGAACACACCGACCGCGACGCACAGGCCGAGGAACCACAGCTCCGGCGACGCGAACAGCCGGAGCGCCGGGATCAGCGGGCGCAGGAAGTAGAGCGCCGCCCACAGAAGGCCGATCCCGCCGACCGACTTGACTGCCTCCATCCACGCGCCGCTCTTGGGCAGCGACAGCGCGAACGCCGCGAGCACCCAGAACAGCACGCCCATGCCGATCGCGTAGACGAACAGCAGCGAGCCGCCGCCGATCACGCTGCCGGTGGTCGACACGAACGCGAGCAGCCCGGCGAGGAACGGGCCGGTGCACGGCGCGGCGATCAGCCCGCCGACCAGGCCCATCGCGAACGCGCCGCCGTAGCCCTTGCCGCCGATCTGGTTGAGCTTGGCCTGGATGCCGGACGGCAGGTTGAGCTCGAACGCGCCGAACATCGACGCGGCGAGCGCGAGGAACAGCACCACGAGCGGGATCACGACCGCGGGGTGGCCGAGCTGGGTGCCGAAGTCGGTCGCGCTCGAGACCAGCGCGATGGTGACGCCGAGCACCGAGTAGGTGATCCCCATGCCGACGACGTACGCGGTGGCGAGCGCGATCGCGCGGCGCTTCGAGACGTCCTTGCCACGCGCGCCGAAGATCGCGAGCGTGATCGGAATCATCGGGTACACGCAGGGAGTGAGCGACGTCAGGAACCCGAACCCGAACGACGCGAGGTACATCCATCCCCACCCGCGCTGCTCGTACTCCGAGAAGTTCCCATCGCCACCTGCCAGCGCGATCGTGGGCACGAGCAGGATCGCCGCAGCGACCACCAGGGAGGACCAGGGAACGGAACGGCGCATCGGGGGTCGGACTATAGACCGGACCTGGCGGCTGGGCATTCCCCTCGTCGACGGGTCGTTGTAGGTTGCCCTCCCGTGTCCGACGAGTTTGTACCTCCGCACGTCCGCAGCCTCGACGTGTATCAGCCCGGGAAGCCGATCGAGGAGCTCGAGCGCGAGCTCGGGATCTCCGGGGCGATCAAGGTCGCCTCGAACGAGAATCCCCTCGGTCCTTCGCCCAAGGCGCTCGCCGCCATCCCTGCCGCGCTCGGCCAGCTCCACCTGTACCCCGATGCGGGTGGATTCGCGCTGCGCCGCTCGCTGGCGGCTCGCTACGGCCTCGACCTCGCCCAGCTCGCGCTCGGCAACGGCTCGAACGACCTGCTGTACCAGCTGGTGCTGGCGACGTGCGAGCCGACCGACGAGGTGCTCTCGCACACGTGCGCGTTCCTGTCGTACCGGCTGTCGGCCCAGGTCGCCGGGCGGACGTTCGTCGCCGCGCCCACCACGCCCGAGCTGTCGTGCGACGTGGACGCGCTGATCGCCGCGATCACCCCGCGCACCAAGCTGGTCGTGCTCGGCACGCCGAACAACCCGACCGGCTCGGTGATCACCCGCGCGCAGATCCAGCGCGTGCTGGCGGCGCTGCCGGCGCGCGCCCTGCTGGTGATCGACGAGGCCTACGCCGAGTACGCCGCGGCGTGGCCGGAGGTGGACCACGCCGACGGGCTCGCGGTGATGCGCGAGGACCGGCGCGTGGTCGTGCTGCGCACGTTCTCGAAGATCTACGGGCTCGCCGGGCTACGCGTCGGGTTCGCCGCGGCGGATCCGGACGTGATCGAGGTGCTGAACCGGGTCGGCCGCACGTTCCACGTGTCGAGCCTGGCGATGATCGGCGCCCAGGCGGCGCTCGACGACACCGAGCACGTCGCGGCGAGCGCGCGGCACGCCCGCGCGATGATCGAGCGGTTGCAGACCGAGGTCCGCGCGCCGGGGGTGCGGGTGTACCCGTCGCTCGCGAACTTCGTGCTGATCGATTGCGGCCGGCCGTCGCCGCCGATCTACGACCAGCTGCTGCGCCGCGGCGTGATCGTGCGGCCGATGGCCGCGTGGGGCCTGCCGAACCACATCCGGGTGTCGGTCGGGCGCGCGGACGAGATGCCGCGCGTGATCGCGACGCTGAACGAGATCCTCGCTGCATGAAGCGGCTGCTGGTGCTCGCGGTGATCGCCGGATGCGGCGGGAAGTCATCGCCGCGGGTACCGGTGAGCGAAGCGGCGGCGCCGGCGACCACGGCCGAGCGGATCCTCGCGCTCTTGCCGCAGGGGCCGCAGATCGTGGTCGAGCTCGACCTCGCGCGGCTGCGCGCGAACCCGGTCGTGGGGCCGGTGGTCGCGCGCGTGCTCGCCGACGATTCGGGGCTCGTGCTGCCGGGCGGCGTGGGGGAGGTGGGCACGCCACTCGCGACGGCGGATCTGGTGGTGCTCGCGGCGTACGGTGTGGGCACGTCGGAGGCGGCGACGGTGACCGTGGTGGCGGCGCCGGGCGCGATCGCGGGCGCCACCCGGCTGCTCGACGGGATCTACGGGCTCGGCCCGGCGGAGTGGATCGCCCAGCTCGAGGAGCGCGCGATGCTCTCGCAGACCGCCGGGCCGATCCGCGCCCAGCCGGAGCTGCTCGCGCTGCGCGACCACGCGATGCCGGCCGGTGCGCCGGGCGCGTCGCTGCGGATCACCGCGCGGCTGCCGTTCGATGCCCGGATCTCGCTCGCCCGGCAGACCGGGCTCGAGAGCGCGCCGGCGCAGCTCTCGGTGTGGGCGGATGTCGTCGAGGACTTCGCGGTGATCGTCGATGCCGACGCGACGGATCCGGGCGACAAGCGCGCCAAGCAGGCGACCGCGCGGCTCCAGGGCATGATCCGCGGCGCGCTGGCCGCGCTGGCAGGTGATGCCACGGCGCGCGCGCTCGGCTTGCCGAAGGGCCTCGCGAACGCCAGGCTGGTCACGCGAGGCACGTGGGTGCGGACGATCATCGCGATCGGCCCGGAGTATCTGAAGCGCGTGGTCGAGCGCGCGAACGCGCTGCTGCCCGCGGCCGCGCCGGTGGTGAAGGAGAACGCGTCATGAAGTTGATCGTCGAACCGGCCGCGCGCTTGCTGCACGGCGAGATCCAGATCCCGGGAGACAAGTCGATCGGCCACCGCGCGCTGCTGTTCTCGCTGCTCTCGGCGACGCCGGTGCTCGTGCGTGGGCTCGGCGACGGCGCGGACAATGGGCGGTCGGCGCGTGCGATCAGCGCGCTGGGCGCGGCGATCTCGCGCGATCCGGGCGCGCCGGGCGCGTTCGTGATCGCGGGCGCCGGCCTCGATGGCATGCGCGCGCCCCGAGCGCCGATCGACTGCGGCAACTCCGGCACGACGATCCGCATGTTGTGTGGCCTGCTCGCGGGCCAGCGGTTCGAGACCACGCTGTTCGGCGATGCATCGCTGAGTAAGCGCCCGATGCGCCGGGTGATCGAGCCGCTCACCACGATGGGCGCCTCGATCCGCGGCGAGGGCGTGGGTGCGGACGTCACGCCGCCGCTCGTGATCGGCCCGGCGACCCGCGCGCTGTCGCCGCTCGATTACGCGCTGCCGATGGCCTCGGCGCAGGTCAAGACGGCGATCCTGCTCGCGGGGCTGTTCGCCGACGGGGCGACTCGGGTCACCGAGCCGGGGCCGAGCCGCGACCACTCCGAGCGCATGCTCGCGTACCTCGGCGCGCCGCTGGTCGTCGAGGGACGCACCACGACGATCGATACCCGTGGTTGGGACCGCCGGCTCGCCGGTGCGGCGTTCGACGTGCCCGCGGATCCGTCGTCGTCGGCGTTCC
>JBQCJR010000323.1:0-9164 GCA_051952595.1 Kofleriaceae bacterium
CAGCGGGATCGCGGCGCAGTCGACCAGCCGCCAGCACGCCGCCTCGGGCGTGCGCTCGGCCTCGGGGCAGTCGGTGAGCTCGCCGCCGAACGCGCACGACGCGCGGCCGCCCTCGACGGCGTCGTCACCCGCGCCGCAGGCGGCGGCGGTGACCAGTGCGAGCACGAGGCTCGCGTTCCATCCATTCATCGCGCCCGATCATACACGGACGCTCGATCGGCTCAGGTCTCGGCCGACTTCTTCTTGCGCACCAGGCGGTCGACCGGCACGTCCGGGATGCTCGCCGCGACCAGCTCGGCGACGTCGAGCACCTGGATCTTCTCCTCGACGTTGCGCTGCTTCATGCCGTCGGTGAGCATGATGTTGCAGAACGGGCACGCGACCGCGACCGCTCCCACCTCCGCCGCGATGATCTCGTCGGCGCGGTTGAAGTTGACGCGCTCGCCGTCGTGCTCCTCCATGAACATCCGGCCGCCGCCCGCGCCGCAGCAGAAGCCGTGGCGCTTGGACCGCTTCAGCTCGACGATGCCACCCGGCGCGCCGACCGCCGCGATCACGTCGCGCGGCGCGTCGAACTCCTTGTTCCACCGGCCGAGGTAGCAGCTGTCGTGATACGTGATCGTGTCGACCGGCGACTTCTCGGCCTTGAGCCGGCCCTCCTTGAACAGGTGGTCGATCAGCTGGGTGTGGTGGACCACCTCGAACTCGCCGCCGAACTGCGGGTAGTCGTGCCGCAGGGTGTGCAGGCAGTGCGGGCACGACGTGACGACCTTCTTGGCGTTGACCGACTTGAGGGTCTCGACGTTCTGCTCGGCGAGCGCCTGGAACATCATCTCGTTGCCGGCGCGGCGCGCCGGATCCCCGGTGCACGCCTCCTGATGGCCGAGCACCGCGAAGTCGACGCCCGCGGTGTGCAGCACCTTCACCATCGCGCGGGTCTGCTTGATGATCCGGTTGTCGAACGCGCCGGCGCAGCCGACCCACAGGATGTACTCGGGATCCGGGTTCTCCTCGATCGTCGGGACGTGGAGGTCCTTGGCCCAGTCCATCCGCTGGTCGTTCGCGATGCCCCACGGGTTGGACTGCCGCTCGAGGTTGCGGAACGTCCGCTGGAGCTCGCCCGGCGTCTTCTCCTGCTCGAGCACCAGGTTCTGGCGCATCTGGATGATCTTGAGCGGGTGCTCGATGAACACCGGGCACACCTCCTGGCACGCACCGCAGGTGGTGCACGCCCACAGCGTGTCCTCCTGGATCCGGCCGCCGGTGAGCTTCGGCATGTCCGCTTCCTGGGTCTTGGCCGCGGCGAGCTGCTCGCGCGTGTGCACGAGATCCGGGTGGGGGTGCGCGTCGTCGAAGCCGTGCGACTTCGAGTACTCCTCGAGGCCGGCGATGTCCTGCTCGAGCTTGGCGATCTTCTCGCGGATCTCGATCCGGTCGAGCATCTCGTACCGGATGTCGTGCACGAGCTGCATCGGCGACAGGTTCTTGCCGGTGTTGTACGCGGGGCAGTAGTTCGTGCACCGCGCGCACTCGGTGCACGCGTAGGTGTCGAGCAGGCTCTTCCACGAGAACTGCTCGAACCGGCTGACGCCCCACTGGTTCTCGTCCTCGAGGTTCAGCTTCGGCAGGTCCAGCGTGCGGGTCGAGCGGTTGCGCGCGAAGATGTTCGGCAGCGCGCCGAGCAGGTGGATGTGCTTCGAGTACGGCAGGTAGTTGAGGAACGTCAGCAGGATGAGGACGTGGGCCCAGTAGCCGAGCGTCGCGCCGCGCGCGGCCGCGTCGCCCGAGAGCGGGGCGAGCGCCTTGCCGACGAGGCTCGAGACCGGCAGGTAACCCGGCGCCTCGCCGCCCGCGCTGAGCGCGCCGGCGATGTGATAGCCGTGATAGAGGAAGTGGGTCACCATCAGCGACCCGATCGCGCCGAGGATCAGCCCCGCGTCGAGGTTCCACGGGATCAGCTTCGGCTTGACGATGGTGCGGCGCGCGATCGCCCACAGGATCATCGTCAGCACGACGAGGTTCATCAGGTCGATCGCGAGGTACAGCGGCTTGTAGAGGAACGACGGAAGCAGCGCGAGCGACACGCTCGGGATCACGCCCGAGATGAAGATGTCGACCGTGGCGATCGTGATGATGAGGAAGCCCCAGAAGATGAACAGGTGGTGCTTGCTCGTCCGGTGGAGCGGGCCCTCCTCGGCGACCTTCTTCTGGCCGAAGAAGTAGATGCCGACGTCCATCAAGCGACCGGGCAGGTCGTCGATGCGGGATCGCGGATCGGGTGCACCGGCAGCCACTGCACGACCGAACAACCACACGGTGCGGGCGAAGAACGCCAGCGAAGCCGCGAGCAGGAGGATGAACAAGACCTGGGTCACGACGTCGACCAAATATCATGCGTTCGCGAAAATGTCATTGTAGAGCGCGATCTTAGTCGTCGATTCACACGAACCTCGCTCGGTCGGACGCCGGCTCGGCGGGCGTTGTCTGATTCGCCCGGCAGGGGCACAGTGAGAGAAGTCGTCGCTGTATGGCAGAGCTCGCCAATATCCTGGTCGTCAGCGACCTCCATTTCGGCGAGGAGCTCTTGCCCGGCTCGGGGCCCGAGCGCCGGCGCGCGATCGAGCTCGGGGCGAACGCGTTTCGCGAGTTCCTCCGCTATCACACCGTGCGCCGCCGCGACGGCCGGCCGTGGCGGCTGGTGATCAACGGCGACTTCTTCGACTTCATGTCGGTGGTGATCCCGGGGACCCCGGAGCGGCCTCCCAGGACCGCTGACGAGCGGCGGTTCGGCCTCGGGCGGGGCGCTCGCGCCGGGGTCGAGCGAATGCGGCTGATCGGCGAGCGCCACCGGCCGCTGCTCGGCGATCTCGCGAAGTTCGCGGCCGCCGGCCACCTGATCGACGTGGTCGTCGGCAACCACGACGTCGAGCTGCTGGCTCCGGAGGTCGCCGACGAGCTGATCCGGCAGATCGCCGAGAGCGCGGCCGAGCGCGGCGTCGACGCGCGGGCGATCGCGCGGATCCGGGTCGTGCCGTGGTTCGTGTACGTCCCCGGGGTTGCGTGGATCGAGCACGGCCACGTCTACGACGAGGCCTGCTCGTTCGAGTTCAACCTCGCTCCGATGGATCCCAAGGACGGACACCTGATCTTCAACGCCGACTACGCGGCGGTCCGCTACCTGGGCAGCGCGGTCCCCGAGGTCGATCCCCACGGCATCGAGTCGTGGAGCTTCTGGGGCTACATGCACTACGCGCTGGGGCAGGGCGTTCGCTCGGCCGGCCGGCTGTGGATGGCGTACGGCCGGTTCGTGGCGTCGCTGTTCCGGGCGCGGCGGCTCCACCAGTCGTTCAAGCGGCGCGACCGGCGGCGCCGCGAGCATCGCGCGAGGCTCGCCGACGTGGCCCGCGCCGGCGCCGTGCCGCTCGAGACCGTCGCGGCGATCGACCGGCTGTCGCGCGCGCCGCTCACCGCGAGCCTGCGCCGGCTCGGCCGGCTGCTGATGCTCGACCGGCTCGGTCTGATCGTCGGGATCTCGCTGTCGATCGTCGCGATGCTGATCGCCCTGCCGCTGCTGTGGGCGCTGCTCGGGGCGGCGATCGCGGTCGGGATCGCCGTCGGGATCAGCCAGTGGCTCGGCACCCACCTCGTCACCTCCCAGCTGCCGATGCGCGCGATCCCGCAGCGGCTGCGCAAGCTGGTCGACGCGCCGGTCGTGGTGTTCGGCCACACCCACGATCCGCGGTGGCAGCCGCTCCGCTCGGGCGGGCTGTACGTCAACACCGGGACCTGGTTGCCGGCGACCCGGCCCGGGCTGCGCCGCTGCTTCACCCACGTCATGATCCAGCCGCGCCCCGGCGGCCCGCCGATCGTCGAGCTGCGCCAGTGGCACGAGGGCACCTCGCAGCCGTTCGATGCGAGCGCGGATGTCGGCGCGGGCGTCCATACGCTGCCGGGGCTCGCGCTCGACCCGCACGAGATCTCGCGCGGGTCGATCGGCGACTGAGCAGGCGCGATTGACAGAGGCAGATGGTAGGCCTCGGGCGTGGCAGCGCGTCCGCCTGCAGAGACGCCGCTCATGCGGCAGTACCTGGATGTCAAAGACCGATATCCGGACGCGATGATCTTTTTTCGCCTCGGGGACTTCTACGAGATGTTCTTCGAGGACGCGGTCGTCGGGGCGCGGCTGCTCGATCTGACGCTGACCACGCGCGACAAGGGCAAGGACGACGCGGTGCCGATGTGCGGGGTGCCTCACCACGCCGCGCGCGGCTACGTCGCGAAGCTGACCGAGCTTGGCCACACCGTCGTGATGTGCGAGCAGACCGAGGACCCCAAGCTCGCCAAGGGGCTGGTCAAGCGCGAGGTCGTGCGGATCGTGACGCCGGGCATCGTGCTCGACGACGAGGTGCTCGATCCGAAGCTGCCGCGCTACGTGGTGGCGCTGGTCCCGGCGGGGCGGCCGCCGGCCCGGGCTGCGGCGTCGGCGTCGGCGGCGCCGAGCGAGACCCGCCGCGAGTCGGTGGCGGTCAACGAGATGTGTGGGCTCGCGTACCTCGACGCGACGACCGGCGAGCTCGCGGCCACCGAGCTGCCGCTCGCGATGATCGCCGACGAGCTGGTGCGGATCGCGCCGCGCGAGGTCGTGTGCCACGCGGCCCACCTCGACGAGGCTTCGCGGCTCGCGGCGATCCGCGCGCGCTATCGCGTGCCGTGGAACGCGGCGGGCGTGCCCGAGGAGGCGGACGTCGCGCTCGTCGAGCTGGGGCCACTCGCGGTGACCACCGCCGCGGACTACGCGCCGCCGCCGGTCGCCGGCCCGAGCGGGCGGGGCGGACGCGGGCGCGCCCGGGCCGCCGCGCCGCCGGCCGAGACCCCACGCACCGAGGAGGTCGCGCTCGCCGAGCATCCGCTCGCGGCGCGCGCGGCGGCGGCGGTCGTTGGCTACGCCCGGGCGACCCAGCCGACCGGTGCGCTGCCGATCGCGCGGCTGCGCCTGTACGAGCAGGCCGATAGCGTGGTGCTCGACGAGGCGGCGATCGCGAACCTCGAGCTGGTCGAGACGCTGATCGGCAAGAAGCGCTCGGGCTCGCTGCTCGAGGTCATCGACGACACGGTGACGCCCCCCGGCGGTCGGTTGCTCCGCCGCTGGCTGCTCTATCCGCTGGTCGACATCGCGCAGATCCGCCGCCGCCAGGACGCGGTCGCGTGGCTGGTCGAGCGGCCGTCGTTGTGCGAGGCGATCCGCCGCGCGCTGTCGCGGATCGCCGATCTCGAGCGGCTCGCCGGCAAGGCCACGCTCGGGGTCGCCACGCCGCGCGATCTCGGGCGGCTGCGGGACGCGCTCGTCCAGCTGCCGGATCTGATCGCGCTGGTGCGCTCGGGCGCGGACGCGTTCGCGCCGGTCTGGGCATCGTCGGAGCCGGGCGAGCCGGGCGAGCGAGGCGAGCGAGGCGAGCCGGCCGTCGCGAGCGAGCCGCCCCGCGCCCCCGGCCGCAAGCGCGCGGAGGGCGCCGCGCCGCCCTCGTTGCCCGCACTGCTCGACCTCGGCGCGTGTGGGCACCCCGCGCTGCCCGCGCTGGCGAGCCGGCTTGCCGCCGCGCTCGTCGATCAGCCGCCCGCGCTGCTCAAGGACGGCGGGGTGGTCCGCCCCGGCTACGACGCGACGGTCGACGAGTGCCGCACGCTCGCCGACGGCGGCAAGGACCAGATCCAGGCGATCGAGGAGCGCGAGCAGAAGCAGAGCGGCATCCCGAGCCTCAAGGTCCGCTACAACCGGGTGTTCGGTTACTACATCGAGGTCACCAAGAGCCACCTGGCCAAGGTGCCGGGGCACTACGTGCGCAAGCAGACCGTGGCGACCGGCGAGCGGTTCGTCACGCCGGAGCTCGCCGAGCTCGAGCGCAAGGTGGTCACCGCCGAGGAGACGCTCGCGGTCCGCGAGGCCGAGCTGTTCCGGGTCGAGGTCGCCGCGATGGCCGCGCTCGCGCGCGAGGTCTCGTCGGCCGGCGCCGCGCTCGCGGTGCTCGACGCGTGTGGCTCGCTCGCCCAGGTCGCCGCGCAGCGCGGGTACTGCCGCCCGATCGTCGACGAGGGCCTCGCGCTCGAGATCGCCGACGGCCGCCACCCGGTGATCGAGGCGATGCTGCCGCCCGGCACGTTCGTCGCGAACGACTGCCGGCTCGATCCGGACTCCGAGCAGCTGGTGCTGATCACCGGGCCGAACATGGCCGGCAAGTCGACGTACATGCGCCAGGTCGCGCAGATCGCGCTGCTCGCGCAGATCGGCTCGTTCGTGCCCGCGCGCGCCGCGACGATCGGCGTCTGCGATCGGGTGTTCACGCGGGTCGGCGCCTCGGACAACCTGTCGCGCGGCGACTCGACGTTCATGGTCGAGATGCGCGAGACCGCCTCGATCCTCGCCAAGGCGACCCGGCGCTCCCTGGTCGTGCTCGACGAGGTCGGCCGCGGCACCTCGACGTTCGACGGCGTCTCGATCGCGTGGGCGGTCGCCGAGTACCTGCACGACGCGATCGGCGCGCGGACCTTGTTCGCGACCCACTACCACGAGCTGGTCGCGCTCGCCGACTCGCGCCCGCGCGTCCGCAACGTCTCGGTCGCGGTGCGCGAGCACAAGGGCGAGATCGTGTTCCTGCGCCGCGTGGTGCCGGGCGGCGCCAACAAGAGCTACGGGATCGATGTCGCGCGGCTCGCCGGCCTGCCGCGCTCGGTGATCGCGCGCTCGCGCCAGATCATGATCCAGCTCGAGGGCGGGGCCGCGCTCGGCAGCTCGCCGCAGCTGTCGCTGCTCGCGCCCGCGCCGCCGTCGCCCGCGCTCACTCGGCTCGCCGCGATCGATCTCGAGCGCACCACGCCGCTCGAGGCGCTGCAGCTGCTCGCCGAGCTCAAGGCGCTGGGCTCGCTGTAGGCGAGGGTACGCTGCGGCGCACCCGGCTGTGGGCGCGCGCCCCCAGGCCCGCTTCGATCGGGGGCGCCAGCCCGATCGGCTGGAATGCCAAGTCACCGAAACCAGAGCCGTTCGGTTTGGCGCGAGGCTTGTACTAGGCCCCGCCACTCGGTCCAGGAGGAAGCTGTGAAGCACATGAAGAACATCGCGATCGGAGCTGCGCTGGTCGCCGCGCTCGGCGGCGCCGGCTGCGGGGGAGACGAGTCGGGCCCGCTCGGCAACGTCGACTCGCTGATCATCCTGCAGCGCCCCAAGCGCAACGATACCGGCGACATCTTCCAGTACACCTCCTACAAGGCGGGCGCGCGGCTGGTGAAGCTCTCGCCGCCCACCGCCGACGGCAAGCTCGAGACGATCTTCCCGACCGCGGCGGCGGGCTCTGAGTTCGCGAACGTCGACATCTCCGGCTACGACATCTCGTTCGACGCCAAGCAGATCGTGTTCTCGGCCAAGCTCGCCGAGAACCAGCGCTACGGCCTGTTCCTGCTGACGCTCGCCGACGGCACGGTCGACCAGATCCCGACCGACCCGGGCCGCGACTACGTCCAGCCGGTGTTCCTCCCCGGCGACAAGATCCTGTTCACCACCAACGCGGTGGTCGAGGAGGGCGCCCTGCAGCACCAGGACGAGTACGAGCGCGGCGTCACGCTCCAGCTCGGCCGGATCAACGTCGACGGCACCGCCGAGGAGCTCGGCCCGCGCAACCTGTCGCACCGCACGTTCCCGTCGCTCGCCTCCGATGGCCGGATCCTGTTCACGCAGTGGGACCACCTCGGGCCGGCCAACGCGGGTCACCTCATGTTCGCCAACACCGACATGACGAACCTGCGCGAGGCCTTCGGCAAGGAGGGCACCGGCGCCTCGAACTCGACGCTCAAGGCGCGCGAGATCAGCCCGGGCCGGTTCATCGCGATCGCGACCGCGCGCGCCCGCACGATCCAGTCGGGCGCGCTGATCGACATCCGGCTCGGCACGGTCAAGACCGAGGACGGCGTGGTCAGCGCCGCCGAGAACGCGTCCGAGGCGAACGCGAAGTTCCGCCTGCTCACCCCGGACGTGCCGCTCGACAGCGCGCCGTCGGCCGACACCGTGGGGCGCTTCTACGACGCGTTCCCGCTCAACGCCAAGGACAAGCCGGACCTGCTGGTGTCGTGGGCGAACGGCCCGGTGGAGTCGAGCATCCTGGCGTCCGCCGGCCTCGCGGCCAACTTCGGCGTCTACCTCTACGACTCGCAGCGCCAGACCCGCCTGCCGATCCTCGACGATCCCGAGATGTGGGACATCTTCCCGCGCCCGCTGCAGACCCGCACCGCGCCGCCGATCGTCAGCTCGGCGATCGATCCGGGGCTCAACGGCCAGACCCTGATCGGCTCGATGAACGCGTACGAGTCGACGATGAAGACGTTCGATCCGGGCTCGGTGTACGGCATCCGCGTGATCGAGGGCTTCTCGGCGGAGGAGGGCTTCCCGCGGATGTTCGGCTCGACGATGTTCGAGGGCCAGGCCAACCTCGGCGTCGCGCGGCTCGCCGCCGACGGCTCGTGGCTCGCCACCGCGCCGGCCAACGTGCCGCTCGCGCTCCAGGCGGTCGACAACTTCGGCATGTCGCTGCTCCCCGAGCCGGTGTGGTTCTCCGGCCGCGCCAACGAGTCGCGCGTGTGCGGCGGTTGCCACGAGAACCGCGTAGGCAGCACCGTGATCGATCCCGGTCAGACCGACGCGTTCGCGATCGGCCCGACGCCGGCGATGGGCATGGTGCCGCGCGCCCAGCGCATCACGCAGGCCGCGGACCTCGCGAACGCGAACCTGATCCAGCCCAACGGCGCCGGCGCCGAGAAGCTGGTCGGCATGGCCTGGGACAAGGCGATCCAGCCGATCTTCGACGCCAAGTGCGTCAGCTGCCACGAGGGCACGCCGGGCGCGGCGAACCCGACCTACACGATCATGACCGCGGACGGCACCGAGACCGTCGAGTGGACGTTCGACCTCCGCGGGATCAAGAAGCCGCTGATCCTCGGCGGCGAGGATCTCGCCGGTGAGTGGACGGCGTCGTACTTCTCGATCGCCGGTCCGGACATGGAGGCGGTCGACCGCGGCGACTTCGTGCTGTCGCCCGAGTTCAAGGTGTACGCCAAGCCGCAGGACGCGCGCGGCTCGATCCTGGTGCAGAAGGTCAACCCGACGAAGGTGTTCCCGCAGC
>JBQCJR010000324.1:0-16850 GCA_051952595.1 Kofleriaceae bacterium
GCTGCAGCGCCGGCGCGCCGAGCGCTCGGGCCGCACGCCTGCGGGCGAGGCGTGGTTCCACGCGCTGCAGAACGCGCGCGTGGTCAAGGACGCCGAGGCGTACTACCGCACCATGTTCTCCGGCCGCACCACGTCGTGGAACATCCGCGACGGCCACATGGCCGATACGCTCGAGCTGTTGAGCGAGCACCTCGGCGCGCCGGACCGCCCGGCGAAGCTGGTGGTGTGGGCGCACAACTCCCACGTCGGCGACGCCCGCGCGACCTCGATGGGCGACGACGGCCAGCTGACGCTCGGCCAGCTGATGCGGCAGCGCCACCCCGGCGAGGTCGCGCTCGTCGGGTTCTCCACCCACGAGGGCACCGTCGAGTGCGCCCACGAGTGGGACGATCCGCCCCACGTCGAGCGGGTGCGGCCGAGCCTGGCGGGCAGCTGGGAGGAGCTGTTCCACCGCGCCGGCATCCCGCGGTTCATGGTCACGTCCGCGGCGCTCAAGCACGCGGTGGGCGAGCGCGTCGAGCGCCTGCATCGCGCGATCGGCGTGGTGTATCGACCCGAGACCGAGCGCCGCAGCCACTACTACCACGCGCGGATCGCAGATCAGTACGACCTGATCGTCCACCTCGATTCGACGCGCGCCGTGGTCCCGCTCGATCGCGAGGTGGGCGAGCTCGGCGGTGAAGATCTGCCGGAGACCTATCCGAGCGGCATCTGAACGCGCGGCCGCGATCCTGGTGCGAAACGCATATGGAGCCCCCGCACGGGGTTTGCTCGCCCTGTTCCGCCGGAGGGAGATGCATGCCACGCAAGCAGCGATTCAAGCCATCTCGCAAGCCGAAACCGGTGGAGGCGTCGCCGGACCAGCCGAACACCGAGCGGAACCCGGGACCGCGGGTCGATAACCCGGTGATCGAGCCGACGAGACCGGTGCAGGAGGACGGTAGCTCGGCGCGAGGACGCGGCGACAACGCGCCGGTGATCGACGACGAAGCGCGTTGAGGCGGATCCGCACGACGGGCGTCCGGGCACGTAGCTCGAATGCGGGGTAGCCTCCGGCGGCGATGCTGGGCTGCCTCGACGTCGACTACCAGGCCAACGCCGTCACCACCGCCTGCGTCGGATTCGACGCGTGGACCGACGAGCTCGCGCGGATCGAGCTGGTGGTGCGCACACCCGGACCGCCCGCGCCGTACCAGCCGGGGGCGTTCTACGAGCGCGAGCTGCCGCATCTGCTCGCGGCGCTCGAGCGCATGCCGCCGCTCGAGATCGTGATCGTCGATGCGTACGTGTGGCTCGGCCCCGATCACCCGGGGCTCGGCAAGCGGCTGCACGACGTGCGCGGTGGGATCGTGATCGGCGTCGCCAAGACCCGGTACGCCGGGGCGGAGGCGGTCGAGATCGTGCGCGGCGACAGCGATCGGCCGCTGTTCGTGACCGCGATCGGCATGGCTCCGGAGGCCGCGGCCGAGCACGTGCGCGCGATGCACGGCGAGTTCCGGATCCCGACGCTGATCCGCCGCGTCGACGCCCTCGCGCGCGGGCGTCGCTGACGAGGCGCGACGCGGGCACGGCCGGGCGCCGGGCTCACGCCGCGGTGAACCGCACGGTGCCGCCGGGGCGGATCGCGAAGAACCGGCCGAGATCGGCGTGGGCGATCACCGCGAGGATCGGATAGCCGCCGGTGGTCGGGTGCTCGGGGCCGAGCACGATCGGCTGGCCATCGCTGGGCACTTCGATCGCACCGCGCACCATCGGGCGAGACACCTCCGGACCTGCGCGCCGCGGGATCGGTGGGCCCTCGAGCCGCGTGCCCACGCGATCGCTGGTCGGCGAGATCCGGTACGCCGCGGCGAGCAGCCGGGCGACCGCCGCGGGCTCGAACGCGTCGAGATCCGGGCCGCCGATCACGCGCACCGGGCCCTCGGCGGCGAACGGCTCGGTCGAGAACGGCTCGACGTCGGGCGCCTCGCCGGCGGCGAACCGCGCGCCCGCGCGCACCAGGGTGCCGATCCCCGCCGACAGCTGCGCGCCGCGGCCGCCGAGCACGATCGGCGCGTCGATCCCGCCGCGCACCGCGAGGTAGGCGACCCGCCGCGGCTCGCTGCTGACCTCCAGGGCCTCGCCGGGGCCGAGCAGCCGCGCGCCGGCGGCGTCGGTGGCCACCAGCATCGCCGCCTCGGCGCGCACGGTGAGCCGGCCGATCACCTCGATCGCGGCGACCGGATCCGGGTTGTAGACGGCGCGGTTCGCGATCGCGAGCAGCTCGGGGACGAGCGCGCCGCCGGGCGGCAGCGCCTCGTGCATCCGCCCCGGCCGGCCTGCGTCCTGGATCGTGATCAGGCCGGTGGCGCGCTCGACGATCAGCGTCATCGCGGCACGAACCGCACCCGGTCGCCGAGCGCGAGCCGCGCGCCGCCGGGCCCGAACATCGGCGCGCCCTCGATCCGGCCGAGCAGGTGCCAGCCGCCGGGCGAGTCGAACGGGTAGACCGCGGTGTACCGCCCCGCGATCGCGAGCGAGCCGGCCGGCACCCGGGGCCGCGGGGTCGCGCGGCGCGGCAGCTCGAGCCGCGGATCGAGCCCGGCCAGGTACGCGAACCCGGGGGCGAAGCCGATCAGGTCGACGACGTAGCTCGCCGCGGCGTGGCGCGCGATCAGCTCGCCGGTCGACAACCCGGTCTCGCGGGCGACCGCGGCCAGGTCGGGCCCGTCGTAGATCGTGGGCAGGGCGTGCTCGCGGGGCGGCTCCGGATCGTCGGTCGCCTCGGCGAGCGCGCGCAGCTGCTCGGCGGTGACCCGCGGCGGGCGATCGAAGTACGCCGCGACGTCGCTGCGCGCGACCACGACGTCGATCACGCCGGGCCACCGCCGGACCTCGCGCACGATCGCGCGCGCGGGCACTGCGGGCCGCGCGAACCGGATCGCGCGATCGCCGAGCGGCTGCCACGACTCAGCCATCGCGCGCGGCCTCCCACGCGTCGATCGCGGCCCGGACGGCGCGGGCGTTCGCGAGCGCGCCGGGAGTGTCGCCGTGGAGGCAGATCGTATCGACCTGGCCGGCGAGCTGGACGGCCTGGCGCGCGGCCTGGTCCGGATCGGTGATCAGCGAGCCGGGCTCGCCGCGCGGCACCAGCGTGCCATCGCCGCGCATCCCGCGGTCCGCGAACCCCTCGCGCGCGTAGCCGAGCCCGAGCTCCTCGGCGGCGATCCGCAGGGCGCTCGCCCCTGGATGAGGCCCGGGCTGGGCCGGGCCGGACGCCGGGCCGATCACGACGATCGCGCGGCCGAGCGCTTCGGTGGCGCCGCGCAGCACCGCTCGCGCGAGGGGCAGGCTCGCCGCGGCGTCGTGGTACAGCGCCCCGTGGGGCTTCACCGTCGACACCGTGACGCCGCGCGGCTCGGCGATCGCGCGGAGCGCCGCGCACTGCTCGGCGACCGCCGCGGCGAGCGCGTCGAGGCCGATGTCGAGGCTGCGCCGGCCGAACCCGGCGCGATCGGGATACGAGGGGTGCGCTCCGGCGCGCGGTCGCGGCCCGCGGCACGCCTCGACCACGCGCGCCATCGAGCTCGCGTCCCCGGCGTGGCCGCCGCACGCGACGTTCAGCACATCGAATAGCCGCCACAGCTCCTCGGTCTCACTGGCGAGCTCGCCGGCATCGAGGTTGAGGAACACGCTCGAAGCATCCCCGCGATCCGGGGACCAGGCAACCGCGCCGTTCGCGCACGAGGACTCTTGACGCTCGCGTGACGTCTCCCTCATCGTCCGCGCCCAGCGGGCGGGTCGGCTGGAATGCAGGTCCGGAGCCCGGCGTTCAGCGCGGAGAGGATCGAGGCAAGGACATGCGTTTATCACTGGCGTACCTGATCGTGTGCGTGCTGGCCGGCGGCGGCTGCGGTGGCGGCAAGGAGGACAAGCCCGGCGGCTCGCCGAACCAGCCAGGCTCGGCGGGCTCGGGCGATTCCCCGGAGCCGGTCGACTCGCCGCCCAAGCACATCGCGCTGACGCCGGAGAAGCTCGCGCCGGTGTTTGGCCTGCCCGGCCAGGACGGCGTGGTGCCCCCGAGGATCGCGATCGAGCTCGCGACGCCGGTCATCGATGAAGATGAGCGCTACTCGGCTGGCCAGACCAACGAGTTCAAGCTCACCCCGGAGCTGCCGGGGCGGCTGTCCTATTCGAGCGTGTCCGGGCTGTCGTTCTTTCCGACCCGGCCGTTCGAGTTCGACACGGCGTACACGCTCGAGATCAAGAAGCTCGCGACCCGCGATGGCGCGCTCGCGCCTCCCGCCGGCACCAAGTGGGCGGTGTCGTTCAAGACGCCGTCGTTCCGGCTGTTCGGCTGGGCGCCGACCCGCATCGATCTGGCCAACCACCGCGCCACGATGGAGCTGCGGTTCTCCGGCCTGGTGCATCCGAACCTCGCGCGCAACGCGCTCAAGTTCACGGTCGACGGCAAGCCGGTCGCGGGCGTCCAGGTGCTGACGAGCGCGTCGTACGGCGGGCTCGCCGTGCAGCTCACCGATCCGGCGATCAAGGCCGGCGCCCGGCTCGCGTTCTCGCTCGCGAACCTGGAGTCGGCCTCCGGGGCGCGGCTCGCCTCGGGGAGCGGCGAGCACGTGCTGACCGACGTCCGGCCGGTCGCGATCGGCGAGGCGGTGGTCGAGGAGGGGGCGAACGGGTTCTTCATCTCCGTGCGGTGCACGGATCAAGCGGCGGAGCCCGCCGTGCCGGAGCCGGAGTACTACGGGCCGCCGCGCCGCTGCCAGCTCACCGACGACGCGGTCTCGAAGATCCACTTCGAGCCCGAGGTCAAGAAGGTGTACCTGACCAGCGGCTCGGGCGGGTTCCGGATCTTCGGCGACTTCAAGCGCGGCGCTTACAAGATGAAGATCGACGCCGGCGCGACCACGGTCGACGGCGGCACGGTCCTCGCCGCGTCGGCGCAGCAGCTGGTCGTGCGCGCGCGCAAGGCCCAGCTCGGGTTCGCCGCGAGCGGCCGCTACCTGCCGCGCACCGCGTGGAACAACCTCGGGATCAAGCACGCCAACGTCGAGGCGGTGAACCTGATCGTGCGCCAGGTGCCGCCGGAGAACCTGGTGTTCTGGCTGGGCGGCGCGGACGCGGCGGACGACCGGACCAGCAACGTGATCCTCAAGAAGACGATCCCGCTGCGCGGCGACGTCGACGCGCTGTCGACCACCTGGCTCGACGTCGCGTCGCTGGTGCCGGCGTCGATGAACCAGGGCGTGCTCGAGCTCAAGCTGGTCGGCCTCGGCGTGCACGCGACGTCGCGCCTGATGCTGACCAACCTGTCGCTGGTCGCCAAGAAGACCGCGACGCCGGGCAAGCCGTGGGAGCAGCAGGTCACGGCGTGGGCGCTCGGCATGGACTCGACCGAGCTGCTCGACGGCGTCGAGATCAGCCTGGTGCGCCGCAGCGGCAAGGTGGTCGCGCGGTGCACCACCACGGGCGCGGCGGGCTGCTCGCTCGCGGTGCGCCCCGATGGCGATCCGGACCAGGCCGAGCCGTTCGCGCTGATCGCGCGCAAGGGCGACGACCTCACGTACATCCGCTACCAGGACGTGCGCGCGACGGTGTCCGAGTCGAGCACGTCGGGGCAGCCGTACGTCGCGGAGGCGCCGTATCGCGCGTCGGTGTTCGCGGACCGCGGCGTGTATCGCCCGGGCGAGACGGCGCACGTGGTGGCGATCGTGCGCGACGCCAAGGATCGCGCGCCGGAGCAGCCGCTGCCGGTCGATGTCAAGCTGATCGATCCACGCGCCAAGGTCGTGCGCAAGCTCACCCTGACCAGTAACGCCGGTGGCGTGGTCGCGTTCGAGCACGTGCTGCCGGCGTTCGCCGACACCGGGCACTGGCAGGTCCAGCTCCAGGTCGCCGACAAGCCACTCGCCTCGTACGGCCTGCTGGTCGAGGAGTTCGTGCCCGAGCGGATGGAGGTCACCGCGACCCCGGCGGCGCGCGATCTCCAGCTCGGCAGCGCGGTCTCGATCGACGTCGCGGCGCGCTACCTGTTCGGCGGCAGCGCGTTCGATAGCGGCGTCGAGCTGACCTGCAAGGTCCAGCCGGTGCAGTTCGCGCCCAAGGAGAACGCGGACCTGACCTACGGCGTCGCGCCGAAGGGCAAGCCGGTCGAGCTCGGCGCGAGCCGCGGCCAGCTCGATCCCGCGGGCAAGCTGGCGATCGCGTGCCCGGCGGCGACCACGGCGTTCAAGCAGACCTCGACGCTGACCGCGACCGCGGCGGTGCTCGAGGCGGGCAGCGGGCGGACCTCGATGAAGTCGACCTCGCTCACGCTCCACCCCGAGGCGTTCTATCTCGGCGTGCGCTCGAAGGCGACCCGCGCGGTGGCGGGCGAGCCGTTCACGATCGAGGGCATGGTGGTCGACTGGACCGGCAAGCTGGCCGCGTCGGCGGCGCAGGAGGTCCAGGTCGAGCTGCTCCAGCTCGAGGCGGACTACGGCTATGGCTACGACGAGGAGACCGGCGAGTCGCGCTACGACCGCCACCTGCGGCGGATCCCCGATGGCAAGCAGCAGGCCAAGGTCAGCGGCGGCAAGTTCAGCTTCACCGTCTCGCCGGGCGCCGCGCCGGCCGGCTACGTCGTGCGCGTCACCGCGGGCAAGGCGATGACCGAGCTCGTGCTCGACGGCGAGTACCCGTACGACTACTACAACTACGGCGACGGCGATCAGGTCGACTCGACGCCGCGTCCGTCGCGCCCGACCCAGCTCGTGCTCGACGCCCCGGAGCAGATCTCGGTCGGCGCCGCCACCCAGGTCAAGGTCAAGACGCCGTACCGCGGCAAGCTGCTGTGGACGGTCGAGACCGACAAGCTGATCCGCTCGGAGTGGAAGGCGGTCACCGGCGCCGAGTCGACGTGGAGCTTCACGCTCGATCAGTTCGCGCCCAACGTCTACGTCAGCGCGTTCCTGATCAAGGATCCACACCTCGAGTCGAAGGACGCGTTCATGCCCGACCGCGCGTTCGGCATCCAGTCGATCCGGGTCGCGCCGACGACGTTCACCACCCAGGTCGCGATCGACGTGCCGAAGCAGATCCGGTCGTCGAGCCCGCTGGTGGTCAAGCTCGATGTCGGCAAGCCGGCCGGTCCGACGTTCGCGACGGTCGCGGTGGTCGACGAGGGCATCCTGTCGCTGACCGGGTTCAAGACGCCGGATCCGCTCGCGCAACTGTTCAGCAAGCGCGCGCTCGGCGTGGAGACCTACGAGACGATCGGCTGGACGATGCTGCACCAGCCGGCGGGCGCGTCGTCGCGCACCGGCGGTGGCGATGACATGGAGAGCGAGGCGGATGGTGGCGCGCTCGACCCGGGGCGGGTCCAGCCGGTCAAGCCGGTGGCGCTGTTCTCCGGCGTGGTCCAGGTCGGCCCCGACGGCAAGGCGGCGATCCCGTTCGAGATCCCGAGCTACCGCGGCCAGCTGCGCGTCATGGCGATCACCGCCAGCGCGACCCAGGTCGGCCGCGCCGAGGCCAAGGTCACGGTGCGCGATCCGCTGGTCGTCCAGGTCACGTTCCCGCGGTTCGTCACCCAGAACGATCAGCTCCAGATCCCGGTGTTCCTGACCAACGTGTCGGGTGGTCCGCTCGACGTGTCGCTCGCGCTCGCGAGCGAGCACCTCGCGATCCCCGGGCTGGCGCAGCCGGCGGGCGCGATCGCGCCGCTCAAGCTCGCCAAGGACACCGGCGCGGTCAAGCTCGCCGACGGCCGCTCCGAGACCCTGGTGTTCCAGGCGACCGGCGCGATCCCGGCGGGCGGCGCGAAGCTGCGCGTGGTCGCCAAGGCGCGTGGCTCGGCGGGCGCGTTCGAGGTCGCCGACGAGGTCGAGGTGCCGTTCCTGCCGGCGGGGCCGCGCGAGCGCGCGATCCAGAAGATCAAGGTGGAGCCGGGCAAGCTCGACCTGCTGGCCAAGGCGACCACGCTCGGCGGCTGGGTGCCGACCAGCGAGACCACGACGTTCTGGCTGACCTCGAACCCGTACGGCGAGGCGTTCGAGCACCTGTCGTACCTGATCCACTATCCGTACGGCTGCATCGAGCAGACGACGTCGACCGCGCGGCCGCTGCTCTACGTGGGTGGGCTGGTCGAGCAGCTCGATCCGGAGCTCGGCCAGGGCAAGGTCGAGGAGATGGTGCTCTCGGGCATCAACCGGATCCTGTCGATGGAGACGCCGTCGGGTGGGTTCGGCTACTGGCCGGGCGCGACCCAGCCGCTCGAGTGGGCGACCGCGTACGCGACCCACTTCCTGCTCGACGCCAAGAAGCAGGGCTACGCGGTCCCGGACGACCGGCTCAAGGACGTGCTGGCGTGGATCGAGGGCCGCGTGACGCAGTACGAGCGCGGCGCGCGGATCCAGCGCGATCGCTGGAACCACTACGACGAGCAGGCCGAGGCGTACCTGCACTACGTGCTCGCCGCCGCGGGCAAGGGGCGCAAGGGGCGCATCCTCGACCTGATCCGCGGCATCCCGGCGGGCGCCAAGGGCGAGCTCGCCGAGGGGCGGTACATGCTCCAGGCGGCGCTCTACCTGGCCGGTGATCGCCGCTACGAGAAGGACCTCAAGGCGGTCGACGCGTCGCCGATCGCCGACGAGCGGATCAACAGCTGGAGCTTCTACTCGGATCGCCGGCGCCGCGGCTTCATGCTCAGCACGTTCTTCGATCTGTTCGGCACCGACGCCGCGGGCGAGCCGCTCGCCCAGCGGGTGGCGTCGAGCCTGGTCGGCCAGCCGTCGGGCTACTACAACACCCAGGAGCTGGTGTGGGGCGTGACCGGGCTCGGCAAGTGGGTCAAGGCGAGCACGCCGGCGCGCGCGACCGCCGCGGGCACGCTGATCGGCGACGGCGCGACGATCTCGCCGCGCAAGTCGCGCACGCAGAGCGCGGATCAGAGCTGGGTGGTGCGCCGCGCGAGCGAGTACAAGGCGCTGTCGATCGACGTGCCGGCGTCCTCGGCGGGGATGTGGCTGGTGATCCGCAGCGAGGGCGTGCGCGCGGGCGGCGACTACAAGGTCGGTGGCAACGGCCTGGCGGTGCGCCGCACCTATCGCAACCTCGAGGGCCAGCCGGTCGACCCGGCGACCGACACGATCCAGCTCGGCGATCTGCTGTTCGTCGAGGTCGAGGTCGGCAACACGACCGGCGAGGGGATCCAGAACATCGCGGTGGTCGATCGGCTGCCGGCCGGGTTCGAGATCGAGAACCCCAAGCTGGGCCGCACGACCAAGGCGGACTGGGTGGTGGAGGCCGAGCAGTGGCAGCTCGACTTCATGAACCTGCGCGACGACCGGCTCCAGGCGTTTGGTGCGCTGCCGCCGAAGGCGACCAAGAAGATCGTGTACACGGTGCGCGCGGTGACCTCGGGCACGTTCGCGATCCCGCCGGTCGAGGCGGAGGCGATGTACGACGCGTCGCTGTGGGCGCGGCAGAAGGGCGGGACCGCGGTGGTCGGCGGGCCGTGGACGGGCAAGACCCTGTAGCGAGCGAGGCGTAGCCGCGATGGCGATCCACCTTCGATGGGCGCGGCGCAGGTGGCTGTGGCGGGGCCTCCGCGCCTCGCTGTGGACGCTGACCGCCGTCAACGCGCTGCTGCTGGTCCTGCTGGTGGCGCTGGTCGTGGTGCCGCTGCCGGCCCACGCGACGCGGTCGTCGGTGGTGGTCGAGTACCGCGATGGCGAGCCGGCGTACGTGTTCCTGTCGTCCGACGACAAGTGGCGGCTGCCGGTGTCGCTCGAGCGGATCGATCCGAAGCTCGTCGAGGCGCTGGTCGCGCTCGAGGACAAGCGGTTCTGGCGCCACGACGGCGTCGATCCGATCGCGATCGCGCGCGCGGCGTGGACGAACCTCGCGTCGGGCCGGCGGGTCTCGGGTGGATCGACGCTGTCGATGCAGCTGGCGCGGTTGCTCGAGCCGCGCGCCCGCACGATCCCGAACAAGCTGATCGACATGTTCCGGGCGAGCCAGCTCGACCTGCGGATGTCGAAGCGCGAGATCCTCGAGCAGTACCTCGCGCGCACGCCGTACGGCGGCAACCTCGAGGGCGTCGAGTCCGCGGCGTGGTCGTACTTCGGCCACGGCGCGCAGCACCTCACGCCGCTCGAGATCGCGACGCTGCTCGCGGTGCCGCAGGGCCCGGTGCGCTACGCGCCGCGGCCTTCGAACACCACGCGGCTGCGGGCGCGCCGCGACGCGATCCTCGACAAGCTGATCGCGGCGGGCGTGTTCTCGGCCGTCGACGCCGAGGTCGCGCGGCTCGACGCCGCCGCGACGCCACCCCCCGAGCGGCTGCGCGCGATGCCGCGCCAGGCGCCCCACGCGGCGAACTACCTGCGCGCGCGCTACCCGCGCGAGCTCCGGATCCGCTCGACGCTCGACGCGGGCGCGCAGCGGCTGGTCGAGCGCGAGGTGGCGATGCGCCGCGGCGAGCTCCAGCGCAAGAACATCTTCAGCGGCGCGGTCGTGGTGGTCGATCACCACACCCGCGACGTGGTGGCGCTCGCCGGCAGCCTGGACTTCCACGACGCCCGCCACGGCGGCCAGATCGCGATGTTCGCGCGGCCGCGCTCGCCGGGCTCGACGCTCAAGCCGGTGGTCTACGCGCTCGCGATCGATCGCGGGATCGCGCTGCCGGACTACCTGATGGCGGACGTGCCCGCGCAGTACGGGACGTATCGCCCGCGCAACTTCGACGGCGACTGGGCCGGCCTGGTGACCCTGCGCGACGCGCTGTCGCGCTCGCTCAACATGCAGTTCGTCGAGCTGCTCGAGCGGGTCGGCGTGGAGTCGTTCGCGAGCGAGCTCGCGCGGATGGGCGTCGCGCCGGGGCGGCTGGTGCCCGGCCAGCTCGGGCTGTCGATGATCGTCGGCGGCGTCGAGCTGACCCCGCTCGAGCTCGCCGGGATCTACGCCACGCTGGCCGAGAACGGCGCGCATCGCCCGCTGCGCCTGGTGGACCGCGATCCGCGCCCCGAGCCGGCCTCGGTGTTCGGCGCCGGCGCCGCGTGGCTGACCCGCCAGGCGCTCGCGCTCCGCGATCGCCCCGATTTCCCGCGCCGCCGCGCCGTCGCCGGCGTGCCGGCCGAGATCCACTGGAAGACCGGCACCAGCTTCGGCTATCGCGACGCGTGGGCCGTGGGCTCCGGCCCGCGGTACACCGCGGTGGTGTGGACCGGCAACGTCGATCTCGCGTCCACCGTGGAGCTGATCGGCTCGGAGGCCGCCGGTCCGCTGCTGTTCGACGTGCTCGAGGGCCTCGCCGACCGCGCGCGCGCGCCGGCCGCGGAGCCGCCGCCGGAGGACCTGGTGTCGATCGAGGTGTGCGCGTACTCCGGCCACGTGCCCGGCGAGGCGTGCCCGCACCGCGTGAAGACCCTCGCACCGGTGCGCTCGGTGCCCACCACGCCGTGCCCGTACCACCAGGCGTTCGACGTCGATGTCGCCACCGGCCGCGCGGTGCTGCCGGCGTGCCGCACCGCCGACGGCACGTACGAGCGCCGCTCGTTCGTCGTGCTGCCCAGCGCGGTCGCCGCGTGGCTCACCGGCCGCAACCGCGAGGTGCCCGAGCCCCCGGCGCTCGCCGAGGGCTGCGCCGCCGATGGCGATGGCGCGCCGCCTTCGATCATCACGCCCGCCGAGGGGCAGATCGTGACCCTGATCCCCGGCGTACCGACGCGCAACCAGACCGTGCCGCTGTCGGCGTCGACGCGATCGGCGACCGTGTCGTGGTTCGTGGATGGCGAGCTGGTGGGGACCGGCCCGTCGAGCGAGCGCATGTTCTGGACGCCGACGCCCGGCAAGCACGTCGTCGTCGTGTCGGACGGCGCGGGGCGCAAGGCGCGGCGGCGGCTCGAGGTCCGCGGGGCGGGGCCGTAGCACGGACCTCCGCGCGCGAGTCCATCGCGGGCCGGTGTTAGAGTCGCGGGCGGGATGGACGAAGCGACGCTGAGAGCATTGATCGAGGCGCTGGCCGCGGCGCCGAGCAACACCGCGCTGCGGATCGCGGTGATCCGAGCGCTGCACGCGGCGGGCGATCCGCGCGCGCTCGAGCACGTGGAGGCGCTCGCGCCGGCCGCGCTCGGCGGGCCGGACCGCGCGTTCGTCGCGGGGCTGCTGCTCGAGGCCGGGGCGGCGAGCCGGGCGCTGGGCTTCGTCGACGGCAGCGGAGGGCCGGAGGTGCTGGTCGCCCGGGCCCGCGCGCTGCACGCGCTCGGCGACCGGCAGGCGGCGCTCGCGGCGTACGAGGCGGCGGTCGCGGCCAACCCCACGCTCGAGGATCGCGATCTGCGGGCGCTGCTCGCCGCGACGGTGCGGGTCCACGACGCGCCGGCGGACGGGCCGCGGCTGCGCGTGGTCTCGAACGATGACACCGATCGCAGCGAGGTGGACCGGCTGCTCCAGCCGGAGCAGGCGCCGGTCACGTTCGACCAGGTCGGCGGGCTCGACGAGATCAAGGCGCAGGTCGAGAAGCGGATCATCCTGCCGTTCCAGAAGCCCTCGCTGTTCGCCAAGTTCAAGAAGAAGGCGGGTGGCGGGATCCTGATGTACGGCCCGCCGGGCTGCGGCAAGACGCTGCTCGCGCGGGCGACCGCCGGCCAGTGCAAGGCGACGTTCCTCAACGTGGCGATCGAGGACGTGCTCGACATGTGGATCGGCGAGAGCGAGCGCAAGCTGCACGCGCTGTTCGAGCGGGCGCGCGCGACCACGCCCTCGGTGATGTTCTTCGACGAGCTGGAGGCGCTCGCCGGCAAGCGGCAGCACACCCGCGAGGGCACGTCGTCGAAGCTGGTCAGCCAGTTCCTGTCCGAGATGGATGGCTTCACCCAGAACAACGCCGGCGTGCTGATCCTCGCCGCGACCAACGTGCCGTGGGCGATCGATCCGGCGTTCCGCCGGCCCGGGCGCTTCGATCGCGTGCTGTTCGTGCCCCCGCCCGACCGGGTCGCTCGCGCCTCGATCCTGCGCATCCTGCTCGCCGGGCGGCCGGTCGACGACGGGATCGATGTCGACGCGCTCGCGGCGCGCACCTCCGGATTCTCCGGCGCGGATCTCGAGCACCTCGTCGATACCGCCGCCGATCGCGCGATCGCCGCCTCGCTGGCCGGCAACGCCGAGGTGCCGATCGACCAGCGCCACCTGCTCGGCGCGCTCGCCGAGGTCAAGCCGACGACGCTCGAGTGGCTCACCACCGCGCGCAACTACGCGCGGTACGCCAACGAAGGGGGCCAGTACGACGAGGTGCTGGCGTTCCTCCACAAGCACGGAAAGGGCTGAGCCCGATGAGCTATCAGATCGCCGACGAGCCGGGCACCACGTCGCTCGGCCACCTCGTGGTGCGACCGAGCGCGCCGCTGCTCGCGAGCATGCTGTGCGGCGCGTGGCTCGCCTGGCCGTGGTTCGCGTTCAACGCGATCGCGATGGGCAGCCCGACCCGCCGCAAGGAGATCGCGATGTGCGCTGCGGCGTTCGCCGGCACCGCGGTGCTCGCGCTGATCCTGCTCGCGCTGGCGCGCTGGGAGGTGATCGAATCGATCACCGCGCTGCGGCTCGCCGTGCTCGGGATCGTGACCTGGAAGCTCGGGATGACCTACTGGATCTGCAACGTGCAGTCGCGCACGTTCCACGTCTACGAGTACTACGGCGGGAGGATCCGCGCGGCGACCACCGTGATGGTGACCGGCATGCTCGCGCGCGGCGTCGTGCTCGGGCTCATCGATGACCCGCTGTGGCGCATCATCGTCGCGGGGGCCTCGTGAGCGATCGGCAGATCCAGATCCTGATCGAGCAGGCCGACGTGCGTCGGCGGCTCGCCGACTGGAACGGCGCGATCGAGTTGTTGCGGCGCGCGCTGTCGCTCGATCCGGACCACGCGCACGCGCACGCGGCGCTCTCGCTGGTGCTGCTCGGGGCGGTGCGGCTGGACGGCGCTCGCATCGAGGCGCGCGCGGCGCTCGCGCTCGACGGCAACGACGCGTTCTGTCACTACGCGATGGCGGCGGTGCTGTGCGCCGATCGCAAGCTCGACGAGGCGTGGCGCCACTACCTCGTCGCGGTCGAGGTCGATCACACCGATCCCGACGTGTACGTGCTCGGCGCGCGGATCCGCGAGCTGCGCGGCGAGCGCGGTGAGGCGCGGGCGCTGCTGCACGAGGCGCTCGAGCTCGCGCCGGCGCACACCTCGGCGCTCACCCAGCTGGCGTACCTCGAGCTGCACGCCAACCAGCTCGACGCCGCGTCCCGCAGGATCGCCGAGGCGCTCGAGAGCGCGCCCGAGGACGCCGACGCCCACGTCGCCGCCGGCTACATCGCGCTGCACCGCGGTGAGGTCGACGACGCCGAGCGGCACGCGCGGTTCGCGCTCGGCCAGGACTCGAACGATCGCGACGCGATCCAGCTGTGGTCCGCGGTCAAGGCGCGCCGCAGTCTGCTGCTCGGCCTGTGGTGGCGCTTCAACGCCGCGCTGTCGCTCCGCAGCGAGCGCGCGCAGCTCGGGATCCTGATCGGCAGCTTCGTGCTCGTGCGCGTGCTGGTCATCCTCGCCGATGCGTTCGATCTCGACGCCCTCTCGGGTGTGCTGTCGCTCGCGTGGCTCGGCTGGTGCGCGTACACCTGGATCGGCCCGAGCATGTTCCAGCGGATGATCGCGCGCGAGCTCGGCAAGGTCGAGCTCGACCCGGACTACTGAGCCGCGCGGGTGGCGGGGGGGCGCAGAGCCGCAGAGCCCTGTGGACATGACGCTCCTGTGACCTGCGCCGAGATGAGGCGCGGTTGCACGGTGGTCCGCAGCTCACAGTCGCTTGGACAAACCTCGGCCCTGGCAGGCCGACGGTTGCCCACATGCCCACAGGGCCTGCTGCCACCGGGAAGAGTTTTGAATCGACGGGGAGAGGAAGATGCGGGATGGCTGGGATGGAGAGCTGCATGTCCGATGACCGGACGATGATGTCCGGAGGTCGGACATCTTGAGGCGCGTGGGAATGTCAGACCGGCGCGGTACAGGATATCGGCGAAATCAAGATTGTCGACGGGGAGCGGCCCATGCGGAAGGTGCAACAGCAGCTGCGGTTCAAGCAGCACGGTGGTGGGCGGCCTGGTGCAGGGCGTCCTCCGAAGGGCGCTCGGTCGAGCCAGCCACACAAGCGGCGGCCCGATCATGTCGCGCGGTATCCGGTCCACGTGACGATCCGGGTCGCCGAGGACGTCACGCGCCTGCGCACGGCCGAGGTGTTTGCCGCGTTCCGCGAAGCGACGATCGTGACCGCCCGCCGAGCGGACTTCCGCATCGTTCACCTGAGTATCCAAGGCAACCACGTGCACCTGATCGTCGAGGCAGAGCACAAGCGCGCGCTCGCGCGCGGGATGCAGGGCTTCGAGATCTCGGCGGCGAAGCACATCAACGCGGTCACGGGCCACCGCGGCGCCGTGTTCCCGGATCACTACCACGCGCGCCCGCTGACCTCACCGCGGGCCGTGCGCCACTGCCTGGCCTACGTCCTGAACAATTGGCGTCGCCACCGCGAAGATCGCGCGCCGCACACGCGCACCTGGCAGATCGACCCGTTCTCGTCGGCGATCTCGTTCCCGTCCTGGCTCGAGCTCGACGGCGCCCGCTTCGCCCGGCCCGCGACGTACCAGCCACTTCTCGTCTCTCCACCTCGTACGTGGCTGCTCTCGACTGGTTGGTCGCGTCACCACCCAGCGATCTCGATCCACGAGACGCCTGGGCTGCCTTTGTAGGTTCAGACCGGGTACATGGGTCCGGAATCGGACCGGTCACATTGGTTCGAGGGCTGAGCGAAGGCTCGTGACCAAACGAACGCGTCAGCGGTCACCCGGTCAGCGGGTCGCCAGCTCGCGCGACGCCAGGGTCGCCGCGGTGGCCCCGAGCCCGAGCGCGAGCAGGTTGAGGCCGGGGACGACCAGCAGGCCGGCGACCGCCAGGCCCAGCCCGAGGGTGCGCGCGCGATGCCGGCGCAGGAACGCGAGCTTGGCTCGGTACGCGAGGTCGCGGCGCGACAGCACGGCGTCGTACGAGTCGTAGGCCGCCGCGCGCGAGGCGATCAGCGCGCCGAGCACCAGCGCCGCGGTGGTCCCGACGACGGGCACGAACGCGAGCGCGAACACCACGGCGGCGCCGAGCGCGAACACGATCAGGCGGCGCACGCCGTGGCCGATGCCGCGCAGCGCGCCGCGCACGAAGCCGATCGCCGAGAACGGCCGCGCCGGCCGGCCGGTCAGGGTTTTCTCGATCGCCTCGGACAGCAGCTCGTTGAACGGCCCGGCCACCATTCCCGCGAGCGAGACGAAGATCAGCCATCCGCCGATCGCCAGCGCCGCGACCACGACGAACCACGCGCCCCAGCCCGCGGCGTCGCCGAGCCACGGGGGCAGCCGGCGGACCAGTGAATCGATCAGCGGATCGATCGAGTACCAGATCCCGGCGATCAGCGCGGCCAGCAGCACCAGCGTCACCACGGCGGGCGCGACGACCCAGCCCCACATCCTCGGATGCTGGCGGAGGAAGCCGAGCGCGCGGCCGAGATCCGCGACGCCGCTCGCGAGCTGGCTCATGATCCAGGGTAGCAGCCCGCGGTAGACGCGCTGGCACGCCGAAGCGACACCCCGCCGCCGCCGCCGCGCGGGGCGCCACGCCTCCGACGGGCGCGCGCGACCGCGGACGCGACGCGACATCGCGCGGTTGCGCGCGGCGCGCCGCGTCCCCCACACGGCAACCCAACCCACCCCCGTGGGCGAAACCGCCCCCGCGAGCCAAAGCACCACCGCTGCACGGCTCGTGCGCAAGACCCCACCCACGCACC
>JBQCJR010000325.1:0-9214 GCA_051952595.1 Kofleriaceae bacterium
GGGATCCCCGCGGTCGAGCTCGATGTGCGGCTCACCGCGGACCGCCGCGCGGTGGTCGTGCACGACAGCGACCTCGAGCGGCTCACCGGCACGGCGGCGAACGTCCGCGACCTCACGTGGGATCAGATCTCGAAGCTCGAGATCCGCCGCGAGCTGCCGATGGGCATCGACGCCCACGGCGCGCAGGTGGTCGCGCGCTACGATCGGACCGAGCGGATCCCGCTGCTCGCCGAGGTGCTCGCCGAGGTCGCCGGCAGGCTGGCGATCAACATCGAGCTCAAGCTCAACCTGCCGCGGTGGTGGCACGTCCACGTCGGCGAGGTGGTCGCGCGAGAGATCGCCGAGGCCGGCGCCCAGGATCGCGTGATCGTCACGTCGTTCGATCCACGCAAGCTGCGCGCCGCCGCGGTCGGCCACCCCGAGCTCGCGGTCGGGTTCTGCTTCGATGACACGATGCTGAACTTCGCCGCGCCGCTGCTCGATCGGCTGCCGATCATCGCGGCGGAGCTCGCGACGCTCGAGCGCCGCCGCGGCGAGAACGGCCGCCGCATGCTCAGCCGGATCCTCGATGCCGACGTGGTCGGCCGGCTGCTCGACACCCGGGTCGTGGGCGCCGAGCACACCCTGGTCGGCGCGAACACCGTGCGGCGCCTCCACGACCAGGGCGTCGCGATCGGGACCCACACCCTGTTCCCGCTCGGCTCGACGACCGGCAAGAAGATCGACGTGCACGCCTCGAGCCCGGCCGAGATCGAGCGGCTGTGCGCCCTGGGGGTCGACTGGATCGAGGCGGACGATCCGGAGCGCCTGCTCGAGGTGATCTCGCGCCTCGGCTGAACGATTCCAGACAGTTCGAAGATATCATACGACGCCCTACACTTTGGTCGGACCATCCGACCTGGCGTGTGTTACATGCCCGGCATGACGCCGGTGCCGCCGCCCCGCTACACGGTTCAGATCCTGTTGCCGCGCGCCGTTCGCCTCGACGCCACCGCCCTGCACACCCGGCTGCGCGGGTGGCGGCCGGAGATCGAGCTGCTGTGCAACGCGGACCGGATCGCGTTCGCGATCCCGACCGACGACCTGCCGCTGCTCGCCTACGTGTTCCACGCGCCGCTCGACGCGTACGCGGCGCCGCTGTCCGACGCCCTGACCTGGACCCCGGTGTGGGACGAGCACTGGGAGGAGCTGTCCGCGCGGTGCCGCGGGTCGATCGTCGTCGCGATGACCGCCCAGCGCGCGATCAACCACGCCAGCATGCTGCTCGCCTACCTCGCGGTGCTCGACGCGGTGCTGCTCACGCTCGACGACGCGGATCGCGAGGCCGCGGTGCTGCACTGGATCCCGGCGCTCCAGCTGCTGACGTTCGAGCGCTACCGCGCGCTGCGCACCGAGCTCGGCCCGTGTGGCCCCGCCGTCAACGTGCGGATCGCCAGCGCGACCAACCGCCCCGGCGAGCTGCTCGCCGACACCGTCGGGCTGACCGAGCTCGGCCTGCCGGACCTCCAGACGGTGTTCTCGGATCGCGATCCCGCCGAGGTCGCCGGCGAGCTGCGCCGGCTGGTCCGCAGCATGTTCGTCGGTGATCGGCTCGAGTGCGGCTGGATCGAGGAGGCCTCGATGGTCCCGCCGCTGCGCGACGCGCTCACGCTCCAGCTCGACTAGCGCGAGGACGCCTAGAACGCGCCCGAGATCGTCAGCCCGGCGTGGCCGGCGCTCACGCTCGGCGCGACCGCGACGGCGCGGTGCTCGCCGCTCGGCGCGGTCACGAACAGCACGATCCCGGTGACCACCGCGGCGCCGCCGACGACGAAGCCCGCGGTCGAGAGCGCCGCGGACGACCGCGCGTCGTCGACCCGCGCCTGGGCCGCCGCCAGCTGGTCCACGGCGCAGCGATCGATCGCGCCACCGCACAGCGCGATCGCGTCGTCGTAGCGCGAGCTGGCCTGCGCGCCGAACACGCTGCCGGCGACCAGCGATGCGACGCCGAGCCCACCGATCGCGATCGCCGCGATCTTGCGCCCGCGCCCCGGCGAGGCCGGCGCGGGTGCGGCGGGCGGCGCGGGCGCCGGCTCGAGCACTGGCTCGTGCGTGGGCTCGAGCGCCGGGATCTCGATGACCGTGGTCTGGCCCTCGGCGGCGACCAGCGGCTGCTCGTGCGACCGCCGGCCGGGCGCCGCGGCGGAGATCCGGTAGCTGCCCGGATCGATCGGCACCTCGACGTCGAGGCTGGCGCGGATCGGCTTGCCGTCGAGGGTCAGCGCGAGGCCCTCGATCGGCGCCGCGGTCTTGACCACGTAGCGGGCGAGCCGCGGCTCGAGCTTGCGCGCCTGGGCGGCGGCATCGGCGCGCAGCGCGGGGCTCGGTGCGGTGTCGGCGAGCTCGCGCCACAGCAGCCACGCCGAGGCGATCCGACCGAGCTGGGTGTAGCAGCGCGCGAGGCTGCCGCGCGTGCCGCTGTCCGGAACCAGCGCGTTGCTCGCCGCGAGCAGCTCGCACGCCTTGGCGTGGTTGCCCGCCTTGAGCTCCTTGATGCCTCGATCGAACAGCGCCACCGCCTCGGCCTTGGCGTCGGCGCGCGCGGCGCGCGGCGGCGCGATCCCGAGCACGAGAAGGGCGATCGAGAGCGCGATGCGGAGCGGCGTCACGGCTTCCTCGGTGGCTGGTCGTGGTGCATGTGGCCCCACTGGTCCTCGGGTGGATCGTCGGGAGGCGGGGTCGGCGCGCCGGCATCGGGGGCGACCCGCGGCGCGGTGCCTCGCCGCTCGCGCGGCTTGTGCGACGGAAGATCGTGCTGCGGCGCGGTCGGCTCGGCATCCGGATCGGCCGAGCCGGCGCTCGGCGCGGCGCCCACTGCCGAGCTCGCCGCGGCATCGGAGGGCGGTGGATCGGGCAGCGGCTCGACGGTCAACCCCGGCGAGGTCGTGCGCGCGGGGACCACGGCCTCTCGCGCGCGGTCGTCGCCGCGGCGCACCACCATCGCGATCCCGATCACCGCGATCACCAGCGCGGCCCCCAAGCCGGCCAGCGCGCCGCGCGAGATCCGCGGGGATCGCAGCGAGAGCGACTCGCCCGCGCTGCCGCCGAACGTCGTCGTCTCGGCCACCGGCGGCGCCGAGAACACCACCTGCGGGCGCGCGGCGGGCGTGACCAGGCCGTCGCGCGTCGCATCCAGCGTGGCGGCCACGTCGCTGTCCACCGGGAGCGCGGCGGGGTCCGGCTCGCCGAGCACCGCGGCCGGCCGGCGGCGCAGCAGGCTGCGCGTGCGGGTCACCGAGCCCACGCCCTCCGGGGACGCGAATGGCGCGAGCGCCTCGGCGAGCTCGGCGATGTCGGAGTACCGCCCGTCCGGCTGCTTGGACAGGCAGCGCATCACCACCGCCGAGAGCCCCGATGGCACATCCACGCGAACCTGGTCGAGCGGCGCCGGCTCGCTCTCGAGCACCGCCACGCACACCTGCGGCAGCGTATCGCCGGGGAACGGCAGCACCCCGCCGAGCAGCTGGTACAGCACCACGCCGAGCGACCACACGTCCGCGCGCACGTCGACGTCCTTGGTCGCGTACATCTGCTCCGGCGCCATGTACGCCGGCGAGCCCATCACGTCGCCGGTGCGCGTCTCGATCCCGGTGACCGCCGCCTTCGAGATCCCGAAGTCGAGCACCTTGATCACCCGGCGGCCGTCGGCGCGGCTCGCGAGGAACAGGTTGTCCGGCTTGAGATCGCGATGGATGATCCCGTGCGCGTGGGCCTCGCCGAGCCCCTCGCACGCCTGGAGCACGTAGTCGACCGCCTCGGACACCCGCAGCGGACCGCGCCGCTTGCGCAGCGTGCCGAGGTCCTCGCCGTCGAGGTACTCCATCACCATGTACGGCGCACCGGACTCGAACCGCCCGACGTCGATCACGCGGCACACGTGCTCGCTGGTCAGCCGGCCGGCCGCGCGCGCCTCGCGGAGGAACCGCGCGCTCGCCTCGGGAGACTCGAGCGCCGAAGGCAGCATGAACTTGAGCGCGACCCGCTGATCTAGCTCGAGGTGCATCGCCGCGACCACCATGCCCATGCCGCCGATCCCGAGGATCTTCTCGACCTGGTACTTGCCGGCGAGCACGTCGCCGACGTTCGCGATCCCACGCATCACTGGATCTGCACCACGAGCTGATTGCCCTCGATCCGCAGCAGATCGAGCTTGCCGTCCTCGGTCACATCGACGAGCACCGCCGGCTGAGCGAACGACAGCGGCTCGATCTGGCTGAACGTGCCGCGCGCCGACGGGCACTGCAGCGCGACTCGATCCGCCATCACGAGATCGTCGGCGCCGTCGCCGTTGACGTCGACGACCCGCACCAGCGAGCCGGTGATCCCGGGCAGCGTGCCGGCGAGCCGCGTGAACATACCGGGCTGCTGCTGCTGGTAGATCACCCCGCCCGCGGCGGTCGCGAGCACGAGGTCCGGCAGCGCGTTGCCGGTGAGCCCGCCGAACGCGCCGGCCACGCCGACCGCGCCGGTGGCGATCTGGGTCGGCGCAGCGAAGCCCGTGACGTTGGAGCGCGCGAGCTTGACGACCCCGCTGGGGCCGACCAGCGCCACGTCGGCCCGCAGCTCTTGGTCGATCTGCTGGAGCGCGAGCAGCTGGTCATCGACCGCGCCGACCGTCGTGGAGCTCCGGCTGAACGTGCCCGGGGTCCCGACGTTCGCGGTGTACACGCGGCGCGCCAGGTCGTCCTCGATCAGCAAGTCCGGCCGGAAATTGCCGTCGAGGTGCTCCACGGCGATCCGGCGGAGGTTGGAGAACGGGCCCTGCAGCGGCTGCGCGTCGAGAAAGCTCGACGGGTTGGTCGTGCTGTCCTGGCGCACCGCGACGACCTCGGTGCCGCCGGCCGTCCACGCCACCAGATCCATATCCGAGTCGCCGTCGAAGTCATCGGCGTGTAGATCGGTCGCCGGCACCGGCACGGTCTGCGAGACGGCGAAGTTGCCGGCGCCATCACCGCGCAGGATGACCACGCGATCGCCGACCGCGACCGCCGCGTCGAAGCCCACGGCGCGGTCGAGCCGTTGCACCGCGAGGCCGGTGCCGGTGGCCCCGATGTCGAAGCGGCGCGGAGGGCCGAAGCTCGGCGAGCTGGTGCACGGCGGCGGCGCGTCGACGTCGCCATCGGTCGGCCCCGAGCCGTCGGGGGCATCGGTGCCTCCGTCGCCGGCACCGGCGCTCGGATCCGTGATCCCCAGCAGCTTCGAACACCCAGCCGAAACCAGTGCCAGCGCGAGCAACGCCCTCACGGCGCGGAGACTATCACTACGTCCAGCCGATCTGGAGCCCGAGCTCGGGTAGCCGCAGCAGCGCCTCGGCGTTGCCGCGCGCGTCGTCCAGTGGGTCGTGGGTGTGGGCGGTCCTGCGCAGGTGCTTGAACGAGGCCCGGACGTCGCGGACCAGCCCCTTGTACAGCGAGCCCAGGTTCTGCGAGCTGTGGCCGAACGGGTTCTTGCCGGTGAAGTGGTGGAAGTACCAGCACACGAACATCCAGTCGAAGCCGTTGTTATCGGACACGAAGATCGGCCGCGAGAACTGCTCGACCCAGGTCGCGAACCGCGCCATCTCCTGCGCCGGGTCGCCGAACGCGAGCGTCTGCTCGCGCGACATCTTCGAGATCGCGAGCGCGGCGGGCACCCAGCGCTCCGAGATCGGTCGCAGCTGCGCCTCGAACGTGCGATCGAGCGCGGGCTCGACGACGATCGCCGCGAAGCTGATCATCGAGTAGTCGCCGGGGATCGGACCATCGGCTTCGATGTCGACCATGATGTACGTCATGGTCGAAGCGTAGCCCCGCCCGGCCCGGTCACCACGGCGCGGGCTTGTAGTCCTTCAGGAACAGGCCCCACAGGTGATTGCCGGTGCTCACGCCATCGAACACCGGATCGACGATCCGCGCGGCGCCATCGACGATGTCGAGCGGCGGGTGGAAGTCGTGCTCCTTGACCTTGCGCTCGGCGATCACGGCCGGATCCTCGTCGGTGACCCAGCCGGTATCGACGCTGTTCATGTGGATGCCGTCGCGCACGTAGTCCGCCGCCGAGGTCCGCGTCATCATGTTGAGCGCGGCCTTGGCCATGTTGGTGTGCGGGTGCTTGTCGGTCTTCCACCGCCGGTAGAACTGGCCCTCCATCGCCGACACGTTCACCACGTGCGCGTCGCGCGTGGGCACCGCGGCGAGCAGCGGGCGCAGCCGCGCGTTGAGCACGAACGGCGCGACCGCGTTGACCAGGTGGACCTCGAGCAGCTCGGCCGTCGGCACGTCCGCCAGGGTCATCCGCCAGCTATTGAAGTCGCGCAGATCGACCTGCTGGAGATCCTGGTCGAGCCGGCCCTGCGGATACAGGTGGCCGCCGCGCTCGAGATCCTCGGCGAGCAGCGGGACCTGCGACAGCACCGCCGAGCGCCACAGCCCGGTCGCGCGGATCTCCGCGCCCGCGGTGCGCGCCAGGCCGAGCCCCGGATCGCCGTCGCCGCCGGCGGCGCCGCTCGTCAGCTCGCCGCGCAGCGCGCGGTTTCGCTCGAGGAACGCGCGCTCGAGCGCCGAGGTCGGCGCCTCCTCGCCCTCGACCACGTGATCGTACCAACCGGACGGGCGGCGCACCGTCTGGCACGCGTTGTTGATCAGCGCGTCGAGCCGGCTGAACGAGCCGAGCAGGTGGCTGCACAGCGCCTCGACGCTCGGCGTGTGGCGGAGGTCGATCCCGTAGATGTGGAGCCGGTGGGTCCACTCGGTGGCGTCCAGCTCGCGCGCGAACCGGCGCGCCGCATCGCGCGGGAACCGCGTCGCGACGATCACCTCGGCGCCGGCGCGCAGCAGCTTGATCGCCGCCTGGTAGCCGATCTTGACCCGCGCCCCGGTGACCATCGCGACCCGGCCGCGCAGGTCCGCCGTCGCCTCGCGCTTCTGCCAGTTCAGCTCGGCGCACGGCGGGCACATCTGATCGTAGAAGTGGTGCAGCTCGTGGAAGTCCGCCTTGCACACGTAGCAGTGCTGGGCGACATCGACGCGCACCCGCTCCTCCGGATCGTCGCGCCGCGCCTCGGCGGCGGCCCACGCGTCGGGCTCGGACGGTTCCTCGTCGCGCACCGGCGCGTCGAGCGCCATGTCCGGCTTGGGCAGCGGCGTGCGGAACACCGGCTCGCGGCGCAGCGCCCGGATCCCGGTCTGATCGAGCACGGCGCGCTCGGCGTCGCGCCGCTGCTTCTTCTTGACCCGGATCAGCGCCTTGTTGAGCGCCTTGCGCGTATAGCGATCCGGCCGCGATAGGTTACCGGCGGCGGTGGTCAGCCGGACGCGCAGGTCCTCGTCGAGGTCGGCGAGTCGGCCCAGATCTCGTCCGAGGACTTCGAGCACCTCGATCGCGTCGCGCAGCTTGGATTCATCCACGGCGGCGTATATTGACCCGCGACATGATCATCGCCAAGCGCCTCAAGGGCAAAGCCATCGCGGCCTGGCTGGGCCCCACCGGAGACGCCGCTCGTCGAGCGGTCAGCCTGGTCCGGAACCGCCTCGCGAACGCGCCGCGCCGGCTCGACTTCTACTTCGACCCCTCGGACCCGTGGAGCCACCTGACCGCCCAGGCGGTGTCGCGCCTCGTCGAGGCCTATGGGGTCGAGCTCGCCGTCCACGTCGTCACGCCGCCGGCCTCCGACGTCGACGCGGCGCCCGCGCTGCGGCTCCGCCACGCGGTCCGCGACGCTCAGCTGCTCGCCGACTACTGGAACCTCGAGTTCGCGGGCAAGAAGGAGCCCGATACCGGCATGCTGGGCGACGTGTGCTCGGCGCTGGTGCGCCCCCGCCCCGCCGCCGACCGGCTGCGCGCCGCGCTCGAGCTCACCGGCGCGATGTGGCGAGGGGACCGCGGCAAGCTCGCCAGCCTGCTCGGTGCGTGGGGCACCGAGTCACAGGTGTCCATCGCGCCGATCCTCAACGAGGCGTACACCGCGCTGCGCAAGGCCGGCCACTACCAGGGCGCGACGATCCACTACGACGGCACCTGGTACACCGGGATCGATCGCGTGCCGTACCTCGAGGCGGCGCTCGCACGCGATCTCGGCGTCGCGGTCGCGCGGGTGGTCTCCGAGCGGCCGCTCGCCGAGCGCGCCGCGCAGAAGCTGTCGAACAAGCCGCTGACCTGCGAGCTGTGGTTCTCGTTCCGGTCGCCGTACTCGTACCTCGCGCTCGAGCAGATCGAGGCGGTGCTCGCGCCGTACCAGATCCCGCTGGTGCTCCGCCCGGTCGCCGGCACGGCGAGCCGCGGCGTGCCGATGCCGACCGCCAAGCGGCTGTACATCGTGCGCGACGCCAAGCGCGAGGCCGACCGGCTCGGGATCGCGTTCGGCGAGCTGTGCGAGCCGCCGAGCACCGGCCTCGATCACTGCGTCGCGATCGCGCACTGGGCGAACAAGCGCGGCGCCGGGCTCGCGTTCGCGCGCTCCGCGATGCGCGGGATCTGGGCCGAGGCGCGCGACGTGTCGGCGTACGTCGACCTGCGCGAGCTCGTCGAGCGCGCCGGGCTGCCGTGGGCGGAGGCGCAGGCGGCGCTCGGCGATCCGGAGGCCGCCAAGGCCGCGACCGCCGCGGCCGCCGACATGGCGGTGATCGGGCTGTGGGGCGTGCCGTCGTTCCGGGTCGGCGACCTCGTGACCTGGGGCCAGGACCGGTTGCCGATCCTTGCCGACCAGCTGCGCCGCCACGCGCTCGCCACCGCCGCCGAGCAGGCCTCGTAGGCGGGCCGGAATAAATCAGCGCGGCAGCGCCTCGAGATTGTTGTCCAGCCCACGATTTCTCCGCTGGGAGGCCGAGCCCGGCGCGTGTTATCAACGCCGGGACTGGGAGGATCGATGTCGAGCGAAAACGAACAGGGTGTGGTCCAGCTACCGGATGCCGGCGTGCCTGCCGATCAGGGGCTCTCGAGCCTCGGACTGATCATGCAACTCGCGGGCAGCGTGCTCGCCGCGTACGCCTCGCTCGCGACCTTCGTGATGTTGTTCGCGATGTCGTTCGCGTCGCGCGGCCGCGGCAGCGAGACGCTGTGGCTGTTCCTGATCCTCGGCCTGTGCATCGCCCGCTCGACGTACCAGCGGATCGCCGGCACCGAGCTGCTGTACGGCCGGCGCGCCAACCTCGACGGCACGCCGAGCAACCCGCTCGCCGGGCTGCGCCGCTACATCGTG
>JBQCJR010000326.1:0-3445 GCA_051952595.1 Kofleriaceae bacterium
AGGCGAGGTCCAGGTCGATCAGCGACAGGTCTGCGGCGCTGGTCTTGCGCGACCACGTGAGCGCCAGGTCGGCGAGCTGGATTGCACTCGAGCTCGCCATCACGCCCCCAGGATGTCTCTCTCGCAGAGCGAATGGGGGTCGTCGCAGAGGAAGTTGACGCTCTCGATCACGTGACCAGCGGTGTGCGACGGCTTGATCTTGTCGACGAGCACCTGTGCGTCAGCGAGCGAGTAGGCCCCCGGCGCTGCCGGATCGCGGTAGACGAAGAACCGGAAGATCTCCCGGACGTCGCCCATGGCCGCGGCGATCGTGTGCGTGCGCTCGAGCACGACGACCTCCGCGGCGGCCTGCCCGAGCAGCGGCGCGAGCGCGATCTGGAAGTCGCTGGGCCGATACCGCTGGCGTGCGACGAGTCGAGCCACGACGCGCGCACGGCGTGCGGCGTCGGCGGCTGCGCCACCGAAGAAGCGTGCCTCGCAGACGAGGAGTTCCATGACGTCCATGTCGATCGTCTTCGTCGGCGCGGGGTCATGTGTGCTGACTCGCGCGAGCTGCGACCGCGCGGCGATCGCTGACTCGATGTCGGCAACCGTCGGGAGCGAGACCGAGGACGCCATCACGCGCACGCCGATGTTGTTCGGCGCCGGTTCCCACACGGGGGCGACCCCGGTCACGTCGCAGCGTTCATGATCCCTCACCTCGATCTCGTACGGGTCGCCGTCGTGGAAGCCGATCGAGAACGACAGCGCGTCCCCGGCCGCGCCGGTCTGCCGCGCCTCGAGCACCGCCGCCCACGGCGAGCCTGATGTTTGGACGTCGTCCGAGAGTTGGAAGAAGGTGTGTATCGTCGCGGCGCCGGGATCGGTCGCGACGTCGATCTCGCGCTCGTACTCGGGAAGCAGCTCGTCAGCCGTCGATGGATCGGCCTCGTCGAGCAGGTCGATCACGCGCGCCTCGAGGCGTCCCAACTCGTCGGCGCACGCCGCGAGCAGCTTCGACAGGACGCTCCCTCCGATGAGCCGCCACACGCGGCCCGGCGGCAGGAGCGACGCCATCATCCGCGCGTACTTGTCGGTCAGGCCCACGTGATCACTCCCACCGTCGGCAGCTCGCCGACCCCCGGCACGACGTTGGCGGCCGGCGCGATCACGTTGTAGTCGCTCACGCCCTTCGCGGTGCCGATCGCCGTGCGGATCTGGGAGAGCAGCACCGTGCCTCGACCGCCTCCGTCGCCGGGCTCGGCCACGCGTCGCAGCAGATCGGCGAGCTCGGCGGCGACGGCCGCGCGTGTGTCCGCGTTGTCAGGCGACAGGTGGAGCGCGAAGGCCACCGCGAGCTCGGTCGGGGCCATCGCGGTGACCGCGGCGGTGATCGGCCGCTGCTCCTGGAGTGCCGCCTGGACAGCCGCCACCTCGGAAACGTCCGGGAAGATGCTGGCGTCTCCGTCGCGGACGAAGCGCACCACGACGGTGCCGAGGCCGAGCTCGTGCTCGTACACCCACGCGCGCGTGACGCCGGGGACCGCGAGCGCCCATGCCTCGTAGTCCTGATCGGCGCCGCCCTCCGGCGGCTCGCGCAGGCGCAGGAGGTATCGGGCGCGCAGCTGCTCGGTGCCCTCCTCCTCGTTGCCGCCGCCGATCCCGCCGGCCGCGACGGTCGCGGCGGCATTCACGCCGGAGATCGGGTTCTCGAAGGTCAGCGCCGCGCCCGCGGGCACGTTCGCCGCGGCGCCGGCGAGCACCGCCACGACCGGCAGCGTGGCGGATCCCGACGCGATCACCTGGCCCGTGGTCACTCGGTACGCGGTCGCGGCGTCGAGCCGGAGGATCGTGTCCGCCAGGATGGAGCTGCCGTTCGTTCCCGTCGCCGTGACGTTGCCGGTCGCGAACGTCGCCGGGATCGGCGTGATGCCGTACATCGCGGCCTTGCGCAGCAACTGCTCGCGCTCGGCCGTGTCGGCGAACAGCTGCCGCGCGAGCCAGTCGAGGTAGCCGTAGAGCGTGTGGACCGCGCCGGCCCAGACCGCACCGAGCACGTCCACCATGGCGCGGCGCAGGAGCGGCCCGCCGATCTCCAGGCGGCCGCGGAGGTCGCCTCGGACACGGGCGATCAGCTCACCGAGCGTGGGGCGCGCGAACGGCACCCATCGTCAGGGATCACGCACCGAGGCGACTGTCAAGTAGCCGGTTTCGTCACTGGGCGCGCAGCCGCTGTGTGCCGGTGACCTCGGGTGCGCCGCCGGTTTGTCCGCTCACCGTGCCTCCCGTGCAGGCGAGCCCGATCGCCGGGTGCCTGTGCCCGTCGAACTCGCTTTTCTTCACGAGGCGGTCCGCGGATCCGTCCTCGTCGCGAACGTACACCTCGCGGCCCGGCGCGGGCTGCACCTCGATGTCACCGTCCTTCGTCATGACGATCTTCGCGCCGGTGTGGTTGTAGACCGTCACCTCGCCGGGTTCGCCGTCGGTCGGGCGATACCGCCGATCCGACACGACGACGACGAGAGGATGGCCGCGATCCCCGTTGGGGAAGACGACGACACCCTCGGCGCCGGCGAGCGGTACCGACGAGAACCCGTACGGCTGGAAGTGCTCGCCGCCGCCCTCGCCCTCAACGTCCTCTCCGGCGAGAACCCCAAGCTGCACCCGTTGCATCCGCTTCCCATCGTCGACGAGCTGCACCACCGAGCGCGCGATGGCGTTCGCGATGCGGTTGCGAAGCGGTCGCAACAGGTGCTCGAGCTGTCGAAACGTGTCGCTGCCCAGGCCCATCAGCGTGCTCCCTTCTCGAGTTCCTTCCATGCGCCGCTCGATCCGACCGTGCCCGTCGGCTCGGGCGCGAACGCGTCGGGGCGCACGAGGCTGAGTTGCGTGATCCTGCCGCCGTCGCCGATGGTGTGCTCGACCTGCGAGATCAGCATGTCGCCATCGACATCGATCAGCCGAGGGGCGTGGACACGGGCGAGCGCGTTGATCGGCCAGAGCTGGCCGTTCGGCTGCTTCCAGCCCTGCACCGTGATCGTGACCTTCTCGGCGCGCGCGGCGCGGACCCGCGCCTCCCAGTCCGCGCGCCGACGCGAGTCCGCGGTGTTGTACGCCTTGTCGGGCCGGATCAGGATGATCCGGTTCGTGCGGCGCACGCCCTTGTCGACCGCCTCGGCCTGCACCCGCGTGGCCTCGCCGGACGCCTCGTCCGTGCCCGGGATCTGCGAGGAGATCAGGTAGCGGTAGAAGCGGTCGGAGCCGTCGTACTCTACCGACGCCGAGAGGATGTTCTGCCCCTCGATCAGCGACGTCGCCCGCGCGGTGCCCGCGCGCGTGATGACGATGCCGCCGCGCGCGGCGCGCCCCCCGGGCACCCCGGGCGCGGCGGCGACGCGCGAGATCACCACGAAACACCTATAACCCCGGGGCAGGACCAAATTCCGGGCCATGGTTATCATGCGAC
>JBQCJR010000327.1:0-7736 GCA_051952595.1 Kofleriaceae bacterium
CTCCCGCGCTTGTGCTTTCCCGCGGCGGTTTTTCCGGCGTGGGCGCTGTGTTGGGGGCGGTGGCGCGGGGTGCGGAGCGTTTCGTCGCGTTCGACCCCCACGACGCCGTCGAGCAATACGCGGGCAACTCGCGGCAGGTCGGCAACGGCGTGCTCGTGCCCGACGGAGTGTCGAGCGCGTTCACCAGTTCGCTGGAGCGACTCGGTCTCGCGACGCACCGTGTCCCACTGTTCGAGCTGTTCGGAAAGGCCGGCGGAGGGCCGGCCTGCGCGACCCTGTATCTCCCGCGATCGCTCGACGTGCGATCGAACTCACCTCTTCGGTATTCGGCGACCCGCGATCTGGCACGCTCCCGCCGTGAGCGAATTCCTCAACTATTGCGCGTGGATCGCGAGTTCTTCGCGGGCAAGAACCGCGGCTAGAGAGTGATCGGGGTCCCTACATATGTTGCGGCAACCCCTGGAAATCGCTTTCCATAGCCGATAAGAACGGTTCACTACGAGATGGCCCGAGCGCTGGGGCCGGAACGACAACAAAGGATCGTCACCCAATGAATCGCTTGCTTCGACCTACTCTTGTTGCCGCACTGGCCGCGGGCGGGACAATTGCTTCCACGGCGCATGCCGGAGTCGAGATCGGTGGAACCGCCGGAATCCACGTCTTCAGCGACGAGAACGAGCTCGGCGTTCCGGATGTGGCGAATGCGCCGTCGGAGCGCAACTCCGCGCTGTTCGGACTTCGCCTCGGTATGTACTTCGGCTCGATGCTGGGCGTCGAAGGTGAGTTCGGCATCATCCCGAGCGAGTCTCGCCAGCTGGTGTTCGACGTCTGGAACATCACCTACCGCGGTCACCTGATCGCGCAGTTCCGCGCGGCGGATCCGGATGCGAAGCTGATCCCGTTCGTGCTCGCCGGTGGCGGCGCGCTCCAGGTCGTCAGCTCGAAGAACGAGGGTTCGATCGACAAGGACGTCGACGCGATGCTCTACGCGGGCATCGGCGCGAAGTACCGCGTGGACAACAACTGGGGCCTCCGCCTCGACGGGCGCATCCTGTTCCCGCCGAGCAGCAAGGACGATGGCTTCACGCAGGACTACGAAGTCCTGCTCTCGATCTACAAGGAGTTCGGCCGCCCGAAGAAGGACGCGCCGCCGCCGGTGGACGAGGATCCGGACAAGGACGGGATCTCGGGCGCTGCGGATCAGTGCCCGAACGAGCCCGAGGACAAGGACGGCTTCCAGGACGAGGACGGCTGCCCCGATCCGGACAACGACGGCGATGGCGTCGCCGACGCTCAGGACAAGTGCCCGAACGAGGCCGAGGACAAGGACGGCTTCCAGGACGACGACGGTTGCCCGGATCCGGACAACGACGGCGACGGCATCCCGGACGCGGCCGACAAGTGCCCGAACGAGGCCGAGGACAAGGACGGCTTCCAGGACGACGACGGCTGCCCCGATCCGGACAACGACGGTGACGGCGTGCCCGACGCCCAGGACAAGTGCCCCGACCAGCCGGAGACCAAGAACGGCTTCCAGGACGAGGACGGCTGCCCGGACGAGATCCCGGCCAAGCTGAAGCAGTTCACCGGCGTGATCCAGGGCATCAACTTCAAGACCGGCGATGTCGCGCTGCTCGCGACGTCGAACAAGACCCTCGACAAGGCGGTCGCGGTCCTGAACGAGTACCCGGACCTCAAGATGGAGATCCAGGGCCACACCGACGACCAGCCGCTCAAGGCGAAGAAGGGTGCGAAGTACACCGACAACATGGCGCTGTCGCAGGGCCGTGCGGACTCGGTGAAGGCGTACTTCGTCGCCAAGGGCATCGCGGAGTCCCGCCTCACGGCGAAGGGCTACGGCGAGACCCAGCCGGCGGTCGATCCGACCGGCCTCAAGGGTGGCAAGCTGAACGCCGCGCGCGCGAAGAACCGCCGCGTCGAGTTCAAGCTGATCAGCTCGCTGGACGCCGCGGCGCCGGCCGCCGAAGCGGCGCCGGCCCCGGCCACGCCCTGATCCTCGGCTCCTAGCCAGGTCGTGACAACGAGGCTCCTCCGGGAGCCTCGTTTCCGTTTCGGGGCCGTGATACGCAGGCGTCGTGCTCCCGAAAGAACTCCTGGACGGCCTGGTGTGCGCCAAGTCCAAGCAGCCGCTCATCTACTTCCCACGGGGTGACGCCGACACCGGCGAGGCCGATGGCTACCTGCTGTGCCCGGCCTCCCGGCTGCGCTACCGGATCGAGCACGGGTTCCCCGTGATGCTGCCCGAGGAGGCCGCCGAGCTCGCCCCGGAGGTCGTCGAGCGGCTGATCGCCCGGGCGCGCCAGCTCGGATTGACCGTTCCCCCTGCCGTCGCGTAGGGGCTCGGAGAAGCGAACCGATCCGCCGGGTTAGACCCGGCGAACACGATCTCGGCCCTTGACGCGAGCTACCCCTGACTGGTAGATCGCGCGTTCCTCTACGGAGTCACCGCCGTGCTGAAGTCGCTCTCGATCTTCACGGGCAATGCAAATCGAGCCCTCGCTGACGAGATCTGCAAGTTCGTCGAGATTCCTCTCGGCCGTGCAGACGTCACGCACTTCTCGGATGGGGAGATCTACGTCGAGGTCGGGGAGAACGTCCGAGGAGTGAACTGCTTCGTTGTGCAGCCCACGTGCTCACCTCCGAACCAGTCGCTGATGGAGTTGCTGATCATGATCGACGCGCTGAAGCGCGCGTCGGCCGGCAGCATCGTCGCGATCATTCCCTACTTCGGGTACGCGCGGCAGGACCGCAAGGCCAAGCCCCGCACCCCGATCACCGCGAAGCTGGTCGCGAACCTGATCACCGCCGCCGGTGCGGATCGCGCGCTCGCGATGGATCTCCACGCCGGTCAGATCCAGGGCTTCTTCGACATCCCGTTCGATCACCTGTACGGCATGCCCGTGCTGATCGACGAGCTGCGCGTGCTCGGGTTCACCGGCGATCAGACCGTCGTGGTGTCGCCGGACGCCGGCGGCGTCGAGCGCGCCCGCGCGTTCTCGAAGCGGCTCGGCGCCGGGCTCGCGATCATCGACAAGCGCCGCCCCGCGCCGAACGTGTCCGAGGTGATGAACATCGTCGGCGACGTGCGCGGCAAGCGCGCCGTGATCGTCGACGACATCATCGACACCGCGGGCACGCTGTCGAACGCCGCCCAGGCCATCGTCAACGCCGGCGCCGCGAGCGTCTCGGCGTGTGCCAGCCACGCGGTGTTCTCGGGCAAGGCGGTGCAGCGGATCACCGATTCGCCGCTCCAGCACGTCGTGGTGACCAACACGATCCCGCAGTCCGAGGCCGGCCTGGCCTGCCCCAAGGTTCGCGTGAAGAGCGTTGGCCGGCTACTCGGCGAAGCGATCAAGCGCATTCATCACGGCGACTCGATCAGCAGTCTGTTCGTGTGACCTCAGCGAGACTGAGAAAAGAGAGAGAGAGAACGTCATGGAAGTCGGAAAGCTCACTGTCACGCTCCGCTCGGCGGGTAACAAGGGCGAGTCGCGTCGCCTGCGCGCCGCGGGCAAGGTCCCGGGCGTCTGCTACGGCGCCTCGACCGACGGCCGCATCGAGCCGCTGCCGATCACGATCGACGTGAAGTCGCTGCGCGCTTCCCTCGACCCGGTCCGCAAGCAGAACACGGTCATCGATCTCACGATCGAGGGCGGCGCCACGCCGCGCTCGCTGTCGGCGCTGATCAAGGACTACCAGCTCGACCCGGTCCGTCGCGACATCACCCACGTCGACCTGATCGCGGTCGATCCGAACAAGGAAGTCGTCGCGGACGTCCCGCTCGAGTTCGTCGGCAAGCCCAAGGGCGCGATCAACGGCGGCCAGATCCGCATCGTGCTCCGCCAGCTGTCGCTCAAGGCCAAGCCGGCCGACATCCCGGTCAAGATCACCGTCGATGTCTCGCCGCTCGACATCGGCGACGTCATCCACGTCGCGACGCTCGAGCTGCCGGCCGGCGTGTCGAGCGTGACCGGCCGCGACCTCGCGGTCGCGACCTGCGCGGCGCCGGAAGAGGAGAAGGCTGCGGCGCCGACCGGCGAGGCCGCGGCGGCTCCGGCCGAGGGCGCGGCTCCGGCTGCCAAGGCGGCTCCGGCTGCCAAGGCGGCTCCGGCCGCCAAGGCGGCTCCGGCTGCCAAGCCCGCCGCGAAGAAGTAAGCGGACGGCGCGATGTCGTGGCTGGTTGTGGGTCTCGGCAACCCCGGACCGAAGTACGAGCGCAACCGCCACAACATCGGGTTCCAGGTCGTCGACGAGCTCGTGCGCAAGCACGGCCTGCCGTCGTGGTCGGCCAAGCTCGGCGGAGAGACCTCCGCCGGCTTGATCGCGACCGAGCGTGGCCGCGAGCGCGCCGTGCTGCTCAAGCCGATGGAGTACATGAACCTGTCGGGCTTCGCGGTGCAGCGGCTCGCCCAGTTTCACAAGGTCGAGCAGGAGCGGATCCTGGTCGTCCACGACGAGATCGACCTGCCGTTCGGCGTGGTCCGGCTCAAGAGCGGCGGTGGCCACGGCGGGCACAACGGCCTGCGCTCGATCATCGAGCAGCTGGGCAACAAGTTCGCGCGGCTGCGCATGGGCGTCGGGCGCGACCCCAAGGCGCCGCCGGGCAGCAAGGACGCCGCTGGCTGGGTGCTCGCCGACTTCCCGAGCGCCCACCACCCGACGGTGGACCGCATGATCGCGGCGGGTTGCGAGGACATCGAGAGCGTCCTGGCGCTCGGCATCGTCCCCGCGATGAATCAGCACAACGCCCGTCCCAATCTCGCTCCGACGTGATATAGACCCTCCCCTTTCCCTCGCCTGTCCGCCACGACAGGCTTTACACCCACGAGGAACCAACATGGCAAGACTGCAGAGCCTGCGGGACACGCCGAACACCGCACGCGAATACGAGACGATCTACATCCTCCGCCCGAACACCCCGAACGAGGGCGTCGCCGAGGTCAACGCCCGCATCAAGGGCGTGATCGAGGGCATGGGCGGCAAGGTCATCAAGGTCGACAACTGGGGCAAGCGCCGCCTCGCCTACGAGGTCGCCAAGGAGCGCAAGGGGATCTACCTGTACTGGCAGTACCTCGCGCAGCCCGGCGTCGTCGAGGAGACCGAGCGCAACCTGCGCATGCTCGACTCGGTCATCCGCTACCTGACGGTGAAGGTCGACGAGAACATCGACGTCGGCGCGCGCCCGACCGAGATCGACGAGACCTCGTACGACAAGGCGGCCCAGACCGCGGCCGACGAAGAGGACATGTTCCTGTCGCGCGGCGACGCGCTGTCCTCGAACGAGGACGACGAGGACGAGTACACCGCGGCGGGCTTCGAAGACGTCCCGTCGACCCCGGCCGAGACCCCGGAGAAGGAGTAAGCGATGTCGACGCGTTTGGATGCAGGCGACGAAGGACTCGATCGCGACGGTGACGACCGCCGCGGCGGCAAGGGCTCGCGCGGCGCGGTTCGCCGCAAGCTGCTCTCCGACGAGATCGTCGCGAAGATCGACTACAAGAACCCGCAGATCCTGCGGTCGTTCGTCACCGACCGCGGCAAGATGATCCCGCGCCGCATCAGCGGTGCGAGCGCGCGCCAGCAGCGCGTGATCTCGACCGCGCTCCGGCGCGCGCGCATGCTCGCGCTGCTCCCGTTCTCGGTCACTGGAGACTAGTCATGGCGATGCAGATCATCCTCACTCAGGACGTCGAAAACCTCGGCAAGGCCGGCGAGTTGGTCAGCGTTCGTCCGGGTTACGGCCGCAACTACCTCGTGCCGCGTGGCCTCGCGGTCAGCGCGACCGTGCGCAACAAGAACCGCCTCGAGCACGAGAAGATGCTGATCGAGAAGCGGATCGCCAAGGAGCACGCTTCGGCGACCGAGCTCGCGGGCCGCATCAACGGCATCACGCTGCAGTTCGAGCGCATCGTCGGCGAGGACGAGAAGCTGTTCGGCTCGGTGACCAACCGCGACATCGCGGAGCAGCTGAAGAAGGCGGGCATCGAGATCGATCACCGCTGGGTCGAGCTCGAGAACGCGGTCAAGGCGCTCGGCAAGTACGAGACGTCGGTCCGGCTGTCCGCCGGTGTGACCGCGACGCTGAAGTTCTGGGTCGTCGGTAAGGACAAGTAGAGTAGCCACGCTCGCTCCGCGAGCGTAGAGTCGTCGCGATGTCGCGCGACAGACGGGTGCTGCCGCACAACCTCGACGCCGAGGCCTCGATCCTCGGCGGCGTGATCCTGCGCAACGAGGTGCTGACCAACCTCGATACGCTCGAGGTCGATGATTTCTACGACATGCGGCACAAGATCGTGTTCGCGGCGATCCGCGCACTCGAGGCCGCCGCGAAGCCGATCGATGTCGTCACGCTCGAGAACGAGATCGAGAAGCAGGGCAAGCTCGACGCGATCGGCGGGATCGCCTTTCTCGGCGAGCTAGCGCTCCGCGTGCCGACGGCGGACAACGTCGTCGCGTACGCCGAGATCGTCACCGACAAGAACCAGGCCCGCAAGCTGATGCTCGCCTCGAGCGAGATCGCCGAGAAGGGCTACGAGGACGGCCTCGAGGTCCGCGACTACCTCGACGAGGCCGAGGCCAAGATCTTCGAGGTCACCCAGCGCAAGGACAAGGTCGGGCCCGAGCCGCTCAAGGGCCTGGTCAAAAAGGTGTTCAGCTCGCTCGACGAGCGGTTCAAGTCGAGCGACGGCATCACCGGCGTGCCGACCGGGTTCGCCGACCTCGACACCAAGACCGCCGGGCTGCAGCCGACCGAGCTCATCATCCTCGCGGCGCGCCCCGCGATGGGGAAGACGTCGTTCGCGCTGTCGCTCGCGCAGAACGCGGCGACCACGGGCGGCTGGCCGTGCCTGGTGTTCTCGCTCGAGATGTCGTCGACCCAGCTCGCCGAGCGCATGCTGTGCTCGGAGGCGCGGGTCGATTCGTCGTCGCTGCGCCGCGGCCAGCTGCAGCGCCAGGACATGACGAACCTGACCTACGCGGCGGCGACGCTGTCCAGGGCGCCGATCCTGATCGACGACACGCCGGCGCTTTCGCTGCGCGAGCTGCGCGCGCGCGCCCGCCGGTTCCGCTCGAACAAGGAGCTGTTCGCGGGCAAGAAGACCGGCCTGATCGTCGTCGACTATCTCCAGCTGATGCGTGGCTCGCCGCAGGCGGCCAAGGCGTCGCGCGAGCAGGAGATCAGCGAGATCTCGCGCGGGCTCAAGGGCCTCGCCAAGGAGCTCGACGTGCCGGTGCTCGCGCTATCGCAGCTCAACCGCTCGCTCGAGCAGCGGACCGACAAGCGCCCGCAGCTCTCGGACCTTCGCGAGTCCGGCGCGATCGAGCAGGACGCCGACGTCATCATGTTCATCTACCGCGACGTCGTCTACAACAAGGACTGCGAGAACCCGCACATCGCGGAAGTCATCCTCGGCAAGAATCGTCACGGCGCGACCGGCACCGTCGAGACGCACTTCGAGGGACGGTTCACGCGCTTCGAGAACCTGAGCCACCGCAGCGACAGTCCGCCCCGCGGTGACTGAACCGACCGCGAACTTGCAGTAGTATCGCTTCGTGCCGAACCCTACGCCGGGGACCATCCTGGGCGCCTATCGCGTCGAAGGACAGCTCGGCGCGGGCTCGATGGGCGAGGTGTTTCGCGCCGTCGATACGGGGCTCAATCGCCGCGTCGCGATCAAGATCCTGAGCGAGAAGCACCGCGACTCCCCCGAGCT
>JBQCJR010000328.1:0-6920 GCA_051952595.1 Kofleriaceae bacterium
GTAGATCCGCAGCTTCTCGTGCGACACGTCATCGAACTCGAGCATCTTCTGCGCGCAGACCACGGTGAGCCGGCGCTCCTTGCGCGGGTGCAGCCACGAGAGATGAAGGTGAGCCAGCTCGCCGGTCGCGTAGCGGAGCGTGAGGAACACCACGTCCTCGATGCCCGGCTGGAGCACGCTCTGGCCACGCGCGGTGACGCTGATCGGCGAGCGCTCGAGCAGGAAGTCGAGCATCGACAGGTCGTGTGGCCCGAAGCTCCACAGCGCGTTCTCGTCGCGGCGCAGCCGGCCCAGGTTGGCACGGATGGCATGCACGTAGTGGAGCGCGCCGAGCGTGCCCGAGCCGAGCAGCTGGCGCAGCCGCACCACGGCCGGGTGAAACACCATCAGGTGGCCCACCATGGCCACCCGATCGGTCCGCGCGGCGGCCTCGGCGACCGCCTGGGCGCCGGCCAGGTCCAGCGCGAGCGGCTTCTCGATCAGCACGTGCTTGCCGGCCTCGAGCGCCGCACACGCCAGCTCGGCGTGGGTGGGCGCCGGGCTCGCCACGACGACCGCCTCGATCGAGGGATCGGCGAACAGCACCTGGGGATCGCTCGTCCACCGCGGATCGATCGACGCGACCTCGCGGACCCGCGCGACCACGCGGGCATCCGGATCGGCGATCGCCACCAGCTCGCAGCGCGGATCGCCGGCGAGCACGCGGACGTGGTGGATGCCCCACGCGCCGACGCCGACCACCGCGATGCGGGTTCGTTTCACACGCCGCTTTTAGTACGCCGCGCGGACGCCGACCAACACTTCGTGGCGCACGTAGCTCGGGTCGTCGGTGAAGCCGTCGACCGTGTACAAGAAATCGGTCTGATCGGTGGTGAACCGATAGTCGACGGCGGTCGCCAGCCAGTCGCGGAAGTTGTAGCTGAGCTGGGCCATCACCGCGGCGATCACGTCGCTGCGGTTCGGCGAGGTACCCATCACGATCACGCCCTGGTAATTGCGGAAGATCAGCTCACCCTGGATCATGCCCAGGAACGGGGTGAACGCGTGCTGTGCGCTCACCCGGATCACGTGGTCGCGATAGAAGTTCGCGTTGATCGAGTCGTTGTGGAGGTAGTGGTACGCGCCGGTGAGCCGGCCCAGCGGGCTGTACGCGTAGCCAACCTCGGTGCCGAACACCACCGTGGAGTAGCTCGGGCCCTCGGCGTAGAAGCCGTTCGCGTAGCCCACGCGCATCGCCAGCGAGATCGCCGGGGTCAGCAGGGTGCGGATCCCGACGGTCGGCGACATCGGGTACGAGGTGACCTTGATGCTGGAATCGCCGAGGCCGGTGAAGATGCCCTGCGTGAAGTCGGCGAACAGCCGGGTCTTCGGGAACAGCTGCCAGTTGAGCCGCACGCCGAACGTGTTCTGGAACCGGTTCGCGAACCGCTGCGCCTTGCGCTCGAAGACGTCGATCCGGTTCTCGTAGGAGAGCACGCCGCTCAGCGAGCGGCCGCTCGGCGCCCACTGCATCGACAGCCGCAGCTGGTTGATGTCGCGGTTGATGTTGTCGCTCGACTCGAAGTTGGTCGGGCGGAGCACGCGCTCGTAGTTCTCGAAGATCGCGAACTGGAGCGGGCGCTCCGGGTTGACGATGCCGCGGAACAGCGCGCCGACGCCGAGGCCGCCCTGATCGCGCACGCGGTCGTTGGTCGACGGAAAGTAGTCGTAGTTGAGGCGGAGGTCCGCGCGGTACTGGAAGTCGCCCACGTTGCGCGGGCGGGTCACGTCCTGATCGTCCGATTCGACCGGCGCGAGGCGCTGCGGCGACAGCGAGCCGGCGCCGACCTGGAGCAGGATGCGCATCAGGCCCGCGGCGTGGGGGTCCGTGTCCTCGTAGAACACGTTCGAGACCATGCCGAGCTCGATCCCGACCTGGGGACGAAGCACCGTGCCCTCGCCCACCTTGACGCCCGCGCCTTCGACGATCGCCGTGGGCGAGACCGCGTCGTCGGCGCTGATCGCCGGCGTGCGCTGTGCCAGCGCAGATCCTTGACCCATCACCCCCGGGAACCAGACAGCCGCCGCAACCACCGCGCCAGTTATAAGTCGCTGTTTTCTCACTGGTTCTCGATCAGAGCGTTTACGAGGTCTCATCCTACAGCGGCGAGCTGCGAAGTCAACTCGGCCAGCTTGTCGAGTCCTTAGTGTTCTCTCACGGGTCGCGCGTTCATCGGCCGACGACGAGTGTTGCAGGAGCCGGGGCTCACGTGGCACGAGTGGCTTGAACCTCACCGAGCCGCGCGTCAACCAATCTCCGCCACGCCAGACCGAGGACCGCGCCGTTGCTCCGTGATGATCCTGCCTTCGTTCGCATCCTGAAGAACTCGGGATGGCTGCTCAGCGCCAAGGGCGCGTCGATGCCGATCCAGGTCGCGCAGAGCGTGCTCGCCGCGCGGCTGCTCGGCGTCGCGGGGTTCGGCACCATCGGGCTCATCATCACGTACGTCGAGGTCGCGCGCCGGATCGCGTCGTTCCGCATGAACGAGGTGGTGATCAAGTTCCTCACCGACGCGCTGGTCCGCGACGACCGCGCCGGCGGCGCCGCGGCGGTCAAGGCCGCGCTGATCGCCGAGCTGGTCAGCGCGTTCGTCGGGTTCGCGATCGTGTGGGCGACCGTGCCGGTGCTCGCGCCGCTGTTCTTCGATGGCTCTTCGCTGAACGATCTGATCCTGGTCTACAGCCTGTCGATGCTGATCGACTGCGTGCTCGAATCGGCGACCGGCGCGCTCCAGGTGTTCGATCGCTTCCGCGTCCAGGCGATCGCCGACGTGATCGGCAAGGCGGTGACGCTCTCGGTGATCGCGGTGGCCTACGCCCTCGACGGCGGGCTGCTCGCGGTGCTGGTCGGCTACCTGGTCGGCAACACCGTGTCGACCGGCATGGTGCTGTTCGGCGCGCTGGTCGAGTCGCGCCGCCGGCTGGGCGCGCTTTGGTGGCGGACCCCGCTCTCGGCGCTCGGCGGGCGCGGGCGCGAGATGCGCAGCTTCGCCATCACCACGAACGTCGGCGGCACGCTGTCGCTGATCGTGAAGGACAGCGAGCTGCTGTGGCTCGGCTACTTCACCACCCCGGCGGCGGCGGGCTTCTACCGGCTGGCCAAGAGCTGGATCAGCATGGTGGTCATCCCGGCGGCGCCGCTGGTCAAATCGTTCTATCCCGAGATCGCGCGCACGATCGCCGCCGGCGATCTGCCGCGCACGCGCAAGCTGCTGCGCAAGGGCACGCTGCTCGCGGCGACCTGGATCGTGCCGGTCGGCCTGGTGTTCCTCGCGGCGAGCCCGTGGACGGTGCCGTGGCTGTACGGCGACGGGTTCTCGCCGGCGATCCCCACGTTCGCCCTGCTGCTGCTCGGGGTCGGGTTCGCCGACATCCTGTTCTGGATGCGGCCCGCGCTGCTCGCGCTCGGCCGGCCGGACGTGGCGCTGCGGATCACGATCCTCAACACCGTGCTCAAGATCGCGCTGACGGTCGTGCTGGTGCCGATCGGCGGCCAGATCGCGATGGCGAGCATCACCGGCGGGCTGTTCATCCTCGGCACGCTGATCGGCGTGGCGTACGCGATGCGCGCGCTGCACGCGCTCGAGCAGGCGCCACCGGCGGCACCACCGGAGGTGCCGCTCCCGATCGCACAGGAGCAAGCCGTTTGAGAGTCGCGTTCCTCACCACCAACCTCGATCCGTACGCCGGCTGGGGCCGCTACTCGCGCGAGATCGTGCAGCGCCTGCCGAGCCTCGGCATCTCGCCGGTCGTGCTCGTCGAGCGCGGCAGCCCGCCGGTCGCGCTCGACGGCGTGGAGGTCCATCCGGTCCTGCACGCTCACCGCGACGCGCTCCGCAACCCGGCGGTCTCGGTCCGCGACCTGCTCGCCGCGCGCGGCCGGATCGCCGGCTGCCGCTACGTGCACTGCCTCGCCGAGCCGCACCTGTTCACCGCGTTCCTGCTCGCCAAGCTGTCGCGGCCGGCGCGCCCGCTGCTCACCACCGCGGTCGGCACCTACGCGGCGTCGATCGTCGAGGGGCGGTGGCGGCCGCTGTTCCGCCGCGCCTACCGGTCCGCGCGCACGATCCCGGCGATCAGCGCGTACACCGGCGAGCGGCTCGCCGAGAAGCTGCCCGAGCTGGCGCCGCGGATCCACGCGATCCCGCTCGGCGTGACCCCGCCCGACGAGGACCGGACGTTCCCGCCCGCGGCGAGCCGCGAGCCGGCGTTCCTCGCGGTGGGCGCGGTCAAGCGGCGCAAGGGCACGCACCTGATCGTCGAGGCGCTCGCGCGGCTCGCGGAGCGCTTCCCCGAGGCGCGGCTGTACATCGTGGGCGATACCCGCGACACGCGCTACGTCGACGAGGTCAAGCGCGCGATCGCGACGCACCACCTCGAGGCGCGCGTGATCTGGCTCGGCCAGATCACCGAGGAAGAGCTCGAGGCGGTCTACGCGCGCGTGCGTGGCCTGGTGATGCCCTCGCTCAACCACAAGCAACACTTCGAGGGCTTCGGGCTGGTCCACCTCGAGGCCAACGCGTTCGGCGTGCCGGCGATCGGCTCGCGCGGGTGCGGCAACGAGGACGCGATCGCGCATGGCCGCAGCGGCTTTCTGGTCGCGCAGAACGATATCGGCGAGCTCGCCGAGGCGATGGCCTCGCTGCTCGGCCCCGCCGACGCGTGGGACCGGCTGTCCGGCTCCTCGCTCGCGTTCGCTCGCTCGATGAACTGGCTCCACACTGCGCAGGCGTACGCCGCGCTGTACGACCACCCCTAACCGCCGAGTCCACCCATGTCGAAACGAGCATTGATCACCGGCGTCTCCGGCCAGGACGGCGCCTATCTGTCGAAGCTACTGCTCGACAAGGACTACGAGGTGTTCGGCGGCCATCGCCAGAACGCGTCGACCGAGTTCTGGCGGCTGGCCGAGCTCGGCGTGCTCGATCGGGTCAAGCTGGTGCCGCTCGAGCTGCTCGAGGCGTCGAACCTGGTCCGCGTGATCGACAAGGTCCGGCCGCACGAGATCTACCACCTCGGCGCGCAGAGCTTCGTCGGCACCTCGTTCGAGCAGCCGCTGTACACCGCCGACGTCAACGCGCTGGGCACGCTGCGCCTGCTCGAGGCGATCCGCAGCATCGATCCCTCGATCCGGTTCTACCAGGCGTCGACGTCGGAGATGTTCGGGCTGATCCGCCACCCGCAGCAGTCCGAGGACACGCCGCTCTACCCGCGCAGCCCGTACGGCGTCGCCAAGGTGTTCGCGCACTGGGCGACGATCAACTACCGCGAGGCGTACGGGATGCACGCGTCGTGTGGGATCCTGTTCAACCACGAGTCGCCGCTGCGCGGCCGCGAGTTCGTGACCCGCAAGATCACGCGCACGCTCGCCGAGATCCACCTCGGGCGCGCCCAGTCGCTCGCGCTCGGCAACCTGAAGGCGCGCCGCGACTGGGGCTTCGCCGGCGACTACGTCGACGCGATGTGGCGGATGGTCCAGCAGCCCGAGGGCGACGACTACGTGGTCGCGACCGGCCGCACCTACTCGGTCGAGCAGTTCGTCGAGTCGGCCGCCGCGCACCTCGGCTACCAGCTCGAGTGGAAGGGCGAGGGCGTCGAGCAGGTGGGGATCGACACCGCGACCGGCCGGCAGCTGGTCCACGTCGATCCGGCGTTCTTCCGCCCTTCGGAGGTCGAGACCCTGACCGGCGACGCGCGCAAGGCGCACACCAAGCTCGGCTGGGCGCCGACCACCTCGTTCGACCAGCTGGTCGCGATGATGGTCGACGCGGATCTGGCGCGCGCCCGGGGCGTCGCGCCCGGCGCCCCCACGCACTGAGCGCGACGGCGCCGAGTGGCGCCGCCTTCAGGCCCTCAGCGCCTCGGGCCTCAGCGCCTCACTCGCACGCGTGCGGGCCGGGCGCGGCGTTCGACGGGCACACGCCGGTGCCGGTGCCCGGCGGGTAGTTCGTGCTCTTGTTGCACACGAGACCCTCGTTGCGGCCGGTGTCCGGCGGGCAGGTCGGGTTCACCCCGTCGCAGTACTCGCGCAGGTCGCAGAACGCGCTCGCGTAGCCGCGGCACGTGGTGGTGCTCGGCAGCGGAGAGCAGATGCCGTCCGGCGCGCCGGTGCGCGCGAACGAGCACGCCTGGCAATCGGTGTTGTCGTTGCCGCCGCACGCGGTGTTGCAGCACCGGCCGTCGGTGCAGAACCCGCTCTGGCACTGCGACGCCGACGAGCAGGTCCCGCCGCTCGGGCTCTGGCTGGTCACCACGCGGGTCGCGATCCGGCTGGTGTTGAGCCGGCGGGTCTCGTACGCGATCCGCGCGACGTTGTTGCCAACGCCCTTCAGGATCGCCGGGTTGGTCTCGTTGTCGGGCGTGCCGGACACCACGAACTCGGTCTGCACGAACGCGCCCGAGGCGTCGATCTGCTGGCCGTAGATGTCGGTCTGGGTCGCGCGGGCATCGACCCACACCACGACGTACGAGGTGCCCAGGCTGCCGATCCGCGGCGCGGTCTGATCGCCGGCCGCGGTGCTGATCGCGACGCCCTCGGGATCGAGCACGGTGAGCGCGCTACCGCCGGTCAGCCGGCTGCCGAAGATGTCCTTGTTGTTGAGCTTGCGGTCCTCCCACACCACGTAGCTGCCGCTCGACACGCTCGCGATCGACGCGCCGAACTGACCGACCGCGCCCATCGAGAGCTGGACGCCGGCCGGATCGAGCACCTCGCCGGTCGCCGACACGCGGGTGCCGTAGATGTGCGACACGCCATCGCGGTTGTCCGACCACGCGACGAGGAACTGCGCCGCCGCGGGATCCCAGGTCACGACCGGCCGGCCCTGATCGGCCGCGGCGTTCGAGATCACGATGTCCGCCAGGGTCACCGCGCCGGTCGC
>JBQCJR010000329.1:0-6429 GCA_051952595.1 Kofleriaceae bacterium
TGGTCGCGCCGCCGGGCGGCATCACCACGGCGTCGCGATCGAGCCACGCGAGCCGCAGCGCGTGCAGCGGCATGCCGACGACGCTGCGGGCGCGCACCAGCGGGCCGCCGGCCGCGAGCAACGAGCTGCAGTTCTCGATCGCCCACGGCGAGGCCGGCTGCGGGAACAGGATCGTCCCCACCTCGAGCCACGGCGGGGCGTGCACGATCGTGGCGATCGCGTGGTTCGAGCCATAGGCGCCGATCGCCCACAGCCGCCGCGCTCCCGCGTCGCGCGCGTGCCCGAACCACAGCTCGAGCGTGCGCACCTTGTTACCGCCGTAGCGGCGGCTCGACGCGCCTTCGCGCTTCACCCAGACCGTCCGCCCCGCGAGCTCGAACGGTTCGAGCGGAGTGGGCCAGTCGCCGAGTGGCACCCACGGGAGCTGCGAGGCCAGCCGCGGGAGATGGCGCGCGAGCGCGATCAATGATCGTGCGGGGTCTCCGGGACGTAGTCCGGCGGGAGCTGGCCACCGTCCCCGAACAGGAACGCCTCGCACTGCTCCTTCAGCACCTCGTGGGCCTTCTTCTGGGTCAGATCGAGCCGGTACTCGTTCACGATCTTCTTGGAGTGCTCGATCCACTGCCGCCAGGCCTCGGCGGACACAGATTCGTAGATGCGCTGCCCCAGGGCATCGTTGAACGGCTTGTAGGGGAGAGCGGGCAGGGTCTCTCCAAGCTTGACGCACTTCACCATGCGGGTCATCGCGAGCGCATTCGACCAAGTTTCGCGTCGATCGGCAACCCCTGCGGGGTTCCGCGCACTTCCGCCGTCGGTGATCGCCCTGTGACGGCTTCGGTTCGTCTACGATGCGCCCATGGCACGGAATTGCCTCGGCGTCGTCACCTTGTTCTCGTTGTTCGCTGCCGGATGTGGCGACGACGCGGGCCTCAGCGACTACTACCCCGAGTTGCCGCCCGAGACAGGGGGCGCGCAGGAGGCGTTTGCAGGCGAGATCACCGACCCGTCGCAGCTGGTCACCGGACCGGCCCAGAGCGGCCTGGTCGGTGACTTCTACCTCAAGAACGACCGGGTCACGTTCGTCGTGCAGGCCCCGACCCGCGTGATCGGCGTGATCCCGCAGGGCGGCAACGTGGTCGACGCCGTGCTGACCGACGGCACCCACCAGACGGTCGAGGATCACTTCGGCGAGCTCGGCCTGATCTACCTGCTCGGCCGCACCTGCGAGCCCGACAAGATCGAGATCGTGCGCGACGGCTCGAAGGGCGGCGTCGCGGTGCTCCGCGCGATCGGCAAGAGCGGCAACAACGATTTCATCAACATCAAGGGCATCGGCGTGCTGCGCGTCGATCAGGGCGTGGACCCGGACATCGAGGATCGCGTGAAGTGCGCGACGACGTACGTGCTCGCGCCGGGCTCGAACACCCTCGAGGTCCACCACTCGATGTTCAACGACGGCAGCGACGTGATCACCGGGCCGCTCGGCACGATGGCCGACACCGGCGGCGTGGTCGAGACCTGGACCAACGCGCGCGGGTTCGAGCGCGCCGACATCTCGGCGATCGCCACGCTCGGCACGCCGCAGCCGATCGACTTCGTGGTGTACCAGGGCCCGGGCGTCGCCTACGGCGTGATCCCGCGCCACGACACGCCCACCGTGCACACCCAGGCTGCGATCGCCGGCGTGTCGATCCTGCTCGACGGCAACGACGCGCTGCTCCAGATCCTGCAGCCGGAGAAGTACTTCCTCAAGATGAAGCCCGGCCAGGGCTACCGCCAGGCGTACGACCTGGTGGTCGGCAAGGACGGCGCCGACATCGACGAGGTGTTCCGCACCACCAACGGCGAGCAGCTGCGCCAGGTGACCGGCCGGGTCGATATGTCGGACGGCCAGCCGGCGGCCGGCGCGCGCGTCGGCGTGTTCGTCGATGGCAACGGCAACGGCCAGCTCGACTCGTCCACCACCGACCTCGACGGCGACTCGCAGCCGGACGATCGGATCATCTCCTACATGGACGTGGCCGCCGACGGCACGTTCAGCGGCATGGTCGCGACCACCGCGGGCAACCTGTTGCTGCGCGCCGAGGTCAAGAATGTGGGCCGTTCGCAGGCCCTGCCGGTCGCCGACACCCTCTCCTTCACCGTGCCTTCTCCGATCAAGGTCGACTTCCAGATCCTCGACGACGAGACGGGGGCCCCGATCCCGGGCCGCTTGATCGTCCTCGGCGAGCATCCGGCGTTCCCCGACCAGCGCGTGTTCGAGACCGCCGACCGGCTGTTCGGCGTGGTCAACCAGACCCACGCGGTGCGCGGCACCACGGTGGACCTCGGCGACGGCGCCGACGCGCCGCTCTATCTGCCGAGCGGCGGGAACTACCGGATCTACGCGTCGCGCGGGACCGAGTGGTCGTCCACGTCGCAGGCGGTGGCCGGCACCGCGCCGGCGAACCTGACGTTCCGGCTGCGCCACGTCAACCCGACCCCGGGCTACTTCGGGACCGACTGGCACGTTCACCAGGTCGGCTCGCCGGACTCGCCGGTGGCGTCGGACGAGCGGATCCGGTCGGCGGTGTCGGCCGGGCTCGACCTGTTCGCGGTGACCGATCACGACTTCGTCGCCGATCTCCAGCCGCTCGTGAAGTCGATGGGCCTCGACCGGCTGCTCCGCGTGATCTCCGGCATCGAGGTGACCCCGTTCGCGTACGGCCACTTCAACGGCTGGCCGATCGCGCCCGATGACACGTCCGCCAACCGCGGCGCGATCGACTGGGCGCGCGGCGTCGCCGATGGCTACGCGATGACGCCGGGCGAGGTGTTCTCGGCGATCCGCGCGCGCGGCGCGCAGATGGTCCAGGTCAACCACCCGCGCGGCAGCGGGTTCACCGAGTTCCAGGCCGCGTGGTCGCGCGCGAACGTCAAGTACGACTACGACAACCGCACGATCTACGGCGACTACATGAGCGCGAGCGTGCCGAACGACTGGCTGCGCCTGCCGGGCGAGTCGCTGTGGAGCGATCAGTTCAACGGCCTCGAGGTGTGGAACGGCTTCACGATCGCCGACTCCAACATGGACGGGCTGCGCGAGAACAAGTCGCTCGATCGCGTGATGCGCGACTGGTTGAGCATGCTGTCGCTCGGCCTGTTCGTCACGCCCGCGGGCAACAGCGACACCCACACCAGCATCGGCGATCCGGTGGGCATGCCGCGCACGTACATCCGGGTCGCCGACGACTCGGCCAACGCGCTCGAGAACGGCAGCGCGATCGAAGCGGTGCTCGCCACGCAGACCGGCGCGAACAGCACGCCGCGCGACGTCGTGGTCACCAACGGCCCGATGATCGACGTCAAGATCGGTGGCCAGCCGGCGCTCGGCCGGGTGTTCCCGGCCACGGGCGGGCAGATCACCCTCGCCGTGACGGTCACCGCCGCGGACTGGGCCGAGTTCGACACGCTCGAGGTGTTCGCGAACACGACGCCGGACGCGGTCGGGCGCGACGAGGTCACCGTGCTGCAGCCGCTGCAGTGCTGGACCAGCCGCGCGCTCGGCTCGCTGGCGGTCAAGGATCCGTGCGTGACCGCGCGCATGCCCGCGCAGGCGATGCAGGTCCAGCTGCAGAGCGTGGGTGGGGGCCACCGCCGCTACGTCGCGACGGTGACCGTCACGCTCGACGCGCAGGACATCCAGACGCGCGCCGGCGCGACCGGCACCGACGCGTGGCTCGTGTTCCGCGCGCGCGGCGACCGCGGCATCTTCCCGGTGATCCCGAGCAACTCGATCACCGATGCAACGGCCGCGGCGCTGCTCGGTGGCGACTTCGACACGATCAGAACCACGCTGACGGGAAAGGGTGTACCCGCGGCGGCCTTCACCTCACCCGTGTTCGTCGACTTCGACGGCGGGGGCTATCGGGCGCCGTTCGCCCCGTAGGCGAGGGCTCACGACCCTCCTCTGCCGCGCCGTGCTATCAAGGACGAGGCCCATGAATGATTCGATCTGGGAGTTGATGAGCCACGGCCTCGGGGCGATGTGGGTCGTCCTCGCGTTTTCCATCATCGCCCTGGCCGTCGGCATCGAGCGCGCGATCGCGCAGTGGAAGTTCGTGTCGCGGGCCCGGATGCTGTGCGATGTCGTGCGGCGCTGCCTGTCGCGCGGTGCGGTGGAGGAAGGTCGCTCGGCGTGCGAGCGCTCCCCATCGCCGATCGCGGACGTGTTCCTCGTCGGCTACGAGCGGCTCCATCGCGCCAAGTCCGAGCACGTCATGACGGCGGTGCACCGCGAGCGGCTGCGCGTCAACCAGGACCTGCGGTCGCGGCTGTGGATGCTCGGAACGATCGGCGCGACGGCGCCGTTCGTCGGTCTGTTCGGAACGGTCGCCGGCATCATCGTCGCGATGGGCGGCTTCGATGGCAACGACACCCTCAAGTTCAACCAGGTGTCGGGTCCGATCTCCGAGGCGCTGATCGTCACCGCGGCCGGCATCCTGGTCGCCGTCGAGGCGGTGATCTTGTTCAACTTCTTCAGCCAGCGCGCGAACCGCATCGCGACCGAGCTGAAGCTGCTGACCGACGAGTTCCTGGAGCTGCTGCTCGACCAGCCGGTCGACTCGCAGCCGACGCGCAAGACCGAGCGCAAGGAGCCCAAGGACGACGCCAAGGCCGACTCGAAGAGCGGCAAGGACTCCAAGGAAGCGGCCTGATGGCGGGCGGCAAGCAACCGGATTTCGGCGGCGGCAGCGATGATGCCGAGGAGGGCGGCGATTCGATCTTCGCGGAGATCAACATCACGCCGCTCACCGACGTGTTCCTGGTGATGGTGGTGATCTTCATGGTGAGCGCGCTGGCCGTGCAGGCCGAGCGCACGCAGGAGAAAGAGACCCAGAAGAAGCAGGATCAGACCGAGGAAGCGCAGCAGCGCTCGGGGATCAAGATCAACCTGCCGTCCGGCCAGGCGCAGGAGATCGATCCCGGCAAGGCGTCGCTCGTCCTCGAGATCCCGCTGTCGGGCGACGTGATCGTGGGTGGCAAGGCCATGCCCGAGGCGAACCTCGACAACCTGTTCCGCGCCGCGTTCGCCCGCGACAAGAACACGCAAGTGGTGCTCAAGGCCGACAAGGGCGTGGCCCACGGCCGCGTGGTCGGGCTGATGGAGCGGGCGAAGAAGTCAGGGCTCACTCGCCTCGCGATCGGCACGGCGGGAGGGCCGTAGCAGCCCTCGTCGCTGCTCCCGAGGGCGCAGGCGACGCATTCGTGTTGCAACCACGTTGCCGCGCGGCTTCCGTGAACGGACGAGTCGTGCTCGACTACGCCCCCCATGGAGTTGCTCTCCGTCACCACGTACGCTCGCGAGCTCCGACCGACCCTCCCGGCGTCGGTATTCGAACCGGCGCGCTCGCGCGTCCTGTGGCTGCCGGTGCACGCCGCGGTGATCGCGGCGATCGCGTGGTCGCTCGCCACCGGGTGGTTGCCCGGTCCGCTGTGGCCGCTGGCCTCGATCGCGATCGGCTTTAGCCTCGCGGGGATCACGTTCCTCGGCCACGAGACGCTGCACGGCGGCGTGGTGCGTGGCCGGGTCGCGATCCGGATCGTGGGCTGGTTCGGGTTCCTGCCGTTCACCGTGTCGCCGCAGCTGTGGATGGCGTGGCACAACCGCGTCCACCACAACCACTGCGGCAAGCCGGGCGTCGACCCGGACATGTACCCGACGCTCGAGGAGTACCAGACCCAGCGCGCGGCGCGCATCATGGCCGACTACTTCGGGATCGGCCGGCGGCGGGTGATGAGCTTTCTCAGCATCATGTTCGGGTTCACCGGGCAGAGCACGCAGATTCTGTTCCACGCGCGGCGCCGCGGGTACCTGAGCCCGAAGCTGCACCGGCGCGCGATCGCCGAGACCCTGCTCGGGGTCGCGTTCTGGGCCACCGTCGCGTGGCTGGTCGGTCCGCTCGCGTTCGTGTTCGTCTATCTGATCCCGCTCGTGGTCGCGAACTCGATCGTGATGTCGTTCATCATGACGAACCACAACCTCAGCCCGCTCACGCCGATCAACGATCCGCTGGTCAACTCGCTCAGCGTGACGCTGCCGCAGCCGCTGGTGTGGTTGACCCTCGGGTTCGGCTTCCACACCGAGCACCACCTGTTCCCGACGGCGAGCACCCGCCACGGCCCGGCGATCCGGGACGCGGTGCTCGCGCGCTACCCGGAGCGCTACCAGTCGATGCCGCTGTTCACCGCGCTGCGCCGGCTCTACCACACGGCGCGGGTCTATCGGGATCACACGACGTTGATGGATCCGCCGAGCGGCCAGACCTGGCCGACGCTGGCGCCGCGCGAGGTCCAGCGCGAAGTCCAGCGCTGACCCGCGCGGATCAGAGCAGCACGCCGCCGCTCGGCAGGTTCGGGTTCGCGGGCGGCGCCTCCGCGGGATCCGCG
>JBQCJR010000330.1:0-2462 GCA_051952595.1 Kofleriaceae bacterium
ACCGCGACCCCCGGCCTCGGCGCGATGGGCTTCGGCGTCGCGTACGCGATCCTGATCGGCTACGGTCTCGCCGCCGCGATCGGCAAGCAGCTCGAGTAAACCATGGGTCACCACCGCGAGCTCGTGATCGGTCACTCGGTGCTCGGCCGGCCGATCGAAGCGATCCACTTCACGCCGCCGAGCTACGCGCGCATGCGCCCGCCCGCCGTGATGTTCGCGGCGATGCACGGCGACGAGCCGGTCTCGCAGCTGATGCTCGAGCGGCTCGCCGACGAGCTGGTCGAGCGGCCGCCCGGGCGCGACACCTGGATCGTCCCGTGCCTCAACCCGGACGGCATTGCCGCGGGCACGCGCAACAACGCCAACGACGTCGACCTCACCCGCAACTTCGCCTCGGCGAGCTGGGGCACCGAGCGCCGCCCCGGCTACAACCCGGGCGCCGCTCCCGAGGACCAGCCCGAGACCCAGGCGCTCGTCGCGCTGATCGAGCGCGTCCAGCCGCAGCGCCTGATCGCGGTGCACGCGACCTACCGGATGGTCAACTGGGACGGCTGTGGCGAGCCACTCGCCCGCGAGATCGCCGAGCGCTGCGGCTATCCCGCCGAGCGCGACATGGGCTACCCGACGCCGGGCTCGTTCGGCACCAAGTACGGCGTCGAGCGCGGCCTCGAGGTGATCACGCTCGAGAGCCCGTACCTGCTCGTCGACGAGCGCGCGTGGCTCGAGACCCGCACCGCGCTGCGCTGGTGCGTCGATCTGCCCGACTAAGCGGCCGGCGCACGCAGCACGATCCGCGTGATCTCCGCCGGCGCGAGGATCCGCATCGGCGGGCCCCAGTAGCCGGTGCCGCGGCTGACGTAGAGCTGGGTGTCGCCGATCTGGTAGCGCCCGGCGACCAGACCGCCCTGCTGCGCCGCGACCAGGTAGTGCCACGGCCACACCTGCCCGCCGTGGGTGTGGCCGGAGATCTGGAGATCCACGCCGTGGCGCGCCGCCGCGTGCACCTGGCGCGGCTGGTGGGCGAGCAGCACCAGCGCGCGGCTCGGATCGCGCCCGCGCACCGCCGCAGCGACATCCGGCCGGTGGCCCGGGCCGTACGCGTTGTAGTCGTCGACCCCGGCGAGATCGAACCCCGCGCCGTCGCGCTCGATCGCGACCCGCTCGTTGCGCAGCACGCGGATCCCGAGGCCGCGCAGGTACGCGATCCACGCGTCGGCGCCCGAGTAGTACTCGTGGTTGCCGGTCACGAAGTACACCCCGTGGCGCGCGGCGAGCTTGCCCAGCGGCGCCGCCAGCTCGCCCAGCTCGTCGACCGAGCCATCGACCAGATCGCCGGTGATCGCGATCGCGTCCGCCCCGAGCGCGTTGGTGCGCTCGACGATGTCCTCGAGGAAGTCGCGGCCAACCGTGGCGCCGAGGTGGATATCTGTGATCTGCGCGATCGCGAAGCCGTCGAGCGCGCGGGGCAGCCGGGCCAGCGTGAACGACTGCTCGACAATCCCCGGCCCGGCGAGCACCGAGCGCATGCCCACCCCGACCTGCGTCGCGACGGCCGCCGTGACCACGCCGCCGGTGATCCGCGCGATCGCCTGCCGCCGACCCGGATCCACCGGCGCCGGCCGGCGGGCGATCTTGCGGCCGAGCCAGACCACCACGCGGCCGAGATCGACGATCCACAGCGCGACCACCGTCAGCAGGAAGAACGCCCAGCCAAGGAACGTGGGCCACGCGATCGCGCCCTGCACCATCGGCGGCCCGGCGCCGCCGACGAACACCAGCACGACCATCATCGGCGCGACCAGCGCGCCGAGCCCGAGCGTCGCCGCGATCCGCGCCCGGCCGCGCAGCCGGGTATCGTGGACCAGCCGCCGCCACACGTACGCGATCAGCAGCCCCAGCACGGCGAGCACCACGGCGACGCGCAGCAGCGGCATCGTGGAGGTGTAGCGCGGGCTCGCAACGACGACGCCGGCCGCCGGGCCTTGTCCTCGATGTGACGACTTGTCACACTCCGCATCGTGCGATCCCCGTGGTGGGCCGGCCTGGACCTGCGCGTGCTGCGGCACGTGCGCGGGGTGCTGCGCCGGCGCGGGCTCGAGCTGACGCTGGTCGAGCGGCGCCCCGACGAGGTCGCCGCGTTCGCGCCGCTGTCGATCGAGCAGCCGGCCGGCCCGGGCCTCGCGGTGATCACGCCGGACCTGTCGCCGCCCGAGCGCGCGCTGGTCGAGATCATGCTGGGCGAGGCCGCGAGCGACGTGGCGGCGGCGCTCCACGAGCGGGATCGCAAGGAGCCGCGCGTGCCGGAGCCGCCGGGGCAGCGCACCAGATACCACGGTATCGTCGGGGGCGCGCGGGTGATGCTGGTGCTATACGACCTGCTCGAGGGGGTCGCGCCGGCCGACTCGACCGTGCTCATCCAGGGCGAGAACGGCACCGGCAAGGAGCTGGTGTCGCGCGCGATC
>JBQCJR010000331.1:0-8680 GCA_051952595.1 Kofleriaceae bacterium
CGCTGCGCATCGAGGTCCGCGGCGGGCAATGGTCGATCCGGCGCTCCGAGGCCGCGCAGATCTCCGTGGAGCTCGGATGACCACCACCGCGCGCCCCCAGATCGTGCTCGCCGGCAACCCCAACGTCGGCAAGACCACGCTGTTCAACGCGCTGACCGGGCTGTCGGCGAAGGTGTCGAACTACCCCGGCATCACCGTCGATCGGCGGCGCGGCACGATGGCGCTCGCGAGCGGCGGGCTCGCCGACGTGCACGACGTGCCCGGCACCTATAGCCTGCACGCCCGCAGCGCCGAGGAGCAGATCGCGTTCGATGCGATCTGCGGGCTGGGCGGCGCGCCGGTCCCCGACGTGGTGGTCGCGTGCCTCGATGCCACGCAGGTCGCCCGCTCGGCGTACTTGCTGCTCCAGTGCCAGGAGCTCGGCGCGCGCTGCGTGGTCGCGCTGACGATGGTCGACGAGGCGCGCACCGCGGCGCCGGATCCACGCGCGCTCGGCGAGCTGCTCGGCTGCGAGGTGGTCGCGGTGACCGCCCGCACCCGCGCCGGCCTGCCCGAGCTCGCCGCCGCGATCGATCGCGCGCTGCGCGCCGAGCGCCGGACGCTCTGGAAGTGGAAGCCCGATGGCCGGCTGCGCGCCCGCCTCGACGCCGTGCGCGGCGCGCTGCCCGAGCGATGGACCACGCTGTCGCGGTACGGCCGCGAGCTGGCCGCCGGCGACGACGCGCTCGCGCTGTGGGCCGTGACCTGCATCGAGCCGCGCACCGGCGGCCCGGACGACGACGAGCTCGACGTGCCCGCCGAGCTGCGCGCCGCCGCGACCGCCGAGGCCACCGGAGACACCGAGCTCGACGCGCCGATCCTCGCGCGCTGGGCGTGGCTCGATCGCGAGATCCCGCGGCTGCTCCAGCGCCGCCCGGATCGCAGCCGCACCGAGCGGATCGATCGGATCCTGCTCCACCGCGCCCTCGGGTTCGGCGTGTTCGCCGCCGTGATGGCGGTGATGTTCATGTCGCTGTTCGCGTGGTCGGCGCCGGTGATCGATGCCGTCGACGGCGCGTTCAAGTGGTTCGGCGATCAGGTGCGCGGCGGGCTCGGCGAGGGCGTGTTCGTCGACTTCCTGGTCGACGGCGTGGTCGCCGGGGTCGGGGCGGTGATGGTGTTCCTGCCGCAGATCCTGCTCTTGTTCCTGTTCCTCGGCTTCCTCGAGGACTGCGGCTACCTCGCGCGCGTGGCGTACCTGATGGACCGCATCATGCGCTCGATGAACCTGCACGGCCGCGCGTTCGTGCCGATGCTGTCCGGGTTCGCGTGCGCGGTGCCCGCGATCATGGCGACCCGCACGATGGAGCGCCGGCGCGACCGCATCCTGACGATGATGGTGGTGCCGCTGATGACCTGCTCGGCGCGCCTGCCGGTCTACACCCTGGTGATCGGGACGCTGATCTCCGGCTCGCCGGTGACCGGCGGCCTGCTGATGGTCGGGATGTACCTGTTCAGCGTGACCACCGCGCTCGCCGCGGCGTGGGTGATGTCGCGCACCGTGCGGCCGCTCAAGGCCAAGCGCCTGCCGTTCTTGATCGAGCTGCCGCCGTACCGCTGGCCGCGCCTGCGCGACGTGCTGCGCATGATGTGGAGCAAGTCGTCGATGTTCCTGCGCGAGGCCGGCACGGTGATCCTCGCGTGCTCGATCGCGCTGTGGGCGCTGCTCGCGTTCCCGCGCGAGCTGCCCGCCGGGTCGCCCGACTACGCGGCGCTCGTCGAGCGCGCGCCCGACGCCGAGGCCCGCGCCGCGCTCGAGAACGAGCGCAAGGCCGCGCTGCTCGCCCACAGCTACGGCGGCCGGCTCGGCCACGCGATCGAGCCGGTGCTGCGCCCGCTCGGGTTCGACTGGAAGATCGGCGTCGGCATCGTCGGCGCGTTCGCCGCGCGCGAGGTGTTCGTGTCGACGCTCGGCATCGTGTACAGCGTCGGCGGCGACGCCGAGGCCGACTCCGAGCCGCTCCACCAGGCACTCCAGAACGAGCGCCGGGCCGATGGCACCCGCGCGTACACGCCGCTCGTCGGCCTGTCGCTGATGGTGTTCTTCGCGCTCGCCTGTCAGTGCATGAGCACCCTGGCCGTGGTGCGGCGAGAGTCGCGCAGCTGGCGGTGGCCGCTGTTCCTGTTCGGCTACATGACCACGCTCGCCTGGATCGCCAGCTTCGCCGTCTACCAGGTCGGTCGCCTGCTCGGCTTCCAGTAGCGCTGCGATATCGCGACGTTGCAGATTTCGACAGATCGTTGTCGATCCGCGACGACGCCGTTCGACCGGTGGGCGAAGGTTTCACCCAAGGACAAGGAGAACGCGATGCAATACCTGTTGCTGATCTACAACAACGAGCAGGTGTGGGAGCAGATGACCGAGGCCGAGCGCAACCAGGCGTTCGGCGAGTACGGCCAGTTCAGCGAGGAGATCAAGGCGTCCGGCCACTTCCGCGGCGGCGAGGCGCTCCAGCCGGTCAGCACCGCCACCACCGTGCGGGTGCGCAACGGAAAGGCGCAGACCACCGACGGGCCGTTCGCCGAGGCCCGCGAGACGCTCGGCGGGTTCTATCTGATCGAGGCCAAGGACCTCGACGAGGCGACCAAGATCGCCGCGAAGATCCCCGACGCGCGGATCGGTGACGGCGGCATCGAGATCCGGCCGGTCCTGACCTTCTAGTCGCGGCCGGGCTACGATCGCCACGTGCAAGGCGTCGCGGCGATCGAGAGCGTGTTCCGCGCCGAGCGCGCGCGGGTGCTCGCGACGACGATCCGGGTGACCCACGGCGACTTCGATCTCGCCGAGGAGATCGTCCAGGACGCGTTCGCCGCGGCGCTCGCGCGCTGGCCCCTCGAGGGCACGCCCGAAGAGCCGCGCGCGTGGCTGATCACGGTCGCGCGCAACAAGGCCGTCGACGCGATCCGCCGCCGCGTCAAGCTGCGCGAGCTGGTCGCCGCCGAGGATCCACGCGAGGCGTCCGCCGAGCAGGCGCACGTCGCCGTGCCCGATGACCGCCTCCGCCTGATGTACACCTGCTGCCACCCCGCGCTCGCGCCCGAGGCGCAGGTGGCCCTGACCCTGCGCACGCTCGGCGGCCTGACCACCGAGGAGATCGCGCGCGCGTTCCTGACCGCGCCCACCACGATGGCCCAGCGCCTCGTGCGCGCCAAGACCAAGATCAAGGAGGCGCGGATCCCGTACGTGGTGCCCGAGGCGTCCGAGCTCGCCGAGCGCACCGCGCAGGTGATGGCGGTCGTGTACCTGATCTTCAACGAGGGCTACGCCGCCACTGCCGGCGATACGTGGCTGCGCGGCGATCTGTGCCGAGAGGCCATCCGCCTCGGCCGCCTGCTCGTCGAGCTCACCGGCGCCGCCGAGGCCCAGGGCCTGCTCGCGCTGATGTTGCTCCACGACGCGCGGCGCGACGCCCGCACCGACGAGCGCGGCGATCTCGTGTTGCTCGAGGAGCAGGACCGCAGCCGCTGGGATCGCGCGCAGATCGAGGAGGCCCTCGCGCTCGTGCCCGCGTGCGCTGCGCGAGGTCGGGCCCTACGCCGTGCAGGCCGCGATCGCCGCGCTCCACACCTCCGCGCCCACGGCCGCCGAGACCGACTGGCCGCAGATCACTGCCTTGTTCTGCGTCCTCCAGCGCCACCAGCCCACGCCCGTCGTGCGCCTCAACCACGCCGTCGCGCTCGCGATGTGGAAGGGCCCCGCCGCCGGCCTCCAGGTGATCGATCAGCTCGCCGACGACCTCGCCGACTACCACCTGTGGCACGCGGCGCGCGCCGACCTGCTCCGCCGCCTCGATCGCCGCCCCGCCGCCGCGTCCGCCTACCGCAAGGCCCTCGCGCTCGCCGGCAGCGCCCCCGAGCGGCGCTACCTCGAGCGCCGCCTCGCCGAGGTCACCGCGTCAGCTTGCGATACTCGTTGATGTGGCGGATCGCCGCGCGCGAGTCGCCGGACTGATCGAACAGCGTCGCGAGGTTGTAGTGGGCCTCGGCGAGCTGGGGGTCGAGCTCGAGCGCGCGGCGGTACAGCGCGATCGCATCCGCCTCCTTGCCCGCGTCCTGCGCGAGCACGCCGAGGTTGTAGTAGATCGTCGCGTCCGCCGGATCGAGATCGAGCGCGCTGCGGAAGCAGTCCTCGGCGGCGGTGGCGTCCCCGTTCTCGGCGAACAGCCGGCCGAGGTTGATCCACGCCTCGGTGCACTCGGGGCGCAGGCGCAGCGAGCGGCGGTACGCGTCGATCGCGGCGACCGGATCGCGATCCTCGAGCTGGATCGCGCGGTCGAGCCACTGATCCGCGGTCGCGGGCGCGGCGATCACCGGCACCGGGGCATCACTCGCCCGCGGCAGCTCGCGCAGCTCGCCGGCCGGCGCGTCCTCGCGCGGGGCCTCGAACGGCAGCGCGAGCTGGCCGGCCGCCCCATCGTCGCGCGCCCCGGCGAGGTGGACCTGGCCGCCGCGCGCCTCGACGGTGATCTCGGCGAGCGAGGTCCCCGGCGGCAGGTGCTGCTGGATCCGCGACAGCTCCTTGCGGACCCGCGGCAGGGGCACGCCGGCATCGACCAGCGTCTTCACCGTGCGGAGCGCCGAGAGATCGCGGAACGAGAGCTGCGCCGGCACGGTGTTCGGCGTGCCGACCAGGCCGTCGCGGATGCAGCTGCGCACGACCGATTCGGGCAGCCCGATCAGCTGCGCCGCATGCCGGGCCGAGTAGCTCGTCCACACGCGAAAAATTCTACCTGATCGCCGACGGAGATCGCGCGAAGATCACGCGCGGCGCGCCATCCACCGGGCCGCGGCGTCCGCGAGCTCGGCGATCGCGTCGCGCCCCGCGCGCTTCGGCAGGTCGAACCCGTGGTCCGCGCCCTCGATCAGGTGCAGCCGCGCGCGCCGGCCGAGCCCGGCGACCACCGGGCGGAGCAGCGCGAGCTCGGCGAGGTCGTCGCGCGTGCCCTGCACGAACAGCAGCGGCCCGGCCGCGCGCGCGAGGTGCTCGGCGCGCTCGATCGCCGGCTTGCCCGCCGGGTGCAGCGGGAACCCGAGGAACACCAGGCCGCGCACGCCGGCGAGCGGCTCGGCGGCGTGCGCGCGCGAGGTCATTCGCCCGCCGAACGACTTGCCGCCCGCGAACATCGCGAGCTCGCCGAACCGCGCCCGCGCCGCGCTCCACACCTCGCGCACCGCCGCCTCCGCCACCGCCGGCGCGTCCGGCCGCGCCTTGCCCGCCGCCATGTACGGGAACTCCCACCGCAGCGTCGCGATCCGCCGCGCCGCCAGCGCCGCCGCCGCCGCGCTCATGAACGCGTGGCGCATCCCCGCCCCGGCCCCGTGGGCGAGCACGTACAGCGCGCGCGGGTCCGGCGGCATCACGACGAGGCCCGGGCGGCCCTCGAGATCGATCACGGCCTCGCGCACCGCCGCAACCTACACCGCGAGCCGTCTGCTAACGTGGAGCCGATGCATCTTCGCGCCGAGCTGCGCGCCCAACGAGGCGCCGAGCCGGGAGCCGCACCAAACACCGCGCCGAGAGTCGCGCAGCACGCGGCCGCGCGCTCCGCCGCCACGCTTGCCACGCGCGCGCTCCCCACGCCCGCGGCCCGCGTGCACGCAGCCGCCTCCGTTCGCCACCGCGCCGCCGCGCTCGTCCCGCTGCTCGCGCTCGCCGGCTGCCACGTCGTGTCGCGCAGCGAGATCTCGCGCCCCGCGGCGCCCCGCCGGATCCACCAGGAGCCGCCGATCGCGCGCCCGCCGCGGCTCGTGTTGACCGGCCACGAGCTGCGGCTGATCGAGCCGCTCGACTGCGCGACCGAGGAGGTCCTCGCCCAGGAGCGCGCGACCGAGCTCGAGACTCGCCCCAACCTCGCGACCTTCGTCGTCGGCGCGATCGCCACCGTCGCGGGCGGCGTGTTGCTCGTGCGCAGCATCAACGACGCCGATTCGACGTCGAGCCCGTTCTTCTACGGCGGGATCGCGCTCGCCGCCGGCGGCCTGCCGCTCGCGATCGGCCCGTGGACCGGCAACCACACCGAGCTGCGCCCCGAGCCCAGCCCGCCGCCGATCCGCCGGCCCGGCCCGGTCGAGCCGTGTGGCGAGCGCCCGGTCGCCGCGCGCGCCGCCGTGCTCTCGCTCGGAGGGATCGAGGTCTACAGCCGGATCGACGCCCGCGGCGTGCTCGCGATCTCGCCGTACCAGCTCGTCGATGCGTTCGAGCAGTCCGCGCCCCCGCCGCTCGATGTCGTCGCGCGGTTCGACACCGCCGGCGGGCCCGGCACCGCGACCACCGTGATCGATCCCAGCGCGCTCGTCGCGGGCGCCCGGGCGTTCCTCGCCCACGGCGAGGTCGATGCGCGGATCGAGCCGATGCGCCTGGTGCCGGGGATCACCGGCGGCATGCTGCGGGTCAGTCTGACCTCGACGGCCGAGGGCGCCGCGGTGAGGATCGTGTTGCCCGTCGAGAACGCCGGCCCCGGCCCCACGTGGGCGCTGCGTGGCCACATCATCGCGCCCGGCGCGCCGGCGATCGACGGCCGCATGATCTACGTCGGCCACGTCGCCAAGGGCGCCGCGGCGTCGCGCGAGGTGCTGATCCCGGTCTCCGACGACGCGGCGGCCGCGCTGCGCAACGCCACGCTCGACGTCTCGGTCGAGCTGCGCGACGCCCACGGCACCGCCCCCACCACACCGGTCCGGTTCCGCGGCGCGGTGCTCGTCGACGCGCCGCGATGAGGATCGCGATCATCGGAGCCGGGATCGCCGGGCTCGGCGCCGCGCGTGCGCTCGCCGGCGCCCACGAGGTCGCCCTGTTCGAGGCCTCGGCGCAGCCCGGCGGCCACGTCTACACCGTCGAGACCGGCGGCGTCGCGATCGATATGGGGTTCATCGTCTGCAACCGCGAGCGCTACCCGCAGCTGTTCCGGCTGCTCGGCGAGCTCGGGATCGCGACCCGGCCCACCACGATGTCGTTCTCGGTCTCGCTGCCCGATCCCGAGCGCGGTCGCGATCTCGAGTGGGGCAGCGCCGGCATCTCCGCGATGTTCGCCGATCGCCGCCGCGCGCTCGATCCACGCCACTGGCGCTTCCTCGGCCAGGTCGCCGCGTTCCTCCGCACCGCGCGCCGCGATCTCGCCGCCGGCCGGTGCGCGGATCGCTCCCTCGACGAGTACCTGCACGCGATCGGCGCGAGCGCGGCGCTGCGCGACCAGTTCGTCGTGCCTCTCGCCGCCGCGCTGTGGTCGCTCGCGCCCGACCTGTGCGGCGAGTTCCCCGCCGAGACGCTGCTGCGCTTCCTCGATCAGCACGGCATGCTCCAGGTCGTCCGGCCGCTCGCGTGGCACACGATCGTCGGAGGCAGCCGCCGCTACGTCGACGCGCTGGTCGCCCGGCTGCGCGCCACGCCGCGCACCACGCTCGCGCTCGCGACCCCGGTCACCGCGATCGCGCGCGACGCGGCGGGCGTGACCGTGGTGGCCGGCGGCCGCGAGACCCGCCACGATCGCGTGATCCTCGCGACCCACGCCGACACCGCGCTCCGGCTGCTCGACGATCCCAGCGACGACGAGCAGCGCGTGCTCGGCGCGTTCCGCTACAGCACCAACCACACCGTGCTCCACACCGATCGCCGGTTCCTGCCGCGCCGGCCTGCCGCGCACGCGTCGTGGAACTACGTCCGCGATCCGGACACCGCGCGGGTCGCGGTGACCTACTCGATGACGCGGCTCCAGGGCCTGCCCGACGCGCCGTACCTGGTGACCCTCAACCCGCGCACCCGGCCGAGCGGCGTGATCCACGAGGCCACGTTCCTGCACCCGCAGTTCGATCGCGCCGCGCTCGCCGCGCAGGCCGAGCTGCCGCGGCTCGGCGAGGCGCAGCGCACCCACTACGCCGGCGCGCACTTCGGGTTCGGGTTCCACGAGGACGCGCTGTGCGCCGGCCAGGCCGCCGCGGCGCGCGCGGCGCTCGGCCAGCGAGTGCGCGCGTGATCCACTCGGCGCTCTACCGCGGCCGCCTGGTTCACGTCCGCCGCGATCGCCACGCGCGGCGCAGCTTCCGGTATCCGCTGTACCTCGCCGCGATCGAGCTCGACGAGCTGCCGCGGCTCGATCGCGCGCTCCGCCTGTTCTCGCACCGCCGCCGCAACCTGTTCTCGCTCGACGATCGCGACTACGGCTCCGGGCGCGACGCGCTCGCGCGCTCGATCGCCGACCTGCTCGCGGCAAACGGCCTGCCCGCGCCCGCGACCACCCGGCTGGTCACCCAGCTGCGCGTGCTCGGCTACGTGTTCAACCCGGTCAGCTTCTTCCTCAACTACGACGCCGCCGGCGCGCTGTCGTCGGTGGTCGCGGAGGTCAACAACACCTACGGCGGGCGGCGGCGCTACGTGCTCGGCCCGGCGCAGCGGATCTCTCGCGCGACGAGCGACGGCGCCGCGACGAGCGACGGCACCGCGGCGAGCGCGCGGCGCATCGGCTTCCGCCACGTCCGCGAGCTGTTCGTCTCGCCGTTCCTCCACGGCGACGCGAGCTACGAGCTGTGGTTCGAGGCGCCGCGCGACGGCGACCGCCTCGCGATCACCATGCACGTCGACACCGCCGCCGGCGAGCGCGTGTTCGTCGCGACGTTCGCCGGCGAGCGCACGCCGCTGACCGATCGC
>JBQCJR010000332.1:0-2661 GCA_051952595.1 Kofleriaceae bacterium
AGGCCACGCAAGACCAGCGTCAGCACGACGCCCGGAGAGGCGAGGTACGGCTTGGGCAGAAAAAGGTAGTAGTTCTTGATGCCGTCCTCGGGCGCCGTGCCGTGCGCGGCGGTCCCGGGATTGCCGGTGCACATCCGCACCTTCTCGCCTGGGTTGAGCACGAACCCGGGGTCGATGATGCCGAGCAACGACTTCTTGGCGGAGCCCTTGCGTCCCACGGTCATGCCGCAGCCGCGCGTGTTGAACGCGGTCTTGCCGTCATTCTCGAGGATGACCCACTCGGTGTTGAGGGCTTCGACGTTCTCGGCTGCCTTGATCTCGACGAAGCGAATCGCCATCGGGCGCGCAGCATACACGCCTCGATTCGCGTTGCAATCGGCTCTAAACCATCGATAATCGGCGGCCGATGGGCAAAGAGGTGATCCGCGTTGTCGCCGCCGTGATCGAGCACGACGGCCGCTACCTGATCACCCAGCGCAACGCCAACGCCGTGCTCCCGCTGCTCTGGGAGTTCCCCGGCGGACGCGTCGAACCCGGCGAGAGCGAGACAGAGTGCCTCAAGCGCGAGGTGCGCGGCCGCATCGGCGTCGAGGTCGAGGTCGGCAACAAGCTCGGCGAGCACCAGCACGACTACACGACCTATCAGGTTCAGCTGACGATGTACTCGTGCAAGCTACCGGCGGAAGCGCGCCCGTATCCCGCGGCGGTGGCCGATCTGCGGTGGGTCACGTCGCGCGAGTTCCTCGATTACGACTTTCCGCCGGCCGACGAGAAGACGATGTCGAAGCTGCTCGGGTTGGTCAGGAACTGACCCCGTAGCGGCCGGCCGCGCAGCGGACGCGCTCGAGCGCTATCGCAGCGCCTTCGCCACCAGGATCGTCACGAGCAACGCGGCGCCCAGCGCGCCGACGAACAGCACGGCGAGCAACCACGGCGGCAGCGCGCGCGCCGGTGTCGCCGCGGCGGCCGCCCAATCGACGCCCTCGGGATAACCCGGGCCGACCGGCGACGCGAGATCCGCGGCACGCTGCGCGTCGTTCGGCCCGCCGCCGAGGTCGCTCGGGAACACCGTCGCGCCGCTCGCCATCTGCGCGCTCATCTGCGCGTTCATCACCGGATAGCCATTCGGGCCGAGCTGCAGGCTCGGGCGCGCCGGCGGCTGCTGCGGTGGTGGGCCCGGCGGTCCCGGCGGAATCGGCTGGAGCGGAGCTGCCGACATCGTCGCCGATGCGGGGCCCGCTTGCCGCGGCGCCGGGCCGCGCGCGCCGGGCTGCCCCGGGGGCTGTGCCCCGTGCGCCGGAGGCTGTGCCCCGTGCGCCGGAGGCTGTGAAAACTCCGGTGCCCGCATGTCCATCGCGGTCCGCGCGTTCGGATCGACCGATCCTCGCGGGCCCATCGGCTGCCCACCCTGCGCGGGCCGCGCGAGCCCCGGCGGCGCCGCCGGGCGCGGCGACTCCTCCTCGTCGGGCTCGGCGATCATCGTCGGCAGGTTCGCGGCGTCCGGGAACTTCTTGGCGTTCTGCATCGCCTGCAGCGACACCGTGGGTGGCGCGGGCAACCGCAGCGGGCCCGACGGCGGCATCTCCGGCCGCGCGGACGCGGGCTGCATCGCGTGCTGCGGCGCGGGCGTCTGGCCGCTCCTCGCCACGCCGTGCGGCCCGCTCTTCGCCGCGGCCTGCGGCCCGGTCTTCGGCGCGCCCTTCGCCGTGGCCTGCGGCCCGGTCTTCCGGGCGGCCTGGGATTTCGCGGTCGCCTTGGCCCGCGCCGCTTCGAGCTCGGCCTCGAGCTCGTTGAGCCGCTCGAGCGGGTTCGACTCGATCCGCGTCTTCTCGGCCGGGAGATCCTCGCCGTCGGCCGGCGCGGGCACATCGCCGAGCTCCTGGATCAGATCCGACAGCCCCGCCGAGCTCGGCCGTTCGACATCGAGCAGATCCGCGGTGTCGAGCGGCACCGACCGGCCGCCCGAGAGATCGACCGTCTGGTTGCGCTTGGCGTCCTCCTCGCCGTCCCAGTTGATCCCGGTGTCGACCGAGAAGTCGCGGCCCGAGATCAGCTCGCGCATCCGCGCACCGTGCTCGTCGATCTCCTGGCCGAAGCTTGCCTCGAAGAACCGCGACACGTCGCCCGGCCCCGAGCCCTTGCCGCGGTGGTGCAGGTAGCCGAGGATCGCGTCGCCGAACTCCTCGGCGGTGGCGTAGCGCGCGTCCTTGTCCTTCTGGATCGCGCGCATCACGATCGCATCGAGCGCCGGATCGAGCTCGTGGTTGATCTTCGAGGGCGGCTCGACGGCGCACTCGATCACCGCCTGGTAGGTCTCGTACGGCGACGGCTTCTTGAACAGCCGGCGGCCGGTGAGCAGCTCGTGGGTGATCACGCCGAGCGCGAACACGTCGGTGCGCCGGTCGACGTTGTTCGCCACGCACTGCTCGGGCGACATGTAGGCGAACTTGCCCTTGATCGTGCCGGACCGCGTGCGGGTCTCGCGCAGCTCGGCTTTGGCGATCCCGAAGTCGACGACCTTCACCACGCCCTCGAACGAGATCACCAGGTTCTGCGGCGAGATATCGCGGTGCACGATGTTGAGCGGCTTGCCGTTCATCACCCGCTCGTGCGCGTAGTGCAGGCCCGCGCAGCTCTGCGCGACGATGTTGAGCACCAGCG
>JBQCJR010000333.1:0-5728 GCA_051952595.1 Kofleriaceae bacterium
CGTCGCGCGGCGCACGCACGATCAGATCGATGCGCACCGCGCCGCGCGCGACCGGCGCGACCTCGCGCCCGCCATCGGCCGTCGTGGTGATCCGCACCGTGCCATCGGGGTTCGGCACCAGCGACACCCGCAGCCGATCGAGCGCGTCCTGATCCGGCGCGTGCTTGCGGGTCTCGATCTGCAGCGCGGTGCCCTCGTAGCCCTCGACCCGCACGTTGCCGAGCGGGTTCTCGATCGATAGCCGGGTGAACGCCCGGCCGGCCGGCTTGATCTCGAGCCGCGAGCGCTCGATCACGCCCATCGAATCCGCGGCTGCGACCGGCGCGAGCGCGCCGAGCGCGCCGAATGCAGCGATCGCCGCGAACGCCGCACCGACCGCCCTCACCGCACGCCTCCGCTCGCCAGCGAGACCTCGTCGCGCACGATCGCGCGCTGGAGGTAGCGCACCATCGCGCGCCAGGCGCGCTGGCGCGGCTTGCCGTCCTCGGAGGCGGTGATCGACTCGCGCAGCTCCTGGACGCGGGCGTCGAACGCCGCGCGCTGGGAGTCGCTCCAGTGTCCACGCAGCTCGCCGGCGAGCGCGAGCAGCTCGTCGACCGCCTGCGCGTAGCAGGTGGCGAGCCGCGCCGGATCGGCGGCGAGCTCGGCGGTGACGTCCCCGGTGGTCCCGGCCTGGCAGCCGGTGGACTCGACGGCCGGCGCCGGGCTGGGCGGCGCCGGATCCTGGGCCGCCGCCAGCTGGCCGTTGTCCGGTCGGATCACCGGCGACGGATTCGCGATCGCGGGCCCGGTCAGCTGCCCGGTCTCCGGCGGCTCGGCCGCGGGCGATCGCGCGCTCCGCCACCACAGCGCGGCGACCGCGGCGGCGGCGAGCGCGCCCCCGGCGGCGAACCGCGGCATCGCCGGCGCCCACCGCGCGAGGGTGCGGCGCCACGCCGGGCGGCCGGCCTCGGCGACCTCCGCGGCGGCGAGGCGCGCCTGCACGCCGGCCCACAGCGTCGACGGTGGATCCACGGTCGGCAGCGCGCGCAGGCCATCGCGCAGCGCGGCCTCGGCGGAGGCGACCCGGCGGCACGCCTCGCACGTCCGCAGGTGGCCACGCACCACAGTTCCACCGTCGGCGTCGAGATCGCCGTCGAGGTACGCGGTCAGCCGCTCGCGAACGTGGTCACACGTCATCGCGATTCACCTCGCCCGAGACTATCACCGAGCAACTCGCGCATCTTGGCGCGCGCCTTGTGCAGCTGCGATTTGCAGGTCCCCACGCGGCACTCGAGGATCGCGGCGCACTCCTCGTGGGAGAGCCCCTCCACGTCGTGCAGCACGAGGATCGCGCGATAGCCGGCGGGCAGCTTGCCGAGCGCGCTCTCGATCCGGGCCGCGAGCGCCGAGTCGCGCTCGGCGACCGGCGGGGCCGGCATCTCGGACAGCCCGTCGTCGCCCACCTCCTGGCGGCGGCCGCGCCGCGCGAGGTGCGACAGCGCCGCGTTGACGGTGAGGCGGTAGATCCAGGTCGAGAGCGCCGAGTCGCCGCGGAAGCTCGCGAGGCCGCGGAACACCCGGACGAACACCTCCTGTGCGACTTCTTCGGAGTCGGAGGCGCCGACGATCCGGTGCGCCATGCCGAACACGCGGCGCTTGTACTGGTGGTAGAGCATCTCCATCGCGCGCGCCTCGCCGCGCCGGCACGCGGCGATCAGCTGAGCGTCATCCGCGAGTGCGGCCGCGACGCGCGGTCGTGGCTCGGCGAGCGAGGCGGGTGTCGGAATCACGGCAGGCGCGGTTTCGGCGATGTCGGTCACGGGCTCCCCGGGGTGATCGATGCCGGAGGTCGGCGAGTCTCCCTTAGGACCGGAGGGGTCCGAAAGCCGTTGCCTGGAACCGGAAGACGACACGTCGGCGCACCCTACACCCTGAACACGGGATCCCCCATCAGCTTTCGACCCGGTGTGCCATTGGGATATGCTGGCTCGGTGCACCCGCCTCTGGTAGTAGGTCTCGGGCGGATCGGAGTCGCAATCTCCGGGCTCGCGCCGAACTTACCGGGCGTCGACGCGCACCCGGGAGAGCTGGCCGCGCTGGCCACCACGCCGGCTCCCGGCATCGCGGTGGCACTTCGTGCCGCACTCCGCCTGGGCTGCCGCGCCCGCGCCGCCGGTAGCCACGGCGCGGACCTGCTCGGCCAGCTCGCCCGCTCGGCGCTCCGCGACGCCGGCATCGATGTCGAGCTGCTGCGCGCCGTGGGCACGTCGGCGTGTGATGTGGGGCTGGTGGCGGGAGATGGCACGGTGAGGACGCGTTACACCGGCGACCGCGGCGAGCCGGTCGCCACCGATGCACCGCTCGTGCTGGCCGGCGCGTCCGCGCTGCTGATCGATGGCACCGAGCCGGCGGATCAGCTACGCGCCGCCGAGCTGGCGCGGCGCAACAAGCTACCGGTGATCTTCGATGTCGCCGAGCTGCGGGAGGGCACCGGCGAGCTGATCGCGAGCTCGGACATCCTGCTCGCCTCGGAGCGCGAGGCCTCGGAGCTGGCGCCGCGCGGCGAGCTGACGGACGCGCTCTCCGAGCTGCTCGCGATGGGCCCACGCGCCGTGGTGATCACGCTGGGCCACGAGGGCGCGATCGGCCGCCACGGCGATCAGATCGTGCGCTGCCCGGCGTTCCCGAGCGACATGCTCGACAGCCACGGCGCCGGATCGGTGTTCCACGGCGCGTTCGCCGCCGCGCTGCTCAGCGAGCTGCCGTTCGCGCGCTGCATGGAGCTGGCGGCGGCCGCCGCCGCGCTGTCGGTGCGCGAGCTCGGGCCGTGGACGGCGATGCCGAGCCGCGAGGAAGTGCTCGCGCTGGTTCGCACGCGGCGCTGACCGCGGCGCCGCGCGGGCAGCTCGCTAGCGCTTCTTCTTGGGCCGGATCCCGAGGTCGCTGCCCTCGAGCCGGAAGTTCGCCTCGGCGGCGGCCATCTGCTCCGCCTCCTTCTTCGACTTGCCGACCGCCCTCGCCCACTCGTCGTTGCCGATCGTGACCGCGACGACGAACCGCTTGTCGTGGTCCGGCCCGATCTCCTGGACCACGCGGTAGGTCGGCGTCGCCTTGAGCCGCGCCTGTGCGGTCTCCTGGAGCCGGGTCTTGAAGTCGTAGAAGTTCTTGATCTCGGCGGCGTTGATCCGATCGGTGAGCAGGCGGTCCACGAGGTCCCACGCGGCCTGGAACCCGCCATCGAGGTAGACCGCGGCGACGAGCGCCTCGAACGCGTCGGCGAGGATCTTCGGCTTGGACCGGCCACCGGACTTGTCCTCGCCGCGGCCGAGCAGCAGCCACTGGCCGAACCCGAGCTGGCTCGCGACGCCCGACAAGCCCTCCTCGCTGACCACCTGCGCCCGGGTGACGCTGAGATCGCCCTCGTGGGCAGCGGGGAAGCGCACCATCAGGCGCTGGCTGACCGCGAGCGAGAGCACGGCATCGCCGAGGAACTCGAGGCGCTGGTTGTCCTCGAGCTCGCGGCCCTGCTCGTTGCACCAGCTCGCGTGGCGGAGAGCCTGCTGGAGCAGCGCGCGGTCGCGGAACGTGTAGCCGAGGACGCCCTCGAGCTCGGAGTAGTCGGGCACGACCCATGATACCCTGGCTGGGTGCTCTGCCGGGGGCCCTGCCGAGTGAGCTGCTGCGTGAGCGACGCGCGCACGCGTGAACCGACGCGATGACCGACGCGCTGCGCGAGCGATTCGGCAAGTACCACGTCCTCGACAAGATCGCGCAGGGCGGCATGGCCGAGGTCTACAAGGTCAAGACCGTCGGGATCGCCGGGTTCGAGAAGGTCCAGGCGCTCAAGCGGATCCTGCCGCACTCGGCCCGCGAGGGTCGGTTCATCCGCAGCTTCATCGACGAGGCGCGGATCGCCGTCGAGCTGACCCACCGCAACATCGTGCAGGTGTTCGACTTCGGCAAGGCCGATGGCGAGCTGTTCCTCGCGATGGAGCTGATCGAGGGCAAGGACCTGCGCACCGCGCTCGGCCAGGCGGTCGCCCGCGAGCTGCTGCCGTCGATCCCGATCGCGGCGTACATCGTCTCGGAGGTCGCCGCCGGGCTCGACTACGCGCACCGCAAGACCGACGGCTACGGCGGCTCGCTCGGGATCGTCCACTGCGACGTGTCGCCTTCGAACGTGATGCTGTCGAGCGATGGCTACGTGAAGATCCTCGATTTCGGGATCGCCCGCGCGTCGTTCGCCTCGGCGCTCGAGCGGCGCCGGCTGCGTGGCAAGCCGCGCTACATGGCGCCCGAGCAGACCCTCGGCGAGCCCCCGACCCCGGCGGCGGACGTGTTCGCGCTCGGGATCATCGCGTGGGAGCTGTTCACCGGGCAGCCGCTGTTCCACGGCCCGGACCTCAAGGCGATCCTCGAGGCGGTCCGCCGCGTCGACGCGCCGCGGATCGACCGGATCAACCCCGCGGTGCCGCCGGGGATCGCCGCGGCGGTGGCGACCGCGCTCGATCGCGATCCCTCGCGCCGCGGCAGCGTGGCGGACCTGCTCGGCGCGTGCGCGCGGATGGCGCTGCAGGCCGGCGCGCGCACCCTCGCGGCGTGGCTCGCCGAGCTCGATCGCCGGCCGGACGCCGCGGTGGTCGCGTGGGCGCCGGACGTCACGTCGATCAGCGTGCCGCGCGACGACGACAGCGACGAGCAGCCAACCGCACACGCGGCGCCGCAGCTCGAGCGCTCGGTGACCCAGTCGCTGAGCGGCGCGCGGTTCCTGGCCGAGCTCGACGCGGGCGCGGCGCGCGGCGACGCGGCGGCGCGCGGCGCGCGCATCCTGCCGGCGCGCACCGAGGTCGGCGCGACCGCGCCGTGGGCGAGCGAGCACACGCTCACCGGGGCCGACGCGCCGGACTTCGGCGAGGACGACGCGGCCGAGCCCTCGAGCACCGAGCCGTTCGTGCGGCCGTCGTACAGCACGTTCACGTCGCTGACCGCGCTCACCGCGGTCAACGCGCTGTCGCGCAACTCGCAGGTCTCGTTCGGGCCGAGCCGGCCGTCGACCACCCGGGTCGACGACGAGGCCACCGCGCATGGCGCGGCTCCGCCCGAGGACACCCGCGACGACGCGATCGACAGCGCGGTCGACGACGTTGTCGAAGACGCGATGGCCGCGCCCGCACCCGCGCCCGCGGCCATCGCGACCGTCGCGACCGAAGAACCGATCGACGACGACCTCAACGCGATGACCACTGGCGTGCCGGGCGAGCGGCGGCGCACCGTGGTGGTCGCCGGGGTGGTCGCGGGCGCGCCGCGCGACCAGCTGCGGTTGCTCGCGCGCAGCCTCGGCGAGCTGGCGTACCAGCGCGGCGGCGTGGTGCTCGGCCTCGACGACGACGCGCTGGTGGTCGCGTTCGGGCTCGAGGTCGCGGGCGAGGACGACGTCGCGGTGGCGATGGGCTGGTCGCTCGACGCGAGCGCGATGGTGCGCGACGCGGGCGGCGAGCACGCGGGCGCCGCGGGGCTGCAGGTCGGCGCGGTCACCGGGGTGGCCACCCAGGTCGGCTACGACGGCGCGCCCCGGATCCCCGAGGACGCGATCGAGCTCGCCCGCGCGCTCGCCCGCGAGGCGCCGCCGGATCGCCCGATGTTCGCCGGAGGCGCCGGCCGGCTGACCAGCGCGCTGTACGCGCTGCGCGAGGTCCCCGCCCCGCCGCGGATCCGGCACAGCCGGCTGCTCGAGGTGCTCGAGGTC
>JBQCJR010000334.1:0-2456 GCA_051952595.1 Kofleriaceae bacterium
GAGCTCGCCATGGATCGCCTCGGCGCGGCCGGCGAGCTGGTCGTGCAGCGCGCTGGACAGCCGGACGACCAGCCGCGGCCCGCGGGACGCTTCGGCGCCGGGCTCGTCGAGCCGGGGCACCGGGCGCGGGCGGCGGCGGATCGCGACCCACGCGCCGGCCGCCGCGGCCACGCCGAGCGCGGCGAACGGCACCACGGGCAGCCCGGGCACCGCGGCGAGGCCGAGCAGCAGGATCGCCGCGCCGATCAGCGCGCGCGGCTGGCCCGCGAGCTGGTCGCCGAGATCGTCGCCGACCGCGCGGTCGCCGGTGCTCGCGACGCGGGTCACCAGCAGGCCCGAGGCCACCGCGACCAGCAGCGACGGGATCTGGGCGACCAGGCCCTCGCCGATCGAGAGCACCGAGTAGGTGCGCAGCGCCGCCTCGGCGGACATCCCGCGCGAGCCGACGCCGATCGCCAGCCCGCCGATCAGGTTGATCGCGACGATCGCGATCGCCGCGATCGCGTCGCCCTTGACGAACCGCATCGCGCCGTCCATCGCGCCGTAGAGCTGCGACTCGCGCTCGAGCTCGCCGCGGCGGCGCTGGGCGGTCGCGGCGTCGATCGCGCCGGCGCGCAGCTCGCCGTCGATCGCGAGCTGCTTGCCCGGCATCGCGTCGAGCGCGAACCGCGCCGCGACCTCGGCGACCCGCTCGGCGCCGCGCGCGACCACGACCAGCTGGACGACCGTGATCACCGCGAACACCACCAGGCCGACCACCAGGCTGCCGGCGATCACCGAGCCGCCGAACGCGCGCACCACCTCGCCGGCATCGGCGTCGGCGAGGATCAGCCGGGTCGCCGAGACCTCGAGCCCGACCCGGAACAGCGTCGAGATCACGAGCAGCGTCGGGAACGACGCGAACGAAAGCGGCCGCGGGGTCAGCACCGCCGCCATCAGCAGCACCACCGCGATCGCGATGTTGAGCGCGAGCAGCAGATCGAGCAGCGGGCGCGGCAGCGGCACGATCAGCATCGCGACCACCGCCACCACGAGCGCCGCGATCGCGAGCTCCGGCCAGCGCGCGCGCGTCACGTCGGCTCGACCTCCTCGAGCTCCGACGGATCGAGCTCGATCGCATCGTCGGCGACGTTGTCGCTCGGCCCGCCGAGGTGGCGCACCAGCGACAGGTGGATCTGGCTGCGGATCATGCGCAGCACGCTATCGAGCTCGTCGGCGGGCAGCCGGAGCCGCGCGCGCAGGATCTCGAGCGTCGAGCGCACCAGCTGCTCCTTGGCCTTCTCGAGCCAGCGGAACGCGGTCACCCGGTGGACCCGGTAGATCGCGCCGATCTCGTCGATGTTGAGCCCGTCGACGTGGTGGTAGCGGAGCAGGGTCTGCTCGCGGGGGCCGAGCTGGGTGAGCGCCTCCGAGAACGCCGCCTTGAACTCCGAGGCGTACGTCCGCTTCATGTACTCGACCTCGGGATCGTCGGCCGCGATCGCGTGCTGCGCGATCAGCTGATCGTCGTCGACCAGCACCTCGCGCTTGCCCTTGCGAAGCTCGTTGAGGCAGGTCCGCACCGCGACCGAGCGGACCCACCGCCGCAGGTCGCCGCGCCCGCCGTACTCGGCGATCTTCCCGGGGCTGGTCGGCGCCCCCGAGGTGCCGCCGCCGACGAACAGCCGCTGGCGGACCAGCTGCTTGACGTCCGCCACCCGCGGCGCGGCGATCCGCATCCGGGCGAGCGCGATGTCGACCTCGCGCATGTAGTCGCGATCGAACGCGGCGATCGCGTGCGAGAGTTGCCGAGCGCACCCGCACGCCAGGTAGAGGTCGGCCGGGCGCAGCCCGTCGAGCGCGCCGTCGGCCAGCTCCGCCGTGAGCTGACGCCCCACGAACGCGACCACGTCGGTCGCCTCGAGCCGCAGCTCCGGCCACGCCGCCCGGCCCTCCGCGACGATCGCCCACAGCCGCCGATCCAGATCGGGGATGGCCTCGATCGCGGGCCTGATCGCGGCCGGTGCGGCATCGAGGAACGGACGCACCAGGCTCGGCGTGCTCACCACTTCGGCCGATTAGGCCACTCCACACCGCGATTGGTCAAACGATCTCCCCTGGGCTACGATTTGTCGACGGATGGAGCCTAACCGCAAGGTCCGCAAGCAGGGGCTCGAGCACTTCATCAAGTTCGTGCGCGAGCTGCCGTCTCCCTCCCCACGGGCGATGTTCCAGGCGCTCGAGGAGCACGGCTATCGCGGGCAGGAGGGCGCCCGGCGCGCGCTGTGCCTGATGGCGTACCGCCACGTGCGGCGGATCAAGCGGATCTACGTCGACGGTATCGACCGCACCGAGCTGCCGCGCAAGTCGAACTTCCTGTTCGTCGGCCCGACCGGCTCGGGCAAGACGTTCCTCGTCGAGAGCCTGTTCGGGAAGATCCTGAAGCTGCCGACCGCGCTGGTCGACATCACGACGTA
>JBQCJR010000335.1:0-2410 GCA_051952595.1 Kofleriaceae bacterium
GCTCGACGAGCGCGACCTCGGGCGGCGCGCTCGCGCCGACCACCGCCGCGACGCTGATCACCGTGCCGGCGATCGGCGCACGCAGCGGCACGCGGCCGCCCGAGGCCGCGAGCGCGCGGGCGTCGGCGAGCGAGAGCCCCGCGGCGCGCAGCGTGGTCGCCGCGAGCTCGCGCGCACCGCGCAGCCGCGCCAGCTCGAGCTCGATCGCCGCGACGTCGCCGGTGCGCGCGAGCCCCTCCTGGCGGAGTGACTCGAGGTGCTTCGCGCGCTGCTCGTGCGCGGCGATCTGATCGACCGCGGCGAGGTACTCGGCGGCCGCGGCGGCGGCCTCGGGGAGCGCGAGGTCGACCAGCGGCGCGCCCGCGGCCACCGTGGCGCCGACCTGTGCGCGCACGGCGAGCACCCGGGCGCGCAGCGGCGGCGCGACCGCGGCGCGGCCCTCGGGCGCGGCGACCACCTTGGCGGGCGCCTCGAGCAGCGCGGTGCCATCGGGGGCGCGCGCGGCGACCCACCGCGCCGGTGCGCTCGACGCGAGCTCGCTCGCGCCCGGCGCGGGAGGCGCGGACTCGCTCGAGCCACACGCCACGAGGGCGAGGGCGGCGAGCGCGGCGAGGGCGGGGCGGGTGGCGCGCGCGGCGAGGATGCGGGCGGCGAGGATGCGGGCGGCGAGGGCGGCGCGCGTGCGGCGAACCGCGGTGGCGCGGGGGGCGGCGAGCGCACCTGGGGCAACCCTGGCTCCGCAGGCCGCGCGTACGCTGCGCGCCGCGGATCCTCGAACAGCTGTGCGGCTCATCGCGCGCCCTCCACCGCCTGGAGCAGCAGCCAGGCCTGGATCCGTGCCCATGCGTGGGCGGCGCGCGCGTCGGCGAGCCGGCCTCGTGCGGCGACCGCGGTGCGCTGGGCCGCGAGCAGCTCGACGAGCGTCGTCGCGCCGGCCTGGTATGCGCGCTGTCGCCGCGTGGCGGCGTCCTCGGCTGCGGGGACCAGGACATCGCGGATCTTCGCGAGCAGCTCGCCGGTGTGCTCGACCTCGTGGAGCGCGATCGCGAGCTCGCTGGCGGCGGCGCGGGCGAGCGCGTCGGCGTCGCGCTCGGCGACCGCGGCGTCGATCTCGGCCTCGCGGGCCTCGCGCTGGCCGCGATCGAACGGCAGCGATAGCCCGAGCGTCACGCCAGCGAGCAGGCCATCGGGCGCGTCGCGCGACAGCTCGGCGCCCACGATCAGCTGGCGGCTACGCACCGCACGCTCCTCGGCGGCGCGGGCCCGGCTGGCGCGCGCGGCGAGCCGGCGCGCGGCGACCCGCGGCATCGCGCGCGCTCTCGCGACCAGCGCCTCGGCGGACATCGGCCCGGGCATCGGTGGCGCGGGCAGGTCGCCCTGGATCTCGGCCGCGCTGGTCAGCCCGATCACCGTCGCGAGCCGGAAGCTTGCCTCGGTCAGCCGGCCCTCGGCGTCGATCCGCGCGACCTCGATCTCGGCGACGAAGGTGCGTGCGTCGGCCACCTCGGGTGCGAGCAGCGCGCCGGCCGCGGCGCCGCGCTCGGTGACCCGCAGGACCTCGCGCGCGAGCTCGAGATCGCTCGCCGCGATCTCGAGCCGCGAGCGGGCGGCCCAGCCCTCGATCCATGCCGCGGCAGCGGCGAGTCGTGCATCGAGCGCCGAGGCGGCCGCGCTGGCCGCGCGCTGATCCGCGACCGCATCGACCTGGGCCCGCCGCGCGCCGGCGACCCGCGCGAGCGCGATCGGTTGCTGGATCGACACCGTGCCCTCGATGCCACGCGCGTCGGACGGCGCCAGCCGGAGCTGTGGACCGACCTGGAGCAACAGCGGCCCGAGCGCCCCGGCGACCGGCACGCGGCGCTGCGCCTCGGCGGCGGCGCTGGCGGCGGTCAGCTCGGGCAACTCTCCGGCCCAGCCGATCGCACGCTCGAAGGTCACTACCTCCGCGGCGGCGGTGTGCGCGAGCCCGCCGAGGGCGAGCAAAGACAACCAACTGCGCATGCGCCGGACCCTAGGCGGGACGGGCGGCCGCGGTCTTGAGATGGTTCTGAGAAATCTCTCAGGATCGCGGCGCAGCCAATTGGTTCAATCCAGCCCGCTCGTCGAGCGCCATGGTGGCCACATGGTTCCCATCCTCGTCCTCGTCGTCTCGTTCTCGGTCCTCGTCGTGCTCGGCCGGCTCGGCGTGACCGCGCTGCGCGACTGGCTCACCTGCCTGCGCTGGGCGCTCGCCCTGATGTTCGTGGTCACCGCCTCGGCGCACTGGGGTAGCCGCCGCGCGGACCTCGTCCAGATGGTCCCCGCTTCGTTCTCGGATCCCGAGCTGTGGGTGACGCTGACCGGGATCGCCGAGCTGGCCGGCGCCGTCGGCCTGGTGGTGCCGAGGCTCGCGCCGCTGGCGGCGACCGGG
>JBQCJR010000336.1:0-4334 GCA_051952595.1 Kofleriaceae bacterium
CCTGGTAGCAGCAGGCGCTGTGGGCATGTGGGCAACCGGCGGCCTGCGAGGCCGACCGTTGTCCAAGCGCCTGTCGAGCTGCGAACCACGGCGCAATCAGTGCCGATGTTGGCGCAGGTCACAGGCGCGTCATGTCCACAGCGCTCTGCGGCTCGACCGCATCTCGCAGAAATCGCGCGCGACTTCCGTCAGATCGTTTCGCGGAGCGCTGCGTTGACATCCTCCAGACGCCCGGGCTGGCGCGCTGCTTCGAAGGCAGCGCGGCCGGCCGGCGCGAAAGGACTCGTCATGTCTCGCATGCTGCTCGCCCTCGGTCTCGCTGGTTCGTTGCTCGCTGGTCTCGCCACCCCCGCGTTCGCGGATCGAATCGCCGAGCCGCCGAGCGCCCCGAGGTTCGCGGTTCCGCCGCCGCGCGCGCCGGAGTCCGATCCGCGCGCGGTGCGCGAAGCGCTCGCCGCGGCACGCGCCGCCAACCTCGCCCGGTTCCGCGCGTACTACCGCGCGCGCGCCTATCCGCAGAACGTCTACGCCGACAAGCTGACGAACGTGTGGCGCGACGAGGCCGGGCACTACTGCGCCGCCGCGACGATCATCCGCAAGTCCGGCCAGCAGGACCTCGTCGAGCTCGTCGACCGGGTCGCGGACCAGAACAACTTCATCCGCCTCGCCGAGGTCAAGGAGGGCCCGCTGATGGACTGGATCCTCACCTCGGGCTTCACCCAGGAAGAGATCGCGCTGATCCAGCGCCCGTTCATGCCGGTCGCCGACGCCAACCCGGTGGTCGCGAAGAAGCTGAGCGCGTCCGAGACCCGCCGGCTCGCCAAGCTGTACCGCGAGATCGACGACAAGCTGGTCCGCAACGAGCGCGCGAGCCTCGACCGCGCGACCGAGCGGGTGATGAAGCAGCGCCTGCTCGCGCAGAGCCTCGTGTTCTTCGACGCCTAGAGGTTCTCGCTCGACGGCGACGGGGCCGGAGCAGCTGGCTCGACCGTCGAGGGCTCTGCCGGTGGGCCCGCTTCGGGGGCCGCGGGGGCCGCGGCACCAGCGGGGCTCGCGGGAGCAGCGGGGCTCGCGGGAGCCGCGGGGATCGCGGGGGCCGGTCCCAGCGCCTCGCAGGGGGCCACCATGAGCCCGTTCACACACACCTGCAGCCGCTCCGCCAGATCGGCCGAGTAGCTGTCGTACGCGCGGCTCGTCGCTTCGAGCTCGCGACGGCGGAAGTAGTAGGCGGCGCCACTGCCGCTGAGTCCGCCGACCACGACGATCCCGATACCGAGCTTCTCGCGAACCCCCACGTCGTCATCCGAGCTGGCGCCCCACAAGATCAGCCCCGTGCCGGCCAGGATCGCGGCGACGGCGATCAGCCCCGCCATCCGGCCGCGGTGCGCCGCGGTGTCTCGCGCCTGGACGTGGCGCTCGGTCGCGCTACCCGGCTGGACCAGCGGGAGCAGGTCCTCTGGATGGTGTACGTGCGTGCCGTTGGCGAGGCGCACCGAGCGGTATTCGCTCGAGGAACAGCCATTGCGCCCGCAGCTCGTGACGACCTCCGTCTCCTCGTACGCGCCTCGCAGCTGGTTGTACGTCGCGACCCGCTGCTCCGGTGGCAGGTTCGGCGGCAGCGACAGGTTCACGTGTGGGCGGGTGCACGCCGTCGCAGCAACCAGCACCCACGCTCCCGCCAGACCTCGCTTCATGGCGCGCGAGCTTACACGCGCTCAGACCTCCGCGATCGCGTCCAGGATCGATTCGAGGGTGAACGGTTTGACCAGGCAGCGGTTGCCGCTGGTCGACAGGAACTCCTCGAGCCGCGGCGCGACGGTGCCGCCGGTGATGAACACGATCTTCTGCTCGAGGCCGGGGTGGTCGAGCGCGATCCGGCGATAGAGCTCGAGGCCGGTCATCCCCGGCATCATCATGTCGCACAGGATCGCGTCGAACCGGTGCGCGGCGACCTCCTCGATCGCGGCGGTGCCACTCGCGACCGACGTGACGTCGTGATGGCGGCCGAGCAGGTTGGCGAGCGCGCGACGGACCAGCACGTCGTCATCGATCACGAGCACGCGGCGCGCGTCGACGACCGGCTCGGCCGGCTCGTGGTCCGCGCCGTTCGCCAGCGCCCGGAGGGAGCCGCTCGCCGTGCCGCTGCGCAGGGTGACCGTGACCGTGGTGCCCGCGCCCTCGCGGCTCTCGAGATCGATCCGGCCGCCGAAGCTCTCGACGATCGACTTGCTGATCGCGAGCCCGATCCCGGTGCCCTCGCCGATCGGCTTGGTGGTGAAGAACGGATCGAACACCCGCGCGGCCAGGTGGCTCGGGATCCCGCGCCCGGTGTCGCGGATCGCGATCGCGATCGCGCCGCTGCTCGAGGTCACCGAGATCGCGATCTGCTGGCGCGTGGCATCGTCGGCGGGGATCGCCTGGATCGCGTTGATCAGCAGGTTGACGAACACCTGCTCGAGCCGCGACGCGTTCGCGATCACCACCGGCGCGCCCTCGACCTCGCGCACCAGCTGGGCGCGGTGGCGCAGGTCGTTGTCGACCATCTTGAGCGCGCTCTCGATCGTCGGGATCAGCTCGACCGGCCCTGGCGGCGCATCATCGGCGCGCGCGAACGTGCGCAGCGAGGTCGCGATCGACGCGACCCGGGTGATCCCCTGCTGGACATCGGCGAGGTGGCCGCCGATCGCGCGCGCGACCTCCTCGGACAGCCCGGCCTCGGCGAGCGCCCGCTCGACGCGCTGGAGCGACAGCTGCACGTACGTGAGCGGGTTGTTGATCTCGTGGGCGATGCCCGCTGCGAGTGTGCCCAGCGCCGCCAGCCGATCGGCGACCGCGAGCCGCGCCTCGAGCGCCTTGCGCTGCGTGACGTCGCGCGCGAACGCGAGCATCGCCGGGCCGCCCTCCCACTCGCAGTGGATCGACTTGAGCTCGAGGACGCGCTCCGGATCGGCGAGCACCCGGTACTCCACCGTGGGCAGCTCGCGCCCGGCGCGCGCCAGCTCGGCGGTGCGGGCGCGCGCCTGCGCGGCGTCGGGCGGGGGCAGGTAGCTCGTGATCGGCGAGCCCAGCGCGTGCGCGATGTCGGTGCCGAGCATGCTGGCCGCCATCGCATTGATGAACACGATCTCGCCCCCGCGCACGATCGCGACGCCGTCGGGCGCCGCCTCGACCAGGAACCGGAACCGCTGCTCGCTCTGGCGCAGCGCGGCCAGCGCGTCGCGCTCGGTGGACAGGTCGCGCAGGTAGCCCAGCGAGAGCACGCGGCGCTCGGTGCGCAGCCGGGTGAACCCGAGCTCCACCGGCACGACGCGACCATCCGGCCGCGCGACCGCCAGCTCGAGTGATGCCGGCGCGTTGCCATCCCGGGTGGCGATCAGGTCGCGGACCCGCGCTTGCTCCGCGATCCCGAGCGCGGCCCACGGCGGGGCGCCGATCAGCTCGGCGCGGCTGCGCCCCACCAGCCGGGCGGCCCGGTCGCTGCAATACACCAGGCGCGGCCCGGGCGGAGAGATCTCCACTACGAAGATCCCGAGCGAGACCTGGTCGGCGGCGGTCTCGATCGCGCGCCAGATCGTGGCGACTTCGAGGTCGCCGGGGGTTTCCCACACGCGCGGCAGTGTACTTAAGTCCGCATCGCGCTACGTATCTCGGGCATGGCGAGGGAGATTCAGCGGATCGGTGAAGCCGGATCGGGGCCTGGCCCCGATCGCGGCGCATTGTCGCAGGACCGCCCCCAAACCTACGGCATCCCACGGTTGACACTCTCCAGCGCGCCGACTATAAGCAGCGCGCGCTAACCCCAAGGTTCTCAATAGGTTGTCGCAGGTAATCATGGATCAGACGCAGGCCCTTCAGCCCCTGGCATCGCTCGCGAGCGGGCATCCTCTGATCGATATCGATCTGACGGCGGTCATTCAGTTCGCGTTGTTCGTCGTGTTCGCACTGATCACGAACAAGCTGCTGTTCCAGCCGTACCTCGCGCTTCGCGAGCGTCGCAAGGCCGGTATCGACGGTGCGCGCGCCGAGGCAGAGCAGATGACCGCGCAGGCCGACGCGAAGCTCGGCGACTTCGAGCGCCAGCTCGCGATCGCGCGCGAGCGCGCCGGGGACGAGGGCCGCAAGGTCCGCCTCGAGGCCGCGACGCACGAGCTCGAGGTCACCGACCAGGCGCGCGCCTCGGCGCAGGCCGCGATCGACGAGGCGCAGGCCAAGATGCGCGCGCATACCGACGCGGCGCGCGCGCAGGTGCTGCCGCAGGCCGAGGCGATCGCGCGCTCGATCAGCAGCAAGCTGCTCGGACGGGAGGTCGCGTGATGTCTGCCTTCAAGATCAAG
>JBQCJR010000337.1:0-7685 GCA_051952595.1 Kofleriaceae bacterium
AGGTCGGCGACGACTGCACGTTCCCGCAGTTCTGCCTCAGCGGGCTGTGCCAGGGCACCGCGGAGCAGTCGATCTGCACCCAGGAGTGCATCCCCGGCTCGACCGGCGGCTGCCCGGACGACCTGACCTGCGTCGACGCCGGCGGCGGCAAGGGCATCTGCTTCCCTCCGCCCGAGGAGTCGAGCGGCGGTTGCTGCAGCGTCGGTGGCGAGAGCAGCGGTGGCGCGCCGTGGGTCCACGGTGGCCTCGCCGCGCTGATGCTCGGCCTGCTCGTGCGTCCGCGCCGCCGCCGCTGATACGATAGCGGGATGCGCTGCTCTTCGTACGCGATCGCTCTGGTGATCGCGTCCTGCGTCTCTGGTCTCGCGGGCCTCTCGATCTCGCAGGCCCACGCCGAGACCTCGGCGACCACGTCGGTCGCTCAGCTGATGGTGCTCGAGCCCGGCGACGCCAGCTACAAGCTGTTCCACGGCGCCGTGTGGCTCGAGCACGACAAGGCGAGCTGGAACTACCGGTGGGGCGGGCTGCAGTGCAAGGGGCGCGAGCTCTCGGACACCAGCATCCAGCTGCTGTTCGCCGCGTTCCGCTCCGAGTACCAGGTCACCGTCGAGTACGTGCTGACCGAGTACAAGGGCAAGTCGTACCGCTGTCTCACCGGGTTCACGCTCTCGAAGAGCTGACCGCCTCGAGCTCGTCGAGCAGCGCGCGCAGCCGGTATGGCTTGCGCAGGCAGCGATCGATCCCGAGCTCGCGGCAGCGCGCATCGACGTTCCGGCTCGCCGACGCGACGATCACCGGGATCTCGATCCCGCGCGCCCGCAGCTCCGCGAGCAGCTCGTCGCCGCTCATCACGGGCATCATGAGATCGAGCACGATCGCATCGATCTCGCGGGGGCGCGCGAGGATCACATCGAGCGCCTCGCGGCCGTGGCGCGCCGTGAGCACGTCGCAATGGCCCTCGAGCGCCAGCGCCACCGCTTCGACGAGATCGGCCTCGTCGTCCACCAACAGGACCCGCCGCATGCCCGGAGGCGAGACCTCGATCAGCTACCGGAGCCGGCCGCCGCCGGGGCCGCCGCGTTCGGGTCGACCGCGATCTGCGCCGGCCCGATGGTGTCGCGCGCGGTGATCGCGCACTTGCGGATCAGCTCGTTGTTGACCTGGCTCGGCCCGCCGCGGACCTTGAGCACGCACTTGGTGTCCTCGTCGAGGAACCGGTACACGAACACGTCGTCGATCCCCTGCGCGACGACCTGGACGCACGCGAACGTGCCCATCTCCTCGTTGTTGCGGTCCTTGCACTTCTGCTTGAACCGCTCCGGATCTTCGATCGTGTAGCAGTACGCCGAGACGTTGCAGGTCTCGTCGCCCGGCAGCACGCCGAGCCGCGCCTCCTTCTTGAGCAGCGCGCGCTGCTCGGCCTCGCTCGGCCGCTTGCCGCCGCGGATCAGCGCGCACGACGCGGTGGAGTCGCCGTCGCCCGCGGTGACGTCCTTGACCGTCAGCGGCTCGACCTCGCCGAGCGCGGCCTGGAACGGCGCGGGATCGATCAGCTGGCTGCACGGGATCTTGGCCTGACCGGGCACCGGCGGCCGGATCACCTTGGCGGCCTCGCCGCGCCCTTCCTTGGCTTTCTGCTCGGCCTCCGCTTGCTTCCTGACCTCCTCGGCGCCGGCGTTCTCGCCTTTGCCACAGGCCATCAGCGACAGAGCTCCCACGAGGATCGCGATCGTCGAACGCATGACGGCGCGAGGGTAACACGAGCCCCGGTGTGACCGGTGTGGCCGTCTGGCCCTTGAGGGAACCTGGATCGTCGGGCAGAGTAGCGAACCAGGCATCCTTCGCCAGGCGCCCATAGCTCAGCTGGATAGAGCACCGACCTTCTAAGTCGGGGGCCGCAGGTTCGACTCCTGCTGGGCGCGCCCCGTTCGCCGGTACGGGCCTGGCACACCGAGTGCTGCCTCGTAGCTCGCATGGCACGCGGCGTCGCGAAACCACCGGTCCCGCAGGCGGTCGGTGGGCGCCGCCGCACGCGCGTGGACGGGCCGCACGCCCGCGGCAAGGTCTCCCGGTTCGTCCGGCTGCTCGTGCACGAGGTGCGGACCGACGCGATCACCGACCTCGGCGCGATGCTGGCGTACTACGCCATTCTCGCGCTGTTCCCGATGCTGGTGTTCATCGTGACCCTCGCGATGCTGGTGCTCGACCCCGCGACGATCGAGCAGGGCGTCGCGATGGCCACCGAGGCGATGCCGCGCGGCGCGAGCGAGGTGATCGCCGCCCGCGTCCGGAGCTTCGTCGACAGCGCCGGTGCCGGGTTCGCGGTTGGCAGCGCGGCGTTCGCGCTGTGGAGCGCCTCGCGTGGGATGTCGGCGCTGTCCGGCGCGCTCAACGCGATGTACGACAAGCAGGAGACCCGCTCGTGGTGGTGGCGGCAGGTGGTGGCGATCGGCGTGACCGTCGCGGTCGCGATCCTGGTCGTGCTCGCGCTCGCGCTGCTGGTGATCGGTCCGGTCGCCGGACACTGGCTGACCGACCGGTTCGGGCTCGGCCACGCGTTCGATGTCGCGTGGGGCGGCGGCCGGTGGATCGGCGCCGGCGTGCTCGTGATGGTGGTGTGGGCGATGCTGTACCAGCTGCTGCCGAACACCCGCGCGCCGTTCCGCGTGTTCACGCCCGGCGCGATCGTCGGCGTGGTGCTGTGGCTCGCGATCAGCTACGGCTTCGGGATCTACCTCGATCACTTCGGGCGCTACGAGGCGATCTACGGCGCGCTCGGCGGCGGGATCATCTTCCTGACTTGGCTGTGGCTGTCGAATGTCGCGCTGCTGCTCGGCGCCGAGATCAACGACGTGCTCGCCGAGCTGCGCAAGGACTCCAGCGCAGCCGCGCGACAGCTCGCCGACGAGGACGAGACTCGATAACGCACCAAGTCATAGACTCGGCGCGCAGGAGGGTATCGCTCGAAACGTGCGTGGGGCTGCCTACGCCCGCTGCACGCGGGTGATGGCCTGCACGTCGTCTCGGCTTCTGCTCCGACGAATCTCGCGTCGTCCGGACGGCCGTGCATATACTGCCGGCTGCGATTCCGGCTCGAGCTGCGAAAGCGGCTCTCACGAACGGAGAAAGTGGGATCATGAAGAAGTTTGCTTGCCTGTTCCTCGTCCTGGCGGCGAGCGGTTGTCCGGACATCAAGACCGATCCGGCCGACGAGAACGCGATCGGTCCGGTGGTCGAGTTCGACCCCGGCAACCGCATCGTGCCGTTCCCCAACAACCTCTTGCTCGACCCGGCGACTGGCAAGGTGAACATGCCTGCCCAGTGCGGCGAGTCCCCGGCCGCCAAGGCGATCCGCGAGGGCGTGCTCAACCAGCTCGACGGCTTCGGCACGTTCGAAGGCGCGATGCAGGTGACGTTCTCCGAGGAGGTCGACATGGCCTCGCTCACCGACAAGATCGTCGTCTACAAGATCGCGTCGGCCGGCACGCCGGTGTCGCCCGCGGACGCGACGCCGATCCCGACGGTCGCGATCAAGGGCACCACCGCGCGGTTCGACGCCGCGTGCGCGAACCCCACCGCGGTGCAGTCGCTGACGATCGTCCCGCGCGTCCCGCTCGAGCAGAAGTCGACCTACGCGGTCGCGCTGCTCGAGGGCATCAAGACCGCGAGCGGCGAGCCGCTCGGCGCCTCGTTCACCTGGACGCTCGTGCGCGCGAAGGAGAACCCGGTGACGATCGAGGAGGGCGTCGTGATCTCGGATCGCACGCCGCTCAACCCGGCCGACCCCGAGGACCTGGCGACCCTGAAGGGCATCGACCTGCTGTGGAAGGTCCACAGCGGCCCGTTGATGTTCCTCGAGGCCAAGGGCCACAAGCGCGAGCAGACGCTGCTCGCGTGGTCGTTCAACACGCAGACCACGACCGACCCGCTGGATCCGGGCGTGGCGGGGTCGCTGGCCGCGTCGATCAACACCGGCCCGCTGCTCGGGCCGATCGTGGGCGGCAACCCGCTCGCGGCGCCGATCTCGGTGACCGCGGTGATCGATCGCGCGAACCCGCCGTACAGCGCGTGCGACGCGGGTGACAACAACACGCAGTGCTTCCTCAAGATGTCGCTCGGCTCGGCTGCCGCGGGTGCGGGCGCGTCGCCGGTGCAGGTGTACCAGGCCGGCTCAGCCGTCTGCGCGTCGGTCGGGTGCGCCGCGGTGGGCGACGTCCTCGCCGGCACACTGAAGTCCAAGTCCTACCAGGCCGAGAAGCCGAACCCGATGGCCGGCGGTCGGATGATCCCGGGCGCGTGGGGCAACCCGGTCAACCCGACGATGGTGAAGGAGGACCTGATCTCCGCGTTCGCGATCGTCCCCGCGGCGGCGTGCCCGGCGAGCGGTTGCAAGACGGTGATCTTCGGCCATGGCCTCGGTCAGTCGAAGACCAACGTGTTCGCGATCGCGCCGCAGCTCGCGGCGCAGGGGCACGCGGTGGTGGCGATCGACCACGTGGCCCACGACAGCCGCGCGGTGCGCGTCTCCAACACCGGTACGTGTGCTGATGGCGGCACTGGGGCGCCGTCTCCGGTCCGCTCCCCGCAGTGCTACGCGCCGTTCCTGTCACCCGACCTCGGCACGACGCGCGACAACATCCGCCAGACCGTCCTCGATCTCCACGGGCTCACCGCGGCGCTGAAGAGCTGTGGCGCGGCCGGTTGCGGCGCGCTGAAGGTCGACGCGGCGAAGATCCAGTACATGGGTCAGTCGCTGGGCGGGATCATCGGCAGCACGCTCACCGCGACCAACCCGGATCTCAAGGCCTCGGTGCTCAACGTTCCGGGCGTCGGCTGGGTGGACATCCTCGAGAACACCGAGACCCTGGCGATCCGCTGCATGCTGGTCGATGGCTTGATCGATGCCACCATTCTGACGGGCGACAAGTGGAACCCGACGGCGATGACCGGCCTGTGCACCACCGACGCGTGGAAGGCGCAGCCGGGCTATCGCCAGTTCTCGATGATCGGCCGCTGGGTGCTCGACCCGGCGGATCCGGCGAACTTCACCCGCAAGCTCGCGCCGAAGAAGTTCCTGATCCAGGAGGTCGTCGGTGACACCGTGGTGCCGAACGTCGCGACCATGAACGAGGGCCTGCTGGTCGGCCAGACCGCGGCGACCGCGGATCCGGCGACCTCGGCGACGCCGATGCCGTCGGCCGCGATCACGACCAACCCGACGGCTAGCAAGTGGGTGCAGTACCCGACGATCACCACGCCGGCGCCGAACATCTTCGGCCACGGCTCGCTGCTGCAGCCGCCCGCCCTGAGCGGCACCGGTGGCCAGCTCGGCACCGTGCGTATGCAGACCGACGCCATCACCTTCCTCGTCCTCAACAATCAGTAGCCTTCAGGACCCACACCCATGCTTCGTAAATTTCTGTTCTGCGCGGTGCTTGGCACTGGAGGCGTCGCCTCGGCGAACGGCTTCTACATCAACGAGCACGACGCCAAGGTCACCGGCCGCGGCGGCGCGACCACGGCGACCAACACCGATCCATCGTCGATCGTGTTCAACCCCGGCGGCATCCCGGTCGGCGAGGGCACCAACGTCTCGATCGGCGGCTCGCTGATCGCGGCGAAGGGCTCGTACTTCGACACGATGGACAACCGGACGGACACGGACAGCAGCCCGGCGGTCGTCCCGAACATCTACATCACCTCGCGCGTCCACGAGATGGTGGCGGTCGGCATCGGCTTCCACCTGCCGTTCGGCCTCGCGGTGTCGTGGCCGAACGGCCACGCGCAGGCCGACGTGATCCAGGATCAGACGCTGCGCACGTACTTCATCACGCCGTCGGTCGGCCTGAACCTGAACAAGTACGTGCCGGGCCTCACGGTCGGTGGCGGCATCGATCTCGTCCCGTCGACCGTCGAGCTCAAGCAGGCGCTGATCTTCGGCGACACGACCGGCACCGCCACCCTCGGCGGCGACGGCTTCGGCATCGGCGGCCGGTTCGGCGTCCAGTACCAGCCCGCGGCGCTCAAGGCGCTGCGGCTCGGTGCGATGTGGCGCAGCCCGGTCAAGGTCGACTTCGAGGGCAAGGGCGACTTCGACATCGCGGCCCCGTTCCGCGAGCAGCTGCCGCCCGACGGCGACATCACGACGTCGATCACGATGCCGCAGTCGGTCTCCGGCGGCGTCGCGTACAACGCGACCCCCGAGCTGCAGCTCGAGCTCAACGCCGTGTGGATCAACTGGAAGAGCTTCAAGGAGCTCCGCATCCACCTGCCTGCCGGCGCCGAGACCGTCTCGCCCCAGCTGTACGAGGACACCGTGACCGTGCGCGTCGGCGCCGAGTACGCGCTGCCCAAGCAGAACGCCGCGGTCCGCGTCGGCTACATCTACGACCCGACGCCGATCCCGAACACCACGGTCTCGGCGCGGCTCCCCGACGCGAACCGCCACGACATCACGGCCGGCGGCAGCTACATGTTCGGCAACTACGCCGTGCACCTCGGCTTGCTGTACGTGCTGCCGTCGTCGCAGAAGACGTCGGACGAGCAGTACATGCCCGTGTTCAAGGGCAAGTACGAGGTCACCGCGTTCGTGGCCTCGCTGTCGCTCGCCGGCCGGTTCGGCAAGTAGCGCGCGACCACACGCAACCGCGGCGAGGATGTGCCGAAACGGCTGGCCATGCCCAGCCGATTGCTTGAATCCTCGTCCCACATCGCCGAGCCTCGGCGAATGTCGTGGTGGCGTTTTTCGTTGTTTGTGTGGGTCCTGGCCGCCGGTTGTGCGGCCAAGGACAACCCCAGGTACTGCGGGGACGGGGTGTGCTCGGATCCGGAGTATCCGTTCTGCGACATCAACGGCACGCTCGGCGGGCTGATGATGGAGTGCATCGCCCCGAGCTGCACGGCCGGGGAGTTCGCCGAGTGCCGTGGCGACGCCGAGCTTCGCTGCAATGCGACCGGTGATGGCTACGACGAGACTGCGTGCCCGCAAGGGTGCAATGCCGGGATCGGCTGCCCCGGGGACACCTACCAGCTCGTGGCGATCCACCCGGATCTCGCCACGACGGGAGACGAGATCACCCTCGAGGGCACGTTCGGGCCGGACGTGACCGTTCAGTTCCCCGGCGGCACGTCGGTCGCGGGAACCGGCGGGCCCCAGCGCGTCACCGCGATCGTCCCCGAGGGCGCAGCTTCTGGTGCGCTCTCGATCACGACTGGCGGAATCACCATCGGAGGCGTGTCATTTCGGCGGGCGTCGTTCGAGCTCGGGATGCAGACGTTTCGTGCACCCCACGAGCAAGCATACGGCGCCCGGCAAGCCCCGATCCTGTCGGTGGCGCGAACGGGGCACTCGACGGCGGTGATCGGGAGCTACCTGTACGTCTTCGGAGGTGCATCGAACGGGGCGCCAGTGACGAGCATCGAGCGCGCAGCGATCCACGGCGACGGCTCGCTCGGTCTGTTCGCGCCCGTCTCGGCCTCGCTGGTGGCAGCCCGCGAGCGCCACGTGAGCGTGGTCATCGGATCGTTCGTGTACGCGCTCGGCGGCCTCAGCGGAACAGGAGTCCTGAACACCCTCGAGCGCGCGCCGATCCACGCCGATGGCTCGCTGGGGGCGTTCGCGACCTTCGCCGAGAGCACGCTCGTGGCGCCGCGGGCGGCGCATGCGAGCGCGGTGATCGGGAACT
>JBQCJR010000338.1:0-16159 GCA_051952595.1 Kofleriaceae bacterium
GCGCTGGCCGGCGTCGCCGGCACGCAGGCTGCCGCAGCTGTGAGTCCTCGTGTGTGTCGAGAGAAACGCGCTCATCGGCGGTCACGATAGCCGATCAACGCCAACCCTGGTGCGATCCCGCCATACATCCGGTTTTCCCAGTAGTTGCGATCGGATCCGATCTCCGGGGATGTGAGGAATTTGATCCACGCCAAAGCCGCGCGCTACGCTTTTTTTCGTAGCGGGCGGGGCCATTTCCGTCGACGAACCACTCCGGTTCGATTGGCAGAGGTCCGCCTTCTGCTCTCCGTAACTCTCCCAATACCTACGACTTGTCGATGTGCTTCAATAAGAGGAGTCGGCGTTGAGTGAAGCGTTGCCCGCGTCCCCTGCCTCCCGGATCGATCCCTGTGCTGTCGCGATCGCGACGAGCGAGGGCTCGTCCCGCGCGGTCGGGCTGGTCGAGGCGATGCGTCGCGCGACGAAGGCCCGCACCCGAGCGCCTCACGGCGCGACCGTCCCGATCGAGATCGCGGACGCGCAGGACAGCCTGGAGCGCCGGATCCGCGCCCACCTGTCGCGCGGCCGGGTCTCGGTCACGTTGACCGATAACCGCTACACGATGATCTCGGTGCGCCGGATCGCCAAGGAGCGCCGTTACGAGGTTCGCCTGCACCTCATGTTCGCCGACGCCGATCCGGTGATCACGCGCGCGCTCGCGCGCTACATCGCCGACAACGACGCCGATGCGTCGCGCGTGCTCGGCGATTTCATCGACGAGAACTCCGGCCACGTGCGCGGCCGTGCGCGGCGCGCGCCGACCACGGTGATCTTCACCGCCGGCGAGCACCACGATCTCCGCCAGATCTTCGACGAGCTCAACGAGCGCTACTTCGACAACCGGATCGAGGCCGCGATCACGTGGGGCCAGCGGTGTGGCCGCCCGCGCCGCCGCAACTCGATCAAGATGGGCAGCTACTCGGTCGAGGATCGGTTGATCCGGATCCACCGCTCGCTCGATCGCGAGTTCGTGCCGCGGTTCTTCGTCGCGTGGATCGTGTTCCACGAGATGCTGCACCAGGTGCACGACATCCGGGTCAAGAACGGCCGGCGGGAGTTCCACTCGAAGGAGTTCCTCGCCGACGAGGCGCAGTTCGAGCTGTACGACGAGGCGCGCAGCTGGGAGCGCCGCCACCTCGACGCGCTGCTGACCTACTAGCACCCGCGATCGCAGGCTGGCTCACGGACGCCGCGCGGCTGTCGCGCCAGCGCACGCTGTCGAAAAACCGTGCCGCTGTAATCACACCCGTCGAGGCGTGCGCCGGATTTTCGCGCGATCGCTCTGCAGATCGCTCGCGTATCCTAGGCGACGGACATCGAGGTGGAGGGAACGATGGTCGAACGTTCGAGCGAGGCGGCGCGATGATGAATGGTGATCGCCGGCGCGCGCTGCGCGTCCCGGTCCGCGGTATCGCGGTGCTGCACGCCGAGCTCGGGCCGCTGCACGGCTCGCTCGAGAACTTGTCGCAGGGCGGCGCGCTGGTGAACGCCCCGGGCTATCCGGTCGACCGCGCGCTCGAGGTGGAGCTGCGGCTCGCCGAGGGCCGCGGCTGGGTCACCGCCCACACCGTGCGGCTCGAGCCGTTCGCGAAGCGCTGGCGCGTGGCCGTCGCGTTCGATCGCGTCGAGCCCGCGATGCGCGATGCGATCGACGCGTCGATCCACGCCGCGCTATCGGCCGCGCGACGGCGGCCGGTGCTCGTGATCGACGATCGCAGCGAGCGCCGCGCCTCGCTCATCGAGCGGCTCTCGGATCGCGGCATGACCCCGCTCGCCCCGCGCACGCCGCTCGAGGCGATCGACCTGCTGACCCGCGCGCAGCTGCACGTCAGCGTGTGCCTGCTCGCGCCGAGCTTCGGCGTGCCTTCGACCGACCTCGCCGCGATCCTCTCCGACAGCTTCCCGTGGGTGACCACCGCCGAGATCAGCGACGATCTCGACGCCACCGCCGGCCGCGCGTTCGAGGCGTGGTCGACGACGCCGGTCGCGCGGATCGCCTCGGCGATCGGGTAGTCGCGACCTGTTCGCTGGCCTATTCGTCCTCGGCGTCGTCGGCGCCCGGCGGCTCGGTGATCTTCGGAGCCAGCGGCGTCCCGTCGACCAGGTGGTCGACCAGCCCGGGCGCATCCTCCGGCGCGAGGTCCCCGTACCAGGTGCCGTCTGGGTAGACCACGGCGTTTGGGCCATCGAAGCAGGGGCCGAGGCAGCCGGACGGCGTGACCCGGGCGGCCGCGCCGCGGGCGATCAGAAGATTCTGCACCCGGGCGACGATCTCCTCGCCGCCGCGCGCGCCGCACGCGGGTTTACCGCTCGCGCGTGTGTTCGTGCATACGAACAGGTGCCGCCGGCTCATGAAAAATCGAACGTAGACATGTCACATCGAGATGTCGACGACGCTCTGCTTTTTTGGGTTTGCCCGCTTGAGTGCGCCAATGGAGCAGCTAACATCTCGCACGCTGTTTTCTGGGGAATGGTACGGGTGACCGCCAGCGGTTCATGACGCCTCAGCACCACATCATCAAAGACACGTCGGAGTCGCTGTCTCGTCTGTTGCAGGACGAGTTCAAGCGCAACGGTTACAAGCGCGTCCACATCGTCGAGGAGGCGCCCAAGCCCGAGGCGATCGAAGGCAAGCTACCGGCGGTCTCCGTCTATCTCTATCAGATGTCCCTCGATCCCGAGGGCCACGACGCCACGCCCCACAGCGAGCTCGTCGAGGTCCCGCAGCCGGACGGCTCGATCAAGGAGTACTTCCGGCGACGCCGGCTGTGGATCCGGCTCGACTACCTGATCTCGGCGTGGGCCCAGACCCCCGAGGACGAGCAGCTGCTGCTCGGCCTCATGATCCGCACGATCATGGAGAACCCGACGCTCGGTCGGGATCGCCTCAAGGGCTCGTCGTTCGAGGATGACTTCGAGCTGATCCTCGCGATGTCGGCCCGCCTCGACGAGGGCACGCTCGCGCGGTTCTGGGGCAGCCTCAACCAGCCCGTGCGCCCCGCGGTCCAGGCGTGGACCACGGTCCCGATCCTCCCCGAGAAGCTCGAGGAGTTCCGGCGCGTCCAGACCCGCGAGCTGGTCTACAAGTCGATCCCGGACCCCCGGATCTCGGAGATCGGTCCGTCCGGCAATCCGTTCCTCGGCGCGCGTCGCCTCGATCTGGGAGGCGGCGGCGCGAAGAAATAGCTGCATGCCGCGGCCGCGCATGGTGCGCGCCGCGGACGATCCGATAGGTGGACGAAGACCGCCGCCATCGGCACCGACAAGGAGAACAAGCGAATGGCAACGAGCTACCTGTCACCTGGCGTCTATGTCGAAGAGGTCGATCGCGGATCCAAGCCGATCGAGGCGGTGGGCACCAACACCGTCGGATTCCTCGGCGAGTCCTCGAAGGGCCCGCTGAACGAGGCCGTGCTCGTCACGAACTGGTCGCAGTTCGTGAAGACGTTCGGCGATTTCAAGGATTGCTCCGAGCACCTCGCTCACGCGATCTACGGCTTCTTCAACAACGGCGGCTCGCGCTGCTTCGTCGTCAACGTCGGCGCGCCGGAGACGGCCGCTCCGGTGAAGGCGCCGGCCGCGGGCGACAAGAAGGACGAGAAGGCGGCGGCCCCGGCCGCGGCCGCGGGTCCCAACCGCGACTCGCTGTACATCGGCCGCGACGGCGGTCCGGGCGCGCGCACCGGGCTCAAGTGCCTCGACGAGGTGGACGAGATCGCGATCATCGCGGCCCCGGGCCAGACCTCGCCGGCGATCCAGGATGCGCTGCTCTCGCACGCCGAGACCCGCAAGGACCGGTTCGCCATTCTCGACTCGCCGGAGACGATCACCGGTGGCGTGGACAAGCTCCCCAAGCCGCGCGACTCGAAGTACGGCGCGTACTACTTCCCGTGGATCCAGGTCTACGACCCGGACAAGGGCAACATCTTCGTTCCGCCGTCGGGCCACATCGCGGGTGTCTACTCGCGCACCGACAGCGAGCGCGGCGTGCACAAGGCGCCGGCGAACGAGATCGTGCGCGGCGCGCTCGGCCTCAAGTACAACGTCAGCCGCGGTGAGCAGGACCTGCTCAACCCGAAGGGGATCAACGCGATCCGCTTCATGAGCGGCGGCATCCGGATCTGGGGCGCCCGCACCCTGTCGAGCGACCCGTCGTGGCGTTACATCAACGTCCGCCGCCTGTTCATCATGGTCGAGTCGTCGATCGAGCGCGCGACCCAGTGGGTCGTGTTCGAGCCCAACGACCATCGCCTGTGGAAGCGCGTCCAGCGGACGATCTCGTCGTTCCTCACCCTGCTGTGGCGCAACGGCGCGCTCATGGGCACCTCGCCGGAGCAGGCCTTCTACGTGAAGTGCGACGACGAGACCAACCCGCCCGAGGTCATCGACGCCGGTCAGTTGGTCGTCGAGATCGGCCTCGCCCCGTCGAAGCCGGCCGAATTCGTCATCTTCCGCATCGGTCAGATGGCGACCGGCGGCGGCGTCGAGGAGTAACCGACACGGCTCCCACGACCGAAATCGTGGGGTCCCTTATGGGGAGCTGAGAGGAAGAAAACCGCTCAGCTCCTCGTAAGAGGCAGTCAAAATGGGGCGCACTCGGCAATCAGGCCGCGAGCGAGACCCGACGGCTAGCGGAGAGAGAAACTTCAAAAACGCCAAGGAAATCTTCGGTGACCACAAGGAAGGGCGGACGGGGCCGGTGGCCTCGGATCGAGTCTCGAGTGGCGTTGTGGTCGCCGACGGTCTCCATGTCGGGCCGGCGATGATGGTTCAGGAATCCAGGAGATCGGCACATGGCGAATGAGCGCTCTTACGTAGGTGGACGGTTCTCGCTCAACATCGATGGGTGGGAGGTCGGCTATCTCAAGTCCTTCAGCGGCCTCGAGATGCAGTCGGAAGTTGCGGTCCACGACACCGCGACCGACATCCACCAGAAGAAGCAGGTCACGAACATCAAGTGGACGCCGGGCAAGGCCACGGTCGGCATCGGTATGGGCAAGGCGATGTCGGACTGGATCGCCGCGTCGATGAAGAAGACGCACCACCCGAAGAGCGGCTCGCTGACGGCCGCCGACTTCGACTACAAGGCGAAGTCGACGCTGACGTTCCAGGACGCGCTGATCACCGAGGTGAAGTTCCCCGCCCTCGACGGTGGCTCGAAGGAGCCGGCGTACATCGAGGTGTCGTTCGAGCCGGAGCAGGTCCGCTGGGCCCGCGGCGGCGGCGAGGACATCCGCGGCAAGATCGGCGAGAAGCAGAAGGGCTGGGCGTCCTCGCAGTTCCGCGTGGAGATCGACGGCCTCAAGTGCGATCGCATCGCCAAGGTCAGCGCGTTCTCGTGGAAGTGCTCGGTGGTGTCCGACATGCTCGGCATCTTCCGCGAGAACACCAAGCACCCCGCCAAGATCTCGGTCGACGACCTCACCTTCGAGATCTCCTACGCCGACCATCAGGCGTGGGCCGAGGAGGCGAAGAAGTGGTTCATCGACGGTGACCACGAGGAGCGGCACGAGCGCAACGGCCGCATCGTCTACCTCGCCCCGAACATGAAGGACGAGCTCGGCGAAGTCCGCCTCTACAACATCGGCTTCAAGACCTTCGCGGCCGCCGAGCTCAAGGCGAACGCCGAGGAAGTGAAGCGGTTCAAGGTCACGATGTACGTCGAGCGGTACGAGTTCGAGAACAAGTACTCCGACGCGTGATCTTTTCCGGGCGCCCGGCTCACCGTCGGGTGGGACCTTGATACGATACGGCCTGCTCGGGGAACCGAGCGGGCCGCATCGTTTTCGGCAGCCTGCTCGGCAGGCTCCAGAAGCACTCACAGGAACAAGCGATGGCTTTCAAGACTCAGTATCAGTTCCGGCTGCCGCGAGGGTACGTCGACGAGGAAGGCAATATCCATCGCGACGGGGTCATGCGCCTGGCGACGGCGCGCGACGAGATCCTGCCGCTCCAGGATTACCGCGTGCAGAGCAACCGCGCGTACCTGGTGATCGTGCTGCTGTCGCGCGTGGTCACCAAGCTCGGCGACCACAAGGTCATCTCGGTCGACATGATCGAGAACCTGTTCTCGACCGACCTGGCCTACCTCCAGGAGTTCTATCGCAAGATCAACGAGGAGGGCGGGGCGCCCAAGCACCACGTGACGTGCCCCAAGTGCCAGCACGAGATCAACGTCGACATGGTTTCCGGTGCAGTGCTCACCGAGGATGGAGGTAGTGGCCAGTCTGGCCCGGGGTGACCTGGGCGGCGGTCGCTACCTATCCGCGCGAGCAGCTGTACCAAGAGATCGCGTACATCGCGTATCACTTCCATTGGCCCATCGACGACATCCTCGATATGGAACACGAAGAGCGACACGTCTGGTTGCGCGAGATCGCGCGGGTGAACCGCGAGATCAACGAGGCGCGCCGTCGCTAGTGTCCGTCGACGGGGAGGGTATCCGCTATGCGCATGCGACCGTCCGCTGACCCGAGAGCTCCTGGCATCTATCAAACGTTCGACTCGGTGGCTCCGCCGCCGCTGTCGATCGCGAACACCCGGATCTGTGGAATCGCTGGGATCACCCAGAAGGGCCCGATGAACGAGCCGACGCGGCTCGCGAACTGGGACGAGTTCCTCGAGATCTACGGGTTCACCACCGACTCGTACACCTCCGAGGCGGTGCACGGCTTCTTCAAGAACGGCGGCACCGACTGCTGGGTCGTCCGCGTCGCGCACAACGCGCCCAAGGGCGAGCTGCCCGGGATGGAGCACGCGTCGTGCGCCGAGAGCGTGCAGATCGACGACTGGAACAAGCCGTCGCTCAAGATCCGCGCGCTCAACGAAGGCACCTGGGGCAACACGATCTGGTTCCGCTGCGTGCACGCGCCGGGAGCCCAGGCGCTGTTGACCCGCGATCTCGACATCGGCGCCGGCGAGGCCCACGTCAACGTGACGCGTGGCTTCGAGGTTGGCGCGGCGGTGCGGATCTACGATCGCGAGAACTCCGACTTCGTCGTGATCACCGAGGTCGGCGACAAGATCATCAAGTGGAGCACCGAGACGCCGGTCAACCGCCGACACCGCGCGGCGTCGCCGACGTACCTCGAGGTGCTCACGTTCGAGATCCACGTCGCGATGAACGATCGCCGCGAGGTGTTCAAGGGCCTGCAGATGCACCCGTCGTCGCGCAACTACGCGCCGCGCGTGGTCTCGCAGCGCTCGCGGCTGGTCCGCCTCGAGGACATGCACACCCGGTCGCCGGTGCCGCACAACATGCCCGAGCCGCTGCCGATGACCCGGCTGACCGGCGGGCGCGACGGCACCGAGGCGATCACTCCCGAGGACTTCATCGGCCACGACTTCGGCCCGGGCGAGCGCAGCGGCCTGATGGCGCTCGCGGCGAACGAGGAGATCGGCCTCCTGGTCGTGCCCGACGCGATGCGGTTCTACGACCGCGAGCCGGGGCCGGCGGGCGAGCTCAAGGCGCAGCGGCTCCAGGACCAGCTGATCTCGATCTGCGAGCTCCAGAAGGACCGGTTCGCGATCCTCGACATCCCCCAGAGCAAGGACATCGAGTGGGTCCGGCGCTGGCGGCGGCGGACCGACTCTTCCTACTGCGCCTACTACTGGCCGTGGCTGCGCACCACCGGGGTCGATCTCGGGGTGGTGTCCAAGGGCAGGATCCTTCCGCCGTCCGGATTTTTGGCCGGGGTGTACGCCCGGAGAGATCTCGACGGGGGTGTCCACCACGCCCCGGCAAACCTCGAGATCGAGGGGGTGGAGGACGTCTCGCTGCGGGTCACCGAGGACCACATCGGCGTCCTGAATAGCGAGTCCGTGAACACATTTAGGCTCCAGCGCGGGGTCCGGCCCTGGGGGGCACGCACCGCCTCGAGCGACCCGAACTGGCGCTACATCTCGGTTCGCCGTCTTTTCATCATGTTGCGCCGCTCGCTGGAGGCCGGGTTCGCCTGGATCACCTTCGAGCCGAACACCGACCGCACCTGGGATCTCGTCCGGGGCCGCACCGTCGCGTTCCTGTCGGAGCTTCACGTGGCGGGGATGCTGGTCGGAGGGAATCCCGAGCAGGCCTTCTTCGTAAGATGCGATGCTGAGAACAACCCACCCGAGCAGGTGGACTCAGGCATGTTGATCTGTGACATCGGCGTGGCCCCGGTCTCGCCCGCCGAGTTCATCATGATTTCGCTGACGCAGACGATGACCGGCCCCAGCCCCACGACGTAGGAGCGCCATGTCGAACAACCCCGGTAACCGCAAGGACCCGCTGCCGGTCTTTTGTTTCAAGGTCAAGCTCGACATCGCGGGCGGCAACACTGGCGAGGCGTTCTTCAAGAGCGTCAGCGGCCTCAAGTACGAGACCGAGGTGGTGCCCGTGCGCGAGGGCGGCGTGAACGACACCACGTTCCAGCTGGTCGGCGCGACGAAGTGGTCGAACCTGGTGCTCAAGCAGGGGTTCACCGGCTCGTCGGGCCTGCTCAAGTGGCGGCAGCAGTGGCTGAGCGGCACGATGATCCGCGCGAGCGGCACCATCATCCAGATGGACACCGCCTTGAAGAAGGTCGCGCAGTGGAAGTTCGTTCGCGGCTGGCCGATGAAGTGGGAGCTGTCCGAGCTCGACGCTTCGAAGAGCGAGCTCTCGATCGAGACCCTCGAGATCGCGCACGAGGGACTGATCTTCGGCTGACCCAGGAGCTCCTGCGATGGCGACCACCTCCGACAACGAACCCCGCGCCCTCACCGCCGCGCTCTCGTCGCCTGCGTTTGCGACGCGTGGCGGCGGCATGGCGCTGCACGTCGCCAACCGCCACGTCGAGCGGTGGGCCCCCGAAGCGAGCGCGAGCAAGCATCGCTCGATGCGCTCGACCGGCTTCGTCGATCGGTTGATCGCGCCATGGATCCAGGCGGCGCAGCGCTCGGCGTCGCTGCGGATGTTCGACATGGTCGCGCGCGAGGGCGCGCCGGAGCGCGCCGGCAACGCGGTGTCGTGGGTGTTCCCGCGGCCGTGGTACCAGGACGAGCTGGACTGGATGGCCGCCGCGCGCCTGAAGTCGCAGCAGCGCGCGACGCGCCGCGAGGCCGAGCCACAGATGTTCACCACGCGCGGCACGTACGTCGCCGCGTCGCAGGCGCAGGCGATGCCGTCGGCGCTGTACGAGTTCGTCGCGCCGTCGCTGTCGATCGCGACGCCGACGGCCGAGGCCGCCGGCATCGGCTACGGCGGTGACTCGATGCGCGGCGAGGCGTACTCGCCGCTCGTTCCGCTCGCCGCGGTGCAGGCCGCTTCGCTCATGTCGCGCACCGTGGCCCCGGCGCTCGCCGCGGGTGGTGCGAGCGCGAGCCAGTCGATGCTGCGCTCGATGCTAGCCTCGGTGCTCCAGCGCGCGACCGCCGCGCCCGCGCCGAGCCGCCTCGCGGCGTTCGCGCCGGAGCTGGTGACCCCGCCGGCGCCGCGCGAGGACGTGCCGCAGGGCGCGCGCCCGCAGGCCGATGACGTTCCGGCGAGGCAGGCGATCCAGCTCGCCGCCCAGTACGCCGAGCAGCGCGCGCGGATCGCCGAGGTCCAGCGCGCCGCGCGCCAGGCCGCCGAGCGCGAGCACGCCGCGCAGGCCCGGCCGGACACCTCCGCGACCGCCGCGACGTCGACGATCGCGACCGCGGAGCTGCGCGAGTCCGCGCAGCGCGCCGAGGCCCAGCTGCGCGACAAGATCGCCGCGCGCAACGAGCAGCTCACCCACGAGCAGCGCCGCGCCGCCGAGGCCGAGCGCGCGCGGGTGGAGGAGCGCATCGCGCAGCGGCTCGCCGAGCGCACCCACGCGCAGCGGCTCCACGAGCAGTCGCGCGCCGAGGCCGCGGTACACGCCCGCGCCGCCGCGCTCGAGCCGGTGCGTCCGGCGAGCGAGCCGGTGCCGGTCGCCGCGCCGCGCCGTGCGCCCGCCGAGGTGCTCGCCGCGATCGCGGCGCTGCCGCCCGAGCTGGCGAGTTATCTCGGCCAGCGCCCGGAGCGCGCGATGCAGACGATCCTCGAGCTCGACGAGGCGTTCCGCGCCGTCGAGCTGATGGCCCGTGGTGCGGCGAGCGGCGCGAGCTTCGAGCCGACCCGTGGACCGCGCATGATGATGCCGGCCGGGATCGGCGGCCTCGTCGCCGCGGTCGATCAAGCACAGGCGCTGGGTGGCGGCTCGCCGTCGATCGGCGCGCGCGCGCCGTTCGCGATGCTCGCGGCACCCGGAGCGCCGGCCCAGGCTCAGGTTCCGGCGCGCACGGCCGCGACCCGCGCCCCCTCGCTGCCGTGGCTCGCCCCGCAGCGCGATGCGATCGCGCCGACCAGCGCGCTCGGCGCCACGCTCGCCGCGGCGCCCGCCGCGCTCGAGCACGTCGCGTGGGCGGATCGCTGGCTCGCCCGGTTCGCCGGCGCGTCGCCGCAGTCGCTCGATACGTACCGCGCGGCCGCCGAGGGCGGCTGGACCGGTATGCAGGCGCTCGCCGCCGGGGCGCCTAGCAGCGTGTTCGTCGCGCCGATGTTCGATGCGCCGCAGAGCGCGCAGGCCGGCCGGCCGCAGCGCGCGCCCGAGCTGGTGGCGCCGATCGCGCGGCCGGGAACGCCCGTCGCGCAGCCCGCGCCGCAGGTCGTGCGGTTCGCCGATGACGCCGAGACGCCCGACGACGTGTTCGCGTCGATCGCGGAAGCCGCGGCGCGTGGTCGCATGGCCCCGCAGACCGCGCGCCCGTCGGCTCCGGCGCCCGTCGCTCAGGAGATCGCCGCCGACCGCCCGACGATCGCCGATGCGATCGCACACGCCGCGCCGCTGGCGCCGGGCGCCGGCCTCGCCGCGCAGCTCGCGTCGTCGCCGTTCGCCGCGGCGCTGCGCCACGTGCTGCCGCTCGCCTCGGCGCCCAGCTTCGACGTGCGCGCGCTGTTCGGCGGTGGCCTCGCCTCGACGTACCTCGCCGGCCTGCTCGAGCCGATGACGCGCGAGCTCGAGATCGGCAGCTACGCCTCGCCGGCGTGGGCGAGCTGGTCGGATGCCGCGTTCGACGAGCCGGACGCGCGCATGGTGCCGTCGTTCGATCCGACGTACGTCGCGCCGGACGCGCTCGCGCAACCGCAGGCGCCGGTCGCCTTGAGCGGCCGCGCCGAGGACGATCTGCCGGCGATCCCGGCCGCGCTCGCGCAGAGCGCCGCGCCGGTCACCACGCTGCGCAGCGCGCTGCTGTCGTGGGACGTGGATGCGACCCAGGCGGGCGCGCTGTTCGCGAGCGCGCCCTCGGTGACGGTCGCGCCGCCGGTCGCCGCGACGAGCTCGCCCGCGCGCTCGATGCTCGACGCGATGAGCCTGCCGATGCTCGGCGATCTCGCGGGCGAGCCGCCGGCCGCATGGAGCGCGCCGGGCATGCTCGCCGATCGCGCCCACGCGTGGTCGGTCGCGCACGAGCGCTCGACGTCTGACCTCTCGTTCGACTTCGTGCCGCCCGAGCTGGTGCTCGCGGCGCGCGTCTACGGGCTCGGCCCCATCGAGGCCGCGCAGGCCGCGAGGCTCGCGCTCGCCGGTCCCGGTGGCCTGAGCGCGATGGCGAGCACGGTCGATCGCACGTTCGTGCAGGCGATGGAGATCGAGGCGGAGCGCCGCGCGCGCGGCGAGGCGCGCTCGATCACGACCGCATATCCGGTCTCGGCGGTCTCGGCGGTCTCGGCGGGCCCGGGCGGCTCGCCGAGTGGGGAGGGCGTCGCGTTCGGCAGCGCCGGCGAGAGCTGGCTGCCCCACGCGCCGTCGGCCGCGCCGGGCACCGCGTTTGGCATCGAGCGCCGCCAGCCGCGCGGCGCGTTCCTGTGGCCGCAGGCCTCGATGGCCGCGCTCGGGCTCGATCCGTCGGCGCCCGATGGCCAGCAGTCGATGTCGGTCGCCGCGCTCGAGCTGCTCGCCGCCCAGGCGGTCGCCGAGATCGGCACGTTCACCGCGCTCGGCGAGATCGACGGCCCCGCGACGACCGGCGATGCGCCGGGCGAGGCGGCGCCGCAGGCCGCCGGTGCGCTGGGCTCGATCCGCCGGGCCGCCGGTGGCGACGCCGCCAGCGAGCCGAGCGAGTCCGACGTGCTCGGCGCCGCGTCTTCGTTCGTGCCGCAGGCGCGCCGCGCCCGGTTCGACGCGCTGTACCTCGCGCTCGGCCAGTCGCCGGAGGGCCGCAGCTGGTCGCCGGCCGCTCGCGCCGCTCGGGCGCTCGCGCTCGCCGGTCGCGGCGAGGACGGCCCGGTGTCGGCCTACGAGCGCGCCACCACCGCGTGGGACGTGCTGCCGGTGGTCTACGCGACCGAGGCGGGCGAGTCCGGCGGCGGCTTCTCCAGCGATGCCCGCACCGGCGCGGGTGGTCGGTCGCGGTACGTCCGCACCGCGCGCACGCGCACCGGCGAGCTCGTCGAGCTGGCCGATCCGAGCTCGGACGAGTACGCCGATCGCGCCACCCTGGGCGCCGCGGCGCGCGCCGGCGAGGCGCTGACCTACATCGCGCCGAGCTCGCACGTGACCGTGGGTCCGTCGCAGAGCTCCGGCAGCTCGAACGAGCGCGAGGTGGGCGCCGTGCTGCGCGCGCCCACCGCTGCGCAGGAGCTGGTCCGCACCGGCCGCCCCTCGGGTCGGTACGGCGGCGGCGAGGTCGAGATCCCGACGTGGTTCGAGGCCGCCGCGCGCCGCATGCTCGAGGAGCGCAGCGGCGCGTCCGACGGCATCTCGCTCGCCGAGCTGACGCTGATCAGCGCGGCACCGTCGAGCCACATCGCCGCGTCGACCCGCAGCGCGCCCGCACCGGTCTCGCCGAACGCCGGCGCTGCCGCGGGGCCGGGCGGCAGCGGTGCTGGCAGCGGCGGCGACGGCGAGCTGCCCTTCGACCTCGAGAAGGTCGCGAGCGACATCTATCGTCACATCACGGTCGTCATGGATTCCGTGCGGATCCGCAACGGGGAGCCCTACCGATGAGCTTCGAGCCCGCAAGAACGAAACTGAAGATCGGCAGCCTCGACGATTCCTCGCTGGACGTCGAGGCGCAGTACAACCCCAAGGAGCTCCAGGTCGACCAGAAGGTCCCGTGGCAGAAGCCGCAGCCGGCCAACAAGGCGAACAAGACCGACGCGGAGTCCGAGGACGGTGGCCTCACGCTCGAGTTCACCGGCGCCGAGGGGCGCTCGATGAGCGTCGAGCTGCTGTTCGATGGCTTCGAGCCAAACGGCCGCCACGTCGACGTCGCGGGGCGCGTGAAGAAGCTCGAGAAGATGGCCGCCGTGATGAAGCCGGACTCCAAGGACGAGAAGGAGCGCCGGCCTCACCACTGCGTCGTCAGCTGGGGCGATCGCGGCATGCCGAAGTTCAAGTGCGTCATCGAGCAGATCCAGACGAAGTACTCGATGTTCTCGAGCGACGGCGTCCCGCTGCGCGCGACCTGCACCGTGACCCTGAAGGAAGCCGACCACGTCAAGAAGGCGGCTAAGAAGTAGCCATGGGCGCCGGCGCACCGAATATCGACATCATGATCGACGGGAAGGAGGCGCCGGACGCCGACTTCCAGTCGTACGTGGTCGAACGCGACATGAACCAGCCGGACATGGCTGCGATCACGCTCACCAACCAGGGCGACACCTACACCAAGCGCAAGATCGGCGCGAAGATCGAGATCAAGGTCGGCGACGGCGGCACGAGCGTGTTCCAGGGCGAGATCGTCGGGCTCGAGCCGATCTACTCCGGCAAGGACGGCACGAAGATCACCATCCGCGCGATCAACAACATGCACAAGTTGTTGCGGATGACCAAGTCGATCACGTTCACCAACCAGACCGACAAGGACATCATCAGCAAGGTGGCCCAGGAGGCCGGGCTCTCGGTCGACTGGAAGCACGAGTCCTCGATCACCTACAAGCACGTCTACCAGCACAACCTGAACGGCCTCGAGTTCGTGCGGATGCGCGCGGCGCGGCTGGGCTGCCACGTGTGGTGCGTCGGGGACAAGCTGTTCGTGAAGGAGCCGGACCTCGGCAAGGCCGGCGGGCTCAAGGTCAGCGTCGACGAGGCCGGCAAGCTGAAGAAGTTCTCGCCGCGGCTGACCTCGGCGGGCATCGTCAAGAAGGTGACGGTGCGCGGCTGGAACCCCGAGACCAAGGAGCTGATCGAGGGCACCGCGAGCGCCACGAGCTCGCCGCTCGGTTCGCAGAACGCGGTCGCCGGCTCTGGAGATCACGGCAAGGAGGAGACCTTCATGGTCGACCAGCCGATCTGGAGCAAGGAAGAGGCGACGGCGCTCGCGAAGGCGCGGCTCCGCGATCTCTCGCTGACGTACATCACCGGCGAGGCCGAGCTGGTCGGCGAGCCGAAGGCGGAGCTCGGCACGACGATCGAGATCACCGCGAACGCGATGGCGGGCGACGATCCGTTCAACGGCAAGTACTACATCATGGGGATCACCCACCGGCACACCATGCCGAAGGGCAAGGACGGCGGCTACGTCACCATCCTGCGCCTCGCGCGGGACGCCCAGGGAGGCTGAACCGTGCGCGCTGGTGGTCCACGACGCGACTCGCTCGACAACGTGCAGTACGGACTGCACTACGGCGTGGTCTGCCAGAACAAGGATCCCGACAACCTCCACCGGATCAAGGTGCGGCTGCCGTGGCTCGATCGCGGCGATACCGACCAGACCCACTGGGCGCAGGTCGTGACGCCGATGGAGGGCGATAAGTTCGGCTGGCACGTGATGCCGGACATCGATGACGTCGTGGCGGTGATGTTCATCGCCGGCGACATCAGCCAGCCGGTCGTGCTCGGCGGCGTGTGGAGCAAGCCCGACTTCTCGCCGGAGCCCAACGAGGACGGCAAGAACAACTTCCGCGGCTATCGCAGCCGCAGCGGCCACCGCCTGATCCTCGACGACTCGCCGAAGACCAAGGTGGTGCTCGCCGACAAGACCACGAAGAACATGATCGGTATCGGCGAGTTCGAGAAGGACGGCGCCGGTCCGAACGTGTGCGCGGTCTACAAGCCGCCGATGTCTGGGACGTCGGGCGTCTCGTTCTCGACGATGGAGGGGAAGATGGAGATCACTTGCAAGAACGGCAAGCTCTCCATGGAGGCGAAGAACATCCAGATGAACATCAAGACGACGCTCGACATGAAAGCCACGGGCGAGATCAAGATGGAGGGTGGCAGCGCCACCAAGCTGACCTCGTCCTCTCCGAGCAACTACGACGCATCGACGATCGACGTCGCCTGAGCCCACCGTGACGCTATTCCCCACCGACCGTGCGAGCTCGCAGGCGCCCCGCGCCAGCAAGATGCGAGGCATCTACCTCGCGATCGTCGTCGACAACGCCGAGGGCGACGGGAACCCGGGGTTCCGGGTCAAGGTCAAGTATCCGTGGCTCGCCGCGGAGGAGCAGACGTTCTACGCGCGCATCGCCGTGCCCATGGGCGGCAAGGAGCGCGGCACGTACTTCCTGCCCGAGGCCGATGACCAGCTCCTCGTCGTGTTCGAGCACGGCGAGATCAACCGCCCGATCGTGGTCGGCGCGCTGTGGAGCAATGCCCAGAAGCCGGTCGAGGTCAATCAGACGGGGAAGAACAACACCAAGCTGATCAAGTCACGCTCGGGCCACCGGATCATCTTCGACGACAAGGAAGGCGCGGAGAAGATCACGATCGTCGACAAGACGAAGAAGAACAAGATCGTCATCGACTCGGTCAACAAGGTCATCAAGATCGAGTCCGAGCAGGACATCGAGATCAAGGCCGAGCAGAACATCGTCATTCACAGCAACACGATGAAGATCGGCACCTCCGCGGGCTTCAGCGGCAAGGGCCAGCAGGTGCTCGCGCACTCGAAGGCGACGTTTGGCCTCAAGTCGAGCGGCAAGATCGAGGTGTCCGGCAGCTCGGTGACGATCAACGCCGGCGGCAGCCCCGCGACGCAGGTCTCCGGCTCGGGCGCCGGCTTCCTCGGCGGTGAAGGCTCCGAGACCGCGAAGGACCAGGTCCAGGAATCCGGCGCTGGTGGTGGCGGTGGCGGCGGCGGCGGAGCTGGCGGTGGCGGCGGAGCTGGCGGTGGTGGAGGAGCTGGTGGTGGTGGCGGTGGTGGTGGT
>JBQCJR010000339.1:0-16399 GCA_051952595.1 Kofleriaceae bacterium
GCGCGGGCGGCGCGCTGGGCCTGGGCGAGATCGGTGTACCAGTAGAGCCGCGAGACCGTCGCGTAGCGCTGGCCGGCGACCGCGTCGATCGCGCGCGCGAGCTGATCGCGCTCCGGCCCGGGCGATAGCCGGTCCCACCGGGCGAGCAGCGGCTCGAGCCCCGCCGGCCCCTGCGCGCGCAGGCTCACCAGCTCCAGCCCGGCGGACGGAGCGGGGGCGGCCGCCGCGGGAGCGGGCAGGGCGAGCGCCGCCGCACATCCGGCGGCAACTCCCAGGGACAGCGTCGAGCGGAGCAGGTTCGGCATGGACGACATCCTGCCGTCGCGCCGGTGGACCCGCCGTCAGGCCTCGGTAAAGCCATCCCTTACACACGCCTGACATCACGGCGTCGCCAGCGCGGCGCCGTCGCCCGGCACGCCGCTGAACTGGCTGCGCGGCAGCAGCCCCAGCCACGCGTCGGAGGCCGGGGTGAGGAACACGCGATCGTAGATCCACGCGTTCAGCGACGCCCAGTCGGCGTGGCTGCGCTCGATCAGCGCGCGGCGGATCTGCGGGCGCAGCCGGTACTGGTTGAACGCGCTATCGACGACGATCTGGCGCTCGAGCAGCTCGATGATCGCCTGCAGCTCTTCCTCGGACGCGCGCTGCGGCCCGGCGTTGTGGAGCTGGGCGACCAGCGCGCGGCTCTGCTCGTCGAGCACGCGCGGCCGCCGCACCCGGCGGGGGAACGGGCTGGCGCCGGGCGGCGGCGCCTCGTCGAGGGCGTACAGCTTCCAGGTGTCCTGGCCGATCGCCGCCCACGCGCTGTGGTCCTCGCTGGGCAGCGCGTGCAGGTCGCCGATGCGCACGAGCATCGGCTCCTCGATGGCCGCCTTGCTCACCGTGGTGCGCAGCGCGCGCATGCCCGGCCCGCGGCGCTCGAGATCGATGGCGCGTAGATCGAGGCTGCCGGAGCTCCGGTACCAGGTCTCGGCGTAGCGAAGGCTCCGCTGGTCCACCAGCGCCTGTTCGCGGCGGTGGAACGCCGCGATCTCGTCTGCGCGGCGCTCGGGGTGGGTTCGCCGCAGCCGCGCGGCGAGCTCGAGGCTCTTGGCGAGCTCGGCCCGGAACGCGACCGGCGCGTACAGCCCGGGCAACACGTCGAGCACCAGGCCGTGCTCGTCGAGCACGTAGTGCGCGCTGTTGCCGGCGGTCGTGGTGCGCAGCGTGCGGCCGTCGCCGAAGTCGATCGTCACCTTCGGCACCGGGCGCTCGGTCGACCAGTACAGGACGAAGTGGTCGCGCAGGAGCTTGCCCACCTCGGCGTCGGCGTACAGCGTGGCGCGGAACAGCCGGCTGTTCGCGCACGACAGGTCCTCGTCGAGCCGGCCGAGCATGCGCAGCGCGAGGATCGGGCGGCCCTGGGCGCGGGCGGCGCGCTGGGCCTGGGCGAGATCGGTGTACCAGTAGAGCCGCGAGACCGTCGCGTAGCGCTGGCCGGCGACCACGTCGATCGACCGGGCGAGCCGGTCGCGCTCGGGGCCGGGCGGCAGGTGATCCCAGTGCGCGAGCAGCGCCGCGAGCCCGGCCGGTCCCTGGGCGCGCATCATGACCTCGTGCACGGGGGGGGCGCGCGCGGCGAGTGGGTCGGCGGCGGGAGGCGGGCGCGGCGTGGCGAGCGTGGCCGAGGGGTGCGAGAGCCCGGCCGCACACGCGGCGAGCCCGAACAGAGCGAAGCGGAGCAGGGTCGGCATGGCCGCGAGCGTGCGGGGGGCGCTGCCGCTGTGCTGTCAGGGCTCGGCAAGGCCAGGCCTTACGCACGCCTGACACGGCGAGATGGCACAATCGTGCGGTGCGAGTCCTGGTGGTCGAAGACGAGGCCAGCCTGCGCGACGGTATCGTCGATCTGCTGCGCGGCGATGGCCACGACGTGACCGCGGTCGGCGACGGCGTCGCGGGCGCCGAGGCCGGGCTGCGCGATCGCTTCGATCTGGTGGTGCTCGATCTGATGCTGCCGCGGCTCGACGGCATGGAGGTGTGCCGCCGGCTGCGCGCGGCGCGCCCCGGCCTGCCGATCCTGATGCTGACCGCGCGCGGCTCCGAGGATGACAAGGTGCGCGGGTTGATGGAGGGCGCCGACGACTACGTGACCAAGCCGTTCTCGGCGCGCGAGCTGCTGGCGCGGGTGCGGGTGCTCGGGCGGCGTGCGCCGGCCGGCGAGTCGCTCGACGAGGTGCAGGTCGACGGGGCGGTGATCGACCTCGCGCGGATGATGGTGGTCCGCGGCGACGCGCGGGTGGCGCTGACCCCGCGCGAGGTCGGCATCGTGCGCTGGCTGCACCGCCACCAGGGCCGCGTGGTGTCGCGCGCCGAGCTGCTCGAGCAGGTGTTCGGCCAGCGCGGCGACCTGCAGACCCGCGCGGTGGACATGGCGATCGCCGTGCTCCGCAAGAAGCTCGAGCCGGATCCGGGGAATCCGACGCTGATCGTGTCGGTCAAAGGCGCCGGCTACGCGTGGAGGCTGGCGCGGTGACTCGCCGGTCGTCGCGCACCCTGTGGGCGGCGGCGCTGCTCGCCGGCGCGCTCGCGGTGCTGCTGGTCCCGTGGTTCCTGTCCGGGTGGGCCGACGTGCGGGCGCAGCAGCGCGAGGTGCGCGAGGCGCCGGCGCGCGCGGCCCGCGACAAGGGCGACGAGCTCGCGCTCGAGCTGCGCGGCGAGCTGGCGCGCGTGCTGTCGCGCGAGGTCGAGCGCCCGTACTTCCACTACCAGAACCTGTTCCACGATCCGCGCAGCGGCGATCATCTCGGCGTCACGCCGTCGCCGCTCGCGAGCGGGCCCGATGATCCGCTGGTGCTCGGATACTTTCAGCTCGACGCCAAGGGCCGGCTGTCGACGCCGACGATCAACGAGGATCTGCCGCAGCTCTCGGAGCCGCGGCGGCTCGCCGAGAACCGGCAGTTCCGAGACGAGGTCGTGCGTGGGTTCGCCGCCGAGCTCGCGCCGCCGCGGATCGGGACCAGCGTGCTCGTCGCGTCGGCGGATCCCGAGCCGGTCGCGCCGGTGCCGCGCCCGCCGGTGCCGCGGCGCAAGGTCGCGCCGCGCGCGAACGTCGCGTCGATCGACGTGCCGGCGGTGGAGCAGCGCGCGAACGAGCCCCCGCCGTCCAAGCAGGTGATCCAGATCGATCAGAGCAGCTACGCGCAGAACAACGACTCGAACCAGGCGTTCATGCAGCAGAACGCGGTCGATCCGTCGATGATGGTGCAGCAACAGCAGCCGTGGACGCCGCCGCGGCAGGTGCAGCAGCAGCAGCAGCAGCCACCGCAACCGCTGCCGCCGCCGCCGCCGCCGCAGCCGGAGCCACCCGAGCCGCGCGCCGAGCCGCAGCAGCTCGCTGCACCGTCGGCCGAGGCGGCGAACCACCGCGCGGCCGCGACCGAAGCCGCGCCGGGCGCGACCTCGGCTGCTCCCCCGCCTCGTGCGCCGCGCCCGCGACGCGTGGCTCCAGCCGCGGCGCCCGCGACGCCGCCCGGCCCGATCACGATCACGATCTCGCCGCTCGAGTGGCACACCTTCCCCTATGCCGGCGCGCCGGCGCTGGTCGCGGTGCGCCACGTCGAGACGCCGGATGGCTCGCTCGCTCAGGGCTTCGTCGTCGATCGCGCGGCGATGACGCGCTGGCTCGCGGGGCGCGCGGGCGACTCGGTCGCCGAGCTGGTCGAGGGCGACGAGGCGGGTGCGGCGGGGATCGCGCCGGGCTGGCATCTGTCGGTCGCGGCGAACCCGCGGGTGCTCGCCCAGGCGGCGTCGGCGGCGTCGCTGATCGCGCGCGATTTCGTGCTGCGGTTCGTGCTGGTCGGGATCGTCGCGTTGCTCGCCGCGGCCGGCGTGGTGCTGCTGGTCGCGCGCGCCGAGCGGCTCGCCCGCGAGCGCAGCCAGTTCGCCGCAGCGGCCGCGCACGAGCTGCGCACGCCGCTCGCCGGGCTCCAGCTGTACGGCGACATGCTCGCGGATGGGCTCGGCGATCCGGCGAAGCTGCGCGACTACGCGCGCCGGATGAGCGAGGAGGCGGCGCGACTGGGACGGGTGGTCTCCAACGTGCTCGGGTTCTCGCAGCTCGAGCGCGGCAACCTGAGCGTCGAGGCGCGGCCGGGCAACCTGGGTGAGGTCCTGGGCGAGCTGGCGGAGCGTGCACTCCCGGCGCTCGACCGCGCGGGTGCGGTGCTCGCGCTCGAGGTCTCGCCGGATCTCGAGGCCCGGTTCGATCGCGACGCGGTGGTGCGCATCGTGGGCAACCTGCTCGACAACGCCGAGAAGTACAGCCGCGGCGCCGAGGACCGCACGATCACGCTCGCCGGGCGCGCGCTCGCGGATCGCGTCGAGATCGAGGTCTCGGATCGCGGCCCGGGGATCGCGCCGGCGGCGCGCGGCAAGCTGTTTCGCGCGTTCTCGCGCGGCGTGTCGAGCGATGGGCCGGCGGGGCTCGGACTCGGGCTCGCGCTGTCGCAATCGCTGGCGCGCGCGATGGGCGGCGAGCTGGAGTACCGCCCGGTCGCGGGCGGCGGCGCGACGTTCGTGCTGAGCCTCGCGCGCTCCTGATCGGTCGCGGCGAGACGCGATCGCGACCTCGCGATGACAGGCTCGTGACGACCGGGCGCGCGCGGCTCGCTAGCCTGCGAAGTGCCTCGCCAGCGCTCACCCTCGCCCACCGGAGAACGGACATGTCGTGTCGAGATCGAGTCTGTCGTGTGGATCGCCTCGCTGGTGGCTCTGCGGGTCGCTCCTGGCCACCCTGATCGCCGCGGCGGCGTGGGCCCAGCCACCCACCTTCCAGCGCAAGGCGAGCGTCGCGATCGACGTGCGACCTTCCGCGCGGACCCGGCCGGGCCCATCGGCGTCCGCCGCGCGCGCGGCGCCTTCGCGGATCGACGGCGACACCGCGCTCTCGATCGAGAGCCTGGTCGGGACGTTTCGCGCCGAGCAGGAGCAGATCCTGCTCGATCTGATCGCCCAGACTCCGGATCGCGAGGCGCTCGATCGCGCGGGCTACCAGTTCATGCTCGGCGAGCTGTACGCCAAGCAGCAGCGGTTCTGGCGGCTCGAGCGCGAGCGCCACGCGATCGCTGGGCGGACGGCGGAATCGAAGGCCGCGGCGGCGCGGGCGCGCGATCAGATGATCAAGGCGGTGAAGGTCTACAAGGCGCTCACCGAGGACGCGCGCGTGCGCGACTTCCCGCGCATGGACCAGGCGCTGTTCTACTACGGCTACACGCTCTATCACGGCGGCTACGCCGACGAGGCGCGCAAGGTCTACGACCAGCTGCTGCGCCAGTACCCGCGTTCGCACTACGTGCCCGAGGCGCACCTGGCATTCGCCGAGCACTTCTTCGAGCGCGGCGAGCTGGCGAACGCGGACGCGCGCTACGCCAGGGTGATGCAGTTCCCGGCGTCGCCGGCGTACTGGCACGCGGCGTACAAGCGAGGCTGGATCCATCTCGCGCAGCAGCGGTTCCAGGACGCGCTCGAGGCGTTCTACCAGGTCTCGCTGGGGACCCAGGCGAACCCGAAGCAGGCCCAGCTGACCCGCGCGGCGCGCAAGGACTTCGTGCGCGCGTACGCCGAGATCGGCAAGGCCGACAAGGCGTACCCGGCGTTCGTGCGGCTCGATCGCGCGAGCGCACTCGAGCGGCTCGAGCAGCTCGGCGAGATCTACCTCGATCAGGGCAAGTCGGAGAAGGCGATCGCGGTGCACCGCGAGCTGATGGTGCGCGCGCCGGCGAGCCCGCGCGCGTGTGCGTGGCAGGCGCGCGTCGCGCAGGCGATGCTCTCGGTGCCGCGCGCGACCGTCGCCGACAAGGTGCACGAGATCGAGGGCCTGGTCCGGCTGTACACCGCCGTCCAGTCGAAGCTGCCCGCGTCCGACGCGCGCGACTGTGCGGACAGCGCCGCGGCGATGTCGGGAGATCTCTCGCGCGCATACCACGCCGACTACGCGAAGGCGTTCGACCCGGCGCCGCTCGCGCACGCCGAGCGGTTGTACGACGCGTATCTCGCGGCGTTCCCGGCGGCCGCCGACCGCGCGCAGATGCAGTTCTATCGCGCCGAGCTCTTGTGGACGCGCGCGAACATCGAGCGCGCGCCGCGGCGCAAGGTGGAGCTGTGGGAGCGCGCCGCGGTGGCGTTCGGCGAGCTGGTGGCGAGTGGCTCGCTCGCGCCGGATCTGCGCAAGGAGGCGGCGTACGCGGCGGTGCTGGGGTGGATGAACGCGTTCGAGGTTGATCCGCGGATCGAGCGCCAGGCCGATCCGGTCGACGAGGAGGCGGCGTACACCACGGTGCCCGCGCCGCTACCGATCGGCGAGCGCGAGCAGAAGATGGTCGCGGCGTTCGATGCCTACCTCGCCGCCGTCCGGGATCCGAAGGACGACGCGCGCGTGCGGATCCTGTTCGCGAAGGCGAACCTGTACCGCCGCCACAACCGGTTCGACGAGGCCGCGGCGCGGTACCGCGAGCTCGTCGAGCGGCACCGCGACCACGAGGTGATCGAGCCGGCGGTGCACCTGTGGATCGACACCTACAACCGGATGCAGCGCTACGACGACATGTTCGCGGTGCTGGATCGCCTCGAGGCGAGCGGCTTCCTCGCGTCGCATCCGGAGATCAAGGCGATGTCGATCCGGCTCGCGTTCCAGCGCCGGACCAAGCGCGCGCTCGCGCTGGCCGAGCAGGCCAAGGCGTCGAGCGATCTCGCGAAGTACGTCGCGTGTGGCCAGGGCTTCATGGACCTGTACAACCTCGATCCGTCGCGCGACGCCAACGACGAGGTGCTCTACAACGCGATGGTCTGCTACCACGAGGGCAAGTCGATCGGCCTCGCGATCGTCGCGTTCGAGGTGCTGCAGCGCTACTACCCAAAGAGCAAGTTGCTGCCGCGCGCGCTGGCGCGGATCGGCAAGGCCTACGGCGACATCGCGTTCTACGACAAGGCCGCCGAGAAGCTCGAGCAGTACGCGCGCGCCTACGCCGGCGAGGCGGACGCGTACCGCGCGATGAGCGAGGCGGTGTTCTTCCAGAAGGGCAGCGGCGACGATGCCAAGGCGATCGCGAACACCCGGTTCTTCGTCGAGGCGTTCGGCGGCAAGCGCCCCGCCGAGGCGGCGAACGCGATGTACGCGCTGACCTCGGTGTACGAGAAGCGCGGCGATGCGGCCGCGGTGGTGCGCCACCTGCGCGAGTACCTGCACCGGTTCGGCGACCGCGGTGGCGCGGATCGCCGGGTGATCGCGCACGCCAAGATCGGGCTCGCGCTGTGGGCGCAGAGCTGCCCGGTCAAGCCGGTCGACGGCTCGTGCATCCAGGTCGTGCGCGAGCGCGCGATCGTCGAGCGCGGCCGCGGCCGCGGCCAGCGCGTGCTCCAGACGCAGTGTGGTCCTCCGTCGAAGACCCAGCTGCGGGTGATCCCGCGCGACGCGCGGCTCGTCCGCGAGGCCGTCGCGGCGTTCGCGGCGGCGGCGCGCGCGTTCGAGGCGGGCAAGCTCGGCGGCGACGAGGCGGCCGCGCGTCACTACTACGCGCAGGCCCGGCTCGCCGGCGTCGATCGAGACTTCGAGCGCTACCTCGCGCTGCAGTTCCCGGCGAACCTCGACTTCTCGCCCAGCCGCCCCGCGGTCCGCGATCAGAGCCTGCGGAGGTTCTCGCGCTGGCTGACCGATCGCACGAACCTCGGCGTCGCGGCCACGGCGAAGTACGACGCCGTGCTCAAGGTGAAGGACAACGCGACCTCGATCGCCGCGGCGGCGCGGATCGCCCAGATCTCGCAGAACCTGTCGCACGCGTTGTTCACCGCCGAGATCCCGGCGCACGTGCGGACCGGCCCGTACGCCGAGGACGCGATCGACGCGTTCTGCGACGAGATGACGACGATCGGCGGGCCGCTCGAGGCCCGCGCGATCGAGGGCTTCCGCGCGTGCCTGACCCGATCGACCGAGCTCGGCTGGTTCAGCGACTGGTCGCGGATGTGCGAGCGCGAGCTCGGCCAGATCAACGCGAGCGAGTTCCCGACCGCCAGCGAGCTGCGCCGCAGCCCCGGCCTGGTCGCGCCGATCGTCGCCATCGAGGCGCCGGTGGCGCCGAGCGCGCGCTCGCCCGGAGCGCCGTAGGGCGGCGACGGCGGATCGGACGCGTGGCAGATCGGTCCCTTCGGACCGGTGCATCGTGCCTCAAGGCCTTCGCCAGAATACCCGAGCGCTATGTCGGGTGATGCCACCCGCGAAGTCCTCGGCCTCGGTGGTCCACGACAGCCCGACCCACGTCGGCCAGGTGCCCGACGGGCAGCCATACTGCGACGCACGGAAGCTGCGCGCGAGCCAGATGCCGTTCGACACGGTACTCCCGACGGCGCCCGGCTGCGTCTCGGTCTCGGTCGCGACGAGAGGCGCGACGAGCACCGATACCGAGCCGTTCGTGCACGTGCGATCGATGGTCCAGCTCACGGACAACCGCCGCACGCCGCCCGAGTCGATCCCGGTCGCAAGCGCGATCACGCTGAGGTTCGGGTCGGTCAGTTGCTCGTCGTAGTAGCCGTTGATGGTGTATCCATCGTTGGCCTCGCCCGGCTTCTGGACGCCGTTGATCACCGTTGGCGGCGTGGTGTCGATCGCCGGGATCACGATGTCATCGAAATGCTCGCACGAGGTCGGCGCGGCGCACAGCGCAGCAATGCCGAGTACCCCGGTCATGCGCGCCGGGCGCGATGCCACGGTGCGAGCGAGAGCCTTGCGAACAAACGACGTGTGGCCTGGTGGATAGTTCGAGCTCGTGTTCATGGGTGACGGGTCCTCCGCGACACAGGTCCTCTAGACGCCTTGGCAGCAGCCGCCGGGCGGGGCGAACTGCTCGTAGTATCCGGTTCCGAAGATCGAGCGACCGTTCTTCTTGCCGGTGATCGTCGTCATGCCCTCCAGGAAGGGTGAGAACAGGCCGCCCGACTCGATGATCTGCCCGGGGTGCACCATGTGTACGTCGATCTCGAGGCCGTCGTCGGGGATCGAGATGTGGTTGGAGTTCTCGAGCGTGGTCGGCGGCGGCCCGGCGCTCGATACCGTCGACCCGAGGCCCGTGATCGTGACGTTCGTGAACGTCTGCTCCGTGCAGGCGGGCGCGGGGCCCATCTTGTTGACGACGCGGATCAAGCTATTGCCGGTGTCGATCGCGTACATGTCCCAGACCATGTACTGCGTATCATCGGAGAGATGAATCGCGAACCACTTCCAGGAGACGTTGTCGGCCTGTGATCCGGGCGTACCGATCACGGTGCCCCACTGGCGGTCGTACCAGCCCACGCCGGTGACGGCGACGGCGCTCTTGCCCGGGCGCTGGATCGTTCCGGAGGCGGACAAGCTGCGGCGCTGGAGATAGTACTGCGTGCCGTGCGTCTTGCCGGTCACCGCATCGACGTAGTGCCCGATGCCATCGAAGAAGGACGCCGACGGGTTCTTGTAGCCCTCGTATCCGATCGTCGCAGTCGTGCCGTCGGAGAACTGGAACGTGAGGAGATCGCGACCACCTCCGCCCTGCGCCGAGAGGCTGCCGCCGCTATCGGTGAGCGCGATGTCGAAGCCTCCTGGCACGTACGGGAAGCCCGGGCTCGGCAGGAACGGGCCGCCGCCGCCCCAGACGAACTGGTTGTGGAACTCGCCGGTCGACAGGTCCGTGAATGCGATCTGCGCGACGTCGAGGATCAAAGGGCCGAAGTTGAACTGGAAGATGATGGTCTCGACGCCATACGTCTTGCTCTGGCCGACGAGCACGGTGTTCCAGTACCACTGCTCGTACAGATGGATGGGATTGCCGCTCGAGTCGAGGTGAATCGCGTCGTCGGCCGGCGACACGTTCGCGCTCGGTGGCATCGGATTCGCGCACTGGTTGAGCGCGTCGTCGGCGGCGGCGCTCGTCGCGAGCGCTGCCAACGTGACGAGAGATAGGCAGAACTTCATCATGGTGTTACGCGTCCCCTTCGCGACCGCCATCGCGCTCCAGACCGGAACGATCAGGGAGACCCGCCCCCCCACCGCCCGACTCCGCTCAAGCACGTATTTGCGTGGTCACCGTTGCTCATCCTAACGCTTCTCTCGTCGAGAGATCCAGCGTCTGCATGGGGGAGGGGGCCACCTCGTACTGCGCGGTAGTCGCTACTCGCTCGCCTTCGCGATCAAGGGTGATTCTCGACAAGTGGCTCGACCACATCCCACGCGAGCGCCAGGTCCGAATCCTCGAGCGGCATGGGCTCGTCGCCACGTCGCAGACGGCAGAGAATCGCGGCGAAGTGCTGCTGCCGTGGCGCTTCGCCGACGGAGTCAAGTTGCACAGTCTGGCCACATCCAATCAGCTACGTCACGACGGAACGTCCGCATCCGCGCCGACGGGCAGTCGGTCGTAGTCAGCTGAGTCGGTCCGTGGTCATCATCTCGAAGACGAGGGGGGCGTGTGTCCCCGCACGCGAGAGGACCGTGGCTAGCCACCGTTGTACCCACGCAGGACGGACGCCCAACTCGCGGATGGCATGGAGCATCGGAGGCAAGTGTTCCAGCGGTGCCGCGTAGAACCAGGTCGACGCGGACTCGATGCCTGCGCGGAGCGCGTTCAGCGACTCGTCCAGCGACCGCTGATGATCGAGTGTCCACGCGCGCTTGGCTGCTACTCCGCCGATCAAGAAGCGCTCGGCAGTCAGGTCGACCAGCACGTCGAATTGGTCGTGGCCAAAGGCTTTCACAACATCCGCATCAAGATTCCAGATTGGGACGTTAGTCGCGCCCGCCTGCGCGGCGATGATGCGAATCAAGGGGCGGCTTAGCCGGTCGGGAATCTCCGGCAAGAGCCGCGTGAACACGTCGCCCGTATGGAGGAGGTCGACGCCGGTGAACGCGGCCGTGAATACGTCGAGTGGAAGATGCGTCGTCAGCAGGTCGAAGAACGTGCGATGCGCGTCGCGGAGCATGCGAAGCGCGTAGAGCGGGTTTGCATACGCGTCGACTTGCAAGAGTGCTCGCCAAGCCTCAGAGACCGCGGCGATGCAAACGTCTTCGGGTTCACGCCGAATCAGCTCATAGACATAGTCGAGCACGCGAGTCCCGACCAGACTGCTCGCAAGCGATTTGCCTATGCGCCAGCCGCGGGAAGGCCCATCGATCACAACCCACGTCAGCAGGCAGAGGTCGACGTCATCGGGCAACTCGGCATCTTGACAAGCGCGAACCGCGGCACGTGCAGTTCGGAGTACGCCGAGGATCCAAGGATCGTCATCGCGTAGTGGGTCCCGTGAATAGCCGAGCACATGGGATAGGTGCGGCGCGTCTCGCAGCCCAAGACCCCGGGCCCATGCTGGCAGCCGCCACCCGGGATCGGGTTGCACCGAGTCCGGCTTGGGCACGGCAAAGCTAAAGGCCCACGCCTCCTTCCACCAGTCCGTCTCCCAACGAGAGTTGGCGTTAGGTCGGTGCCGCGTCAGTGGGAGGCTCCGCGACGGTGCTCCAAACCTCTCGTTGCGATCCAAGAGTCGAAGCTGGCGAAGTCCGAGATCCTGGAGGATCGCGATCGCCTCGCCTATGGGTCGCCAAGCCGAGACCGTGAAGCGTCGACCGAACGCCGAGAACAACGCCTCGGAAGCGGCAATCGACGCGAGGTCATCCCCGCTGTGGATCTTGGATGCGGCACGGACCAGTTCATTCGGCCCCATAGCGTCAAGCGCATCGTCGACCGCGCCTTTCCGGCTTGCGTCATTGGCCCAGAGTCCCCATCCAGCCGCGTTGCTCGATCGCACCTGGTGTTGGATTGCATCTCGTTCGATCCCAGCGCGCACCCAGTTCGGGAACATGTCGAGACCACCGCCGAGCGTGGCGCGAAGCACGCCCCTGTCGGCGAGCGCGTGGACCGCTTCACGTGCGTTTGTGAAAACCGCGGCAGGCTCGCTGCCGACGTCACGCTTGGCTTTGTTCCCCCGCTTCGCAGGAGACGGCTCGCTGGAAGGTCGCAGCAAGTCCTCGGGGAGGAGGCCGGCCCACGTAGATGTAGACAGTGGCTCGAGCGCGAGATCGAGACGGCGAACTCGTTCGCCACCCAGGCGCTCGACTGCTTCGCGCCCGAACCTACGAAGCCACGCATCGCCGTCGCCTCCGACAGCCTGCGAGAGCCACTCGTTCGCGAGCTCACCGAGGCCGACCGAGCGTTCCGGGATACCGGTTCGGTAGATGTGAGCAACGATCGACACGAGATCTCCGGGCGTGGTGAAGACGCTGCCGATCGGGTCAACCGTTTCAAGCCAGGTGAGGATCGCGTTGGTATCGAGCCGGTCGGGTGATGGCACGCGTGATCGGAGCCATCCCACCAATTGCTCGCGCCAGTTGCTGTGCAGGGCGAAGGTGCGTGCGTTCCAACCGTCGTTGGAGGCGCTTCCTGGGCGCTCGAACGCCGCGAGGATGCACGTAGGAGCGACTCGCTGCGAGAGTTCCTTCATCGTCGCGATGTCGCTCGCAGGATCCTCATGGTCGACCTCGACGACGAGCGCCTCGGCGTCCTTGGCCTGTCGAGCTGCATCGAAGAGCGTTCGCGCCGTCGTCACCACGGCATTGGTGTCGGCGCGTTCCTTCAGAACGCGAACTGCGAGCGATTTCCCGCCGCCGGGAGGTACGGCGAACCACCACCGGCCACCCCGACGAAGCGATGCCCTAACGTACGTTCCCAACCAGCCGTCGGGGTTGACCGCGCAAGGCTCCTGTCCGGGGAGCAGACCCGCGATCTCGCCGAACTCGGCGAAATGGATCTGCGCGGGTCGACGCTCGGCGTCGCGAGGAAGCAGGTCGTCGGGCCTGCAGTGCAGCAGCTCGGCGAGCGCCTCGAGTGCCTTCTCGTGATTGAGCCACCACGTCGCGTTGCCGTTCGCGAGTAGCCCAATCTTGACGGCGATCGCCTCCGGCTTGGGGTACTTGCCGAGCCTCTCGTGTCTCTTCCATGCGGCAAGAACCTCGCGTCCTGCGTCGCGATTCGACCACCCCATGGCGCGGATAGCGTTGACGAGCATGAACGACGCTAACACGAGATACCGACGCATGCATCAAAGTGCATCAATGGTGAATCGTCGAGAGGTTGTCGAGCGAATCGTTTCGTTGCACGCGTAAGGCCCATCGCGTAGATCAGGATCTCGAACGTCGTGGTGGCGTTCAAACACGATCGAGAGGAACGAACATGTCGAACGGATCGCACGGTGGATCGAATGGTGGTCGCGGGACTGGTGGCAAGGGTGGGGGGTGGCCGAGCTCGACAGGCAAGCCGTCGGGTGGCGGTCGCACGAACGCTCCGCCCGGTGGTGCCGATGCCGGGAATGGTGGCGGTGATGCGGGTGCTGGCGGTGGCGGTGCTGGAGGAGGTTCGTCCGGCAGCGGCCGGTAGCTGCCCCGCGAGGATCGCGGCCGGCGCTAAGACCACCGGCCGCCGTCCTTGCTCCATTCGCGCGCACGTCTAGGACCAATGACTGATCACGGACTCCACGGAGTTCGCCGAGTCGGTGCTCGACCGCTACATGGGGCGTTGCCTCGGTAACTCTGAGGCGTCGCGATCAAGATCGACGGTTCGAGCACTGGCTCGGCCGCGCCGCGCGCGGCGAAAGGACTACTGCATCATCCTGGTGATCGGCCCGGACCTCGAGCAGATGAACGAGATCACGCGACGGCGGCGCCACCCGGCAAGCGCCTCGACGCCTACCAGCAGACGATGCTCGCCGAGCGCAAGCCCCGGAGCAACGACCACGCCGGCGCGGCGGCGCCGACACCTGCCCTGGCCGCGCGAATGGCTTGCAGGGTTCGAGACCTCGCAGGACATGCTGGTCTACGTCGAGGACGTGCTCGGCGGAAGGAGGGACGGACAACCTGCGGGCGTTGCGCGACAACGAGTACCTGCTGCTCGAGACACGTCGAGCGCCCGGTCGCCAAAGCCGTTGTGAATATCGGCGAAATCAAATGATTCGCGGCGACCCCCCACGAGCAATCGCCCTGCCAGCCCTCCCAGCTCTTCCTCTTCACCCCGGGACCGAGAATCTTCGCTGGTAGCGGAAGGACCTCTGGCGCCACCTCGGCGCAGGTCACAGGCGCGTCATGTCCGCGGCGCTCTGCGCCTACCGAAACCCATCCTTCCACGCGCGGATCGCTGCGAACACCGAGACCGGATCTCGCGCCGCCCCCCGCGCCGCTGCGGCGGCGATGACCGCCTGCTCGCCCGCGCGCAGGAACGGGTTGGTCGCGCGCTCGTCGGCGATCGTCGATGGCGTAGAAGGTGGGGCCAGCGCGGCGGCGCGCCGCGCGATCTGCGGGTTCTCGGGCTCGACGGCGGCGGCGAACCGCAGGTTCGATGCCGTGTACTCGTGGCCGAAGTAGACCCGGGTCTCGGGCGGCAGCGCGGCGAGCCGGGCGAGCGAGGCGTGCATCATCGCGGCGTCGCCCTCGAACACCCGGCCGCAGCCGGCGCCGAAGAGGGTGTCGCCGGTGAACACCGCGCCCTCGATCTCTATGCTGGTCGCGCCGAGGGTGTGGCCGGGGTTGTGGATCGCGCGGCCGCGCAGCGCGCCGAGCGCGACCGGATCGCCGTCGGCGAGGCGGTGGGTGACGCCGGGCACCTTGTCGGCGTCGCGCTCGCCTGCGACCACCTCGATCCCCGGGTGGATCGCGAGCAGATCTCGCACCCCGCCGACGTGGTCGCGGTGGTGGTGGGTGGCCCAGATCGCGGCGAGCGCGACGCCCTCGCGGGCGAGCGCGGCCTCGACCGGCGCGGCCTCACCGGGATCGACGACCGCGGCGAGCCCACCTTCGATCACGAGATATGCGTAGTTGTCCTCGAGGCACGGGACGGCGACGACTCTCACCTGCACAGCCTACCTCGGCTCCCGAAGTCCCGCAGTTCGTCCACTCCTCCGCGCGGTTGGTCAACGCGCGGCTTTTCGCGCCCGGCCAGGGGCGATACGGTCCGCGCATGACGATGCAGGCGATCGTGCTCCGGGAGCACGGCGGCCCCGAGGTGTTGCAGCAGGAGGCGTTGCCGATCCCCGAGCCCGGGCCTGGCCAGGTCCGGGTCCGGATCCAGGCGGTGGCGCTCAATCACCTCGACATCTGGGTGCGCCGCGGCGGCCCGGCGTTCCACGTCGAGTACCCGCACCGGCTCGGCTCGGACATCGCGGGCGTCGTCGACGCCGCCGGCCCGGGCACGTCGGCCAAGCCCGGCACGCGCGTCGTCGTGCAGCCGGGGCTGTCGTGTGGGCGGTGCGCGGCGTGCCTCGGCGGCCACGACAACCTGTGCCGGTTCTACAAGATCCTCGGCGAGAACACCCAGGGCGGCTACGCGCAGTACATCGTGGTGCCCGAGGTCAACCTCGCGCCGCATCCGGAGCGGCTCGATGCCGCCCACGCCGCGGCCGGGATCCTGCCGTTCCTGACCGCGTGGCAGATGGTCGTGCACAAGGCGCGGGTCGCCCCGGGCGACACCGTGCTGGTGCAGGGCGCGGGCTCGGGGATCGGCGTCGCGGCGATCCAGATCGCGAAGCTGTACGGCGCGCGGGTGATCGCGACCGCCGGCAGCGCCGCCAAGCTCGAGCGCGCGGCTGCGCTCGGCGCCGACGTCCTGGTCGACTACACCCGCGAGGACTTCGCGGCGGTGTGTCGCGCCGAGACCGGCAAGCGCGGCGTGGACGCGGTGATCGAGCACGTCGGCGGCGACGTGTTCGTCGCGAGCATCAAGGCGGTGCGCAACGGCGGCCGGATCGTCACGTGTGGCGCGACCGCGGGCTTCCACCCCGCGATCGATCTGCGCCACGTGTTCTTCCGCCAGATCGAGATCCTCGGCTCGACGATGGGCAGCAAGGCCGATCTGCTCGCGGTGCTCGGCCACATCGCCGCGGGCCGGCTCGAGCCGGTCGTGGATCGCGTGCTGCCACTCGCGCGCGCGGCCGATGGCCATCGCGTGCTCGAGGCGCGCGAGGCGTTTGGCAAGGTCGTGCTCGACCCGTGGGCGCAGCCGTGACGCGCGCGCACCCCCCGGCGCTCTCGCTGCGCGGGCTCGGCAAGGACTACGGCGCGCGCACCGCGGTGGGCGCCGTCGATCTCGACGTGGTGCGCGGCGAGTGCCTCGGCCTGCTCGGGCCCAACGGCGCCGGCAAGACCACGACGATCTCGATGGCGTGTGGCGTGGTCACGCCGAGCCGCGGGAGCGTCGCGATCGGCGGGGTGGATCTGGCGCGCGAGCCGTTCCGCGCCCGCGCCAAGCTGGGGCTGGTCCCGCAGGAGTTGGCTATCTACGACGAGTTGTCGGCGATCCATAACCTGCGTTACTTCGGCGCGCTGTACGGGCTGCGCGGCGCCGCGCTCGCCGAGCGGATCGACTGG
>JBQCJR010000340.1:0-2579 GCA_051952595.1 Kofleriaceae bacterium
AGGGGGTAGCGCGAGGGGTGCCGCACCCCGCTATCCCCGTTTACAGCGTGGGGTTCCGCGCCCGCTTTATGCGGCTCACCGTGCAGTTCGCGACGATGTTCCCGGAGCACCTCGCGAGCGAGGGCGAGATCGGGTACTGGCCCGGCTGCGACGCGATCGACAAGGGCCCCGGCGACATCGCCGCGGCGCTCGCGCTGTTCGAGCGCGTCGGGCTCGAGCAAGTCCGGCTGGTCGACGCGCCGCAGGCGTGCGCGGGCTACCCGCTGCTCGCCGCCGGCCACCGCGATCTGTTCCGCTGGCACGCCGGCCGGGTCGCCAGCTCGCTGCGCAACTTCCGCATGGTCGCGATGAACTGCTCGGCGTGTCTACACGCGGTGCGCGCGCAGTACGCCGCCGAGGGCGTCACCATCCGGACCGAGATCGTGTCGCTCGCCGATCTGCTCGCGCCCCACGCGACCAGCCTCGCGTGCTCGCTCCAGCGGCGCTCGGTCTACTACCACGACCCCTGCTATCACGCGCGCTACAACGGCGTGATCGAGCAGCCGCGCAAGGCGCTCGCCCAGCTCGCCGAGGTCCGCGAGTTCGGGTGGAACAAGACCGACACCGAGTGCTGCGGCGGCGGCGGCCTGTTGCCCAAGACGATGCCGCTGGTCGCGGATCAGATGTCCAAGCGCCGGCTCGCCGAGGTCCAGTCGACCGGCGGCGGCATGGTCGTCACCTCGTGCGCGACCTGCGCGTTCATGCTGAAGCGCAACGCCCCGCCCTCGGTCGAGGTCGCGAACCTGGCGACCGCGATGGCGCAGCTGTCCGAGACGCCGTTCACCACGCCGGCGAGCCCCGCCGACGACGACGTGTAGCGCTACCTGCGCGTGTCCGGCTCGGCCGCCGCGTCGGTGCGCCACTGCACCATCGCCGGCAGCGCGGCGATCGCGTCGACGTACGCGCGGCTGGTCGCGTCGAGCTCGACGCCATAGGTCGTGAACCGCGTGGTGACCGGCGCGAACATCGCATCGGCGATCGTGAACGCGCCGAACAGGAACGGCCCGCCGCTCTCGGCCAGCAGCTCGCGCCAGATCGCCTGGACCCGGCGCGCGTCGGCGAGCGCCTCGGGGACGTGCCCCTGGCCGGGCTTGTGGCGGAGCAGGTCCATCGGCATGTTCGCGCGCAGCGCGGTGAACCCGGAGTGCATCTCGGCGGCCACCGCGCGAGCCCGCGCGCGCTGCCGGCGATCCGCCGGCCACAGCCGGGCGTCGGGGAACAGCTCGTGGGCGTACTCGCAGATCGCGAGCGAGTCCCAGATCACCAGGTCGTCGTGGTGGAGCACCGGCACGCGCCCCGCCGGGTTGACCTTCGCGATCTCGTCGCGGGTGGAGGGCTGATCGAGCAGGATCGTCCGGGTCTCGAACGGCGCGCCGGTCTGCGCGAGCGCGAGGTACGGCCGGAGCGACCACGAGGAGTACTGCTTGTTGCCGACGTACAGGGTGAGCGCCATGGCGCCGACTCTACAGCGGCGAAGCCATCCGGATCGCTCAGTCGCGCGGCGGCTCCGCGACCGCCGCGTGGGATCCACCACGCGGACCGGCGATCCGCGCGACCGGGCCGCCCCGCGGCAGGGTGAACGTGATCCTCGCCCCCTGCTCGACCGCGGGGTCCGCCCAGATCCGGCCGCCGTGCGCCTCGACGAGGTTCTTGCAGATGTACAGCCCCAGCCCGAGGCTGCCGCGCTCCTTGCTCGGGCCCTGGTAGTAGCGCTCGAAGATGTGGGGCAGCTGGTCGCGCGAGATCCCCGGGCCGCTGTCCGTGACCGAGATCTCGATCTCGTCGTCGGACGGCGCGACCCGCACCTCGATCCGGCCGCCCTGCGGCGTGTACTTGAGCGCGTTGCCGAGCAGGTTCGACAGGATCTGGAGCACCCGCTCGCGATCGGCGCGGATCTCGAGCTGCGCGACCGGCGGCTCGAACACGACCTGGATCGAGCACTGCTCGGCGCGGGTCTGGAACAGCTGCATCGCGGTGCGCACCAGCTCGTTGAGCTCGCAGCGGCCGAGGTGCAGCCGGATCGTGCCGATCTCGATCCGCGCCTCGTCGAGCACCTGGTTGATCATGTTCGTCATCCGGTCCGCGGCGTTCGAGATCGCCTGGAGCTGCCGGACGCACGCCGGCGGCGTCCCCGGCGGCAGCAGCTCGCGCAGCACCGAGGAGCCCATCACGATCGTGCCGAGCGGATTGCGCAGGTCGTGCGAGACCACCGCGAGGATCTCCTGGCGCCCCGTCGCCTCGTGCTGCGCGACCTCGAGCGCGCTCTTCTCGCGCTGGTACATCCGGCCCAGCTTGCGGATCACCGTCGCGGCGAGCACGCCGCTCAGCATCAGCGCGAGCCCGGTGGTGCCGATCACCAGCCACTCCACGCGATCCGACGAGGTGTGCGCCGCGGACAGATCGGTCTCGAACCGGCGCTGCTGGTGGCTCAGATAGCCCGCGATGTGGTGCGCGATGTCCTCGCGCTGCGTGCCGAGCGTCGCCAGGAACACCGGCGGCAGCACGTTCTGCGCGCTGAGCAACCGCGCCGTCGCGACGTA
>JBQCJR010000341.1:0-4628 GCA_051952595.1 Kofleriaceae bacterium
TCCCTGCGCTGCGCGCGCGGCTGGTGGGGCGCGGCGGGGACGAGGCGCGCCTGCTGCGCCTCCAGGGCGAGATCGCCCGCGCGCGCGGCGAGCGGGACGCCGCGATCCGCCTGCACACCACGAGCTACACGGTCGCCCGCGCCGCACGCCATCCAACCGCCGCCGCGATGGCCGCCGCTTCCCTGGTCTGGGTCCACGGCCTGTACGGCGAGGATCTCGCGCGCGCGAGCGACTGGGCGGAGATCGCGAAGGCCCAGGCGGCGTCGCTCGGCGATCACGAGGTGGGGGTGACCGTGCACTACGCGCTCGGCGCGCTCGCGGATCGCCGCGGGGATCTCCCGCTCGCGCTCGCCGAGTTCCAGCGCGCCCAGGCGGCCGCGGCCCGCGAGCTCGGTCCGGAGCACTTCACGACCGCGACGGTGACCGTGGCCGTCGCATCCGTCCTGGGCGCGCTCGGCCGGTTCGAGGAGGCGATCGCGCCGCACCGGGCCGCGATCGAGACCCTCTCGCGCTGGGAGTCGCCGCGGTCGCGCGGCGTGGCCAGGGCGCTCTACAACCTCGCGCTCACCGAGAGCAGCGCCGGACGCCACGCCGAGGCCGAGCGCGACGCCAGCCGCTCGCTCGAGATCTCCGTGGAGATCGGCGAGCCCGAGCTCCAGGCAACCGCGCTGCACAACCTCGGCGTGGTGCGGATCGGCGCGGGCAAGCTCGCCGCGGCGGCGCCGCTGTTCGACCAGGCGATCGCGCGGTTCGAGGCGATCGGGCTCTCCGCGGCCGCGGGCTCGAGCCGCGTGCACCGGGCGATCGCGACGACTCCCGCGGCGGTCGCTTCGCGCAGCGCCGCGGCGATCGCGCGCGTGCGCACGGATCTGGTCGAGGGCCGCGACGCGAACACGGCGGCGTACGGCGCCGATGATCTCGCCGCGATCGACGCGGAGGTCGCGCTGGCCGACCTGTTCTCCCCGCTCGGCCGGTGCGGCGAGGCCTCGCCGCTGCTCGCGCGCGCCGAGGCCGGCTACGAGCGCGCTCGCGCGCCCGAGGTGGTGCGCGGCAAGCTGCGCCCGCCGCGCGAGCGCTGCGCCGGCTCGAGGTGATCGCGCCGGCGCGCGTGGCTCACTTCACCCGGTTCGAGAGCCGCGTCCGGTTGGCCGCGCCGATCATGCCGTTGTAGTCGGTGATCGCCTGCTTGTGCGCCTGCTCGAGCTCGCGCTCGCGCTGCTTGCTCGGTGGTGCCTCCAGGCGCGCGAGCAGCTCCTTGGTCGAGCCCGGCAGGTTGGCGGCCTGGCGAAGGAACTGCACGTAGCCGCCCTGGTAGAGGTCGTCGCGGAGCTTCTTGTCGTTCTTGGCGGCCTCGGCCATCGCTTCGACCGCCGCGTGCGTCGCCGTGAACGCGTCGAGCCGGGAGCGGATCGCCGCCGCATCGAACGTGCCCGCCGCGTGCTGGTCGTCGATCTCGCGGACCAGCGCCTTGCCATCGATCAGCAGCTTCTCGTAGTGATAGCGGAACTTCGTCCCGAACTTCTTCTTCGTGGCCGCGAGCGCCTCGAGCGCGACCTTGTCGTTGTACGCGCCCACGAACGCGCGCAGCTCGCGATCGCCCTCGAGGTACGCCGTCCACGCGGCCACCAGCACCGGGTGGAGCTCCTTGCCGCGCTTGCAGCCATCACTCGTGAACGTCCGCTTCTGGTAGTAGTCGGCGGCGGCCTGGGTCGGCTCGACGAGCGCCTGCAGCGCTTCGACCATCCGCGTCACCGTGCCGTCGACCTCGAGCTTGGGCTTGGTCCGGATCGCCTTCTCGTAGCCCGCGAACCGCGCCGGTGCCGAATCCCCGAACCCGCTGGGCGGGCGAATCCCGCGCTCCTTGCAGGTCGGCCCGGCCTTCATGTCGACCCACGCGGCGTACCCGTCGTAGGTCTTGAACACGTAGGGCGACCACGTATTCAAGATCTCGACATAGACATTGATCTTTTCCTGCGTGGGATCCGGTTTGGCCGAGGCGGGTGCGGTCGCAACCAGCGCGAGGCCGAGCGAGAGCGCGAGTGATCGAACAACAGCAGCGTGAAATGACATCGAGGCGCCCCCGAGCACGCGGCGTGCCCGCGCCGGCCACGGCCAAGTGCGCGGATGCCCGGCCGGTGGCCTCGCTCGTTGCGCAACATCTGCTCAACGAGGCAGCTACCGCAGGCGATTCGAGGCCTCGATCAGCGAGTTGTAGCTCTCGATCAGCTGCGGGATCGATCCCTCGACGTACTTGGATCCCTGCGCGAGGTCCTTGAGCTCGGACTCGGTGTAGCCCTTCCCGTCGCGGAGCCGGCGAACCATGGCGAGCCCGGCGCCGACGTAGTCGCGGGCCGAGTTGCTGAGGCCGAGATCGGAGCCATCGAGCCCGAGCGCGGAGAGCTCCTTCTGGGTCTTGTCGACCTCGTCGAGCTTGGCCTGGAACGCGGCGGCGTCGAGCTTCGCCAGATCGCCGACCTCGGTCAGCTTGATCAGATCCGTGGCGGACAGCATCAGGCGCTCGCGGAGGTACTCGGTGCGCTGGGCCGGGTCCTTGGCCAGCTCGGCCAGGTTCGCCTCGCGGCGCGCCCGGTCGAGCTTGTCGAGCACGTCGCGGAGCTGGCGCTCGCTCGCGATGACGTCCTCGAAGCTGGCCATCACCTGGGGGTGCAGTTGCTTGCCCTTGGCGAGCGCGTCGTCGAGGTGGCGCTTCTGATCGTAGTAGTCCGCCGCCTCGTTCAGGATCAACGCGGCGGCGTCGAGCTTGGTGGCGTATGCGCCCAGCACGGCGTCGAGATCGGCGACCGCGGGCTTGAGGGCGACGGCCTCCTTGGCGGGCTTGGTGCACGACTGGGCATCGATCCGCTGCAGGTAGAGCGACTTGTCGGGCAGGGGGCCGGTGGCCGGATCGACGGCGCGTGCGTAGAAGCCCGCGGAGCGCTTGACGGCCGCCGCGGCGAAGTTGATGCAGTGCACGGCGGCGTTCATCTTCTTGACCATCGACGCATCGGCGTCGCGCTCGCTCGCGGATGGGCCGGCTCCGGCGGGAGCCGAACCTGGGGGCGGTGCACCGGGGGGAGACTTCGAGGAGTCCTTACAAGCGGCGGTGGCGAGCAGGGCCGAGAATCCGAGGGCCAGCGCGATCGATCTCTGCATACGAGTTCCTTGTTGGGCGGGTCGAGCTTCCGGCCGAAAGCAAGCGCCATACCGCCGCGACGGCGGAGCAGAACATGGCTCACGGGCGGCCACGGCCCGCGGCTTGTGCAGACTCTGCACGACCTGGCACCCGCAGCGCGGCGGCACGCGCGACTGTGGCACCATCGCGGACGATGTCGGGTGACGCGATCTCCACGGTGCGCGGCGTGTCGTCGGCGTCGCCCTCGCGGCGCCGCTCGCTGCTGATCATCCGCGGCGCCGAGATCGACGTGCGCGCGCTGCCGGTGCGTGGCGAGGTGACGATCGGCCGCGGCAGCAGCTGCGAGATCCAGATCGATGCCCCTTCGCTGTCGCGTAGCCACCTCCGGCTGGTGCTCGAGGACGCCGCGATCCGGATCACGGATCTGGGCAGCGCGAACGGCACGGCGGTCGGCGGGGTGCGGATTCTTCCGCAGCTGCTCGTCGAGGTGTCGCCCAACGATCCGATCGCGGTGGGCGACGTCGTGCTGGTGATCCAGGACGTGCGTGCGTCGCGCGCGGCACCGGCGCGGGGCGCGGCGGCGGGGCGTCCGTCCGGTGCGGTCGCGCGGTCGCCGGCGGCGCCGATCGTGGTGGATCCGGCGGTCCGCCGGATCTACGAGCTCGCGTCGCGGCTCGCGCGTGGCCAGATCGGCGTGTTGATCACCGGCGAGACCGGGGTCGGCAAGGACGTGCTCGCCGAGTACCTCCATCGCCAGTCGCCGCGCGCCGACGGCCCGCTGGTCCGCATCAACTGCGCCGCGCTGGTCGATTCGCTGGTCGAGGCGGAGCTGTTCGGCCACGAGCGCGGCGGGTTCACGGGCGCGCAGCGCGAGCGCCGGGGGCTGATCGAGGCGGCGAGCGGCGGCACGGTGTTCCTCGACGAGATCGGCGAGACCTCGCCGGCGATGCAGGCGAAGCTGCTGCGCGTGCTCGAGGATCGCCAGGTGCTGCGGGTCGGATCGACCGAGCCGCGCCCGGTGGACGTGCGGTTCGTCGCGGCGACCAACCGCGATCTCGAGGCGGAGCTCGAGACCGGCGGGTTCCGCCGCGATCTCTACTTCCGGATCGCGGGCGCGGTGCTCGCGCTGCCGCCGCTGCGCGACCGGCCGCAGGAGATCGAGGCGCTCGCGCGTGCGTTCGTGGTCGACGAGTCGCGCGAGCTCGGCCGCGAGCCACCGCGGCTGACCGAGGCGGCGTGCCGCGCGCTGCGTGCGCACGCGTGGGCGGGCAACGCGCGCGAGCTGCGCAACGTGATCGAGCGGGCGGTGCTGCTGTGTGATGGGGCCGCGCTCGATGTCGACGCGCTCGTGCTGCCGGCGCCCCCCGCGCCGCCGTCGGTGGTGGTGCCGCCGGGGGGGGCCGAGGCACCGCTGCGGGACGAGCTCGAAGAGCGGGAGCGCCAGCGCATCAGCGCGGGGCGGGAGCGCCAGGGGGGGTACCTGTGGCGCGCGGCG
>JBQCJR010000342.1:0-2150 GCA_051952595.1 Kofleriaceae bacterium
GGTCGCGCGGCCCGGTTAACAGGGCGCGGCGGCATCCACTTCACGACCAGCAGCGTGCGCGGATCGCCCGCCCACGACCGCTCGGTGAGCTTCGCGTGCACGTCGGTCGCGCCCGCGAGCTCGAGCAGGCCCTCGAAGAAGCCCATGGTCTGGACCGCCGCCGCTTCCTCGGCCGGCATCCCCATGTGGTAGCCGATCGCGACGTGCGCCTCGTCGTCATGCAGCATCCGCACCTCGAGCGCCGAGAAGTCGAAGAAGGTCTCGCGCAGCACGCGGAACCGGTTGAGCGACTCGACCGGATCGTCGGGCGCGAGCAGCATCGGGTGCGCCGCGCGCAGCTGCGCCGCCGAGTAGCGCCCCCACAGCTGCACCGGGAACAGCTCGCCGTTGGCCACCGTGCGCAGGATCTCGTTGCCCATCCGCTCGAACGTCGCCATCGGGTACCACGCGTTCGGCTCGATCTGCTGACCCAGGTACGCGACGTCCTCGGGCGGCAGCCGCGCGGCCCAGTCGACCGCCTTTTTCGATCGCAGCATGCGAACGTAATCCAGGAACAGGACACCTCGCACGTGGCGCATTCGGCGCACTATAGCGGCGGACGCACGACCGGTGGAGCCGTCGTGCGGCGTTGAAACTTTGCGTGCCGCGGCGCTCGCTCGTACGATCGGTCCCGATGCGTCGCGTCCTGCTCTGGCTGCTGCTCGCGAGTCCGGCGGTTGCGGACAACGTCCCCCACAAGGAGGGCGAGTACGGCGGCGTGGTCCCGGGCCAGCAGGCCGACACCGCGACCCGGCCCGCCCGACCCAAGCGTCCGCCGCCGCCCGGCACGCTCACCTGGATCGGGTTCGAGGCCCGCGACGGCGGCGCTCGGGTGTTCTTCCAGGCCGCCGCGCCGTTCGAGCTCACCCAGCGCGTCGAGGGCTCGACCCTCGTCGTCCAGCTCGGGCTCAAGCGCCTCGGGCAGAACACGTGGCGCCAGCTCGACACCCGCTACTTCGATAACCCGCTGTCGGGGATCCGCGCGCGCGCGGTCCGCGCGGCGCGGGCGACCAAGGGCAGGCCCGGCCATCGCGCCGGGATCCAGGTGCGGTTCACGTTCAAGAACCCCAAGGACGCCCGCGAGGCCGCCGTGCGCACCGCGACCGAGGCCGACGGCATGTACTACGCGTATCTGAGTTTTCCCGAGGGAACCGGCGCGCCGGCGCCCGCCGGCGAGGCGACGTTCGAGGAGCCGGAGGGGTAGTGGGAGCAGCCGGGCAGGCCGTCAGCGCGCGTCGGCGAGGCGACGTTCGAGGAGCCCGAAGGTAGCGGGGCAGGCCGTCAGCGCGCGTCGGACAGCGCATCGCGCAGCGTCGGCTCGTCCGTCTCGCCGCGCAGCGCGCTGCGGGCGCGCCCGTCGGGGCCGAGCACGAGCATGTACGGCACCGCCTTGACGTCGTAGCGCGTGCGCAGCGTGCCGTCATCCACCAGCACCGGCGCGGTGAACCCCGCGTGCTTGGTCACCGACGCGGCGTGCTGCTTGTTGCCGACGACGAACACCGCGACCAGGTTCGCGGACTCGGCCGCCGCCGCGCGCTGCGCGATCGGCAGCTCGGCGATGCAGTGCGGGCACGTCGGGCTCGCAAACAGCACCAGCGTCGGCGTGCCCTTGAGGCCCGCGGGATCGAACGGTGCGTCCTCGGTCGTGGGGAGCGTCAGGCTCGCCGCGACGTCGCCGTTCGGCACCGGGAGGGACTTGCGACAACCGACCACCGCGAGCGCGGCGATCAGCAACAGTTGAGTCCACCGACGTGGTGATGGCATACCCGTACGATGGATAGCACGGGCGACGACGCGCAGCCGCCGGCGGCGCCGCGAGTCGAGGACGAGCTGCTCGCCCTGGCGCGCCAGCTGCGCGGCCAGCTCGAGCGACACGCCGCGCTCGGCGCGTGGGCCGCACCCGCCGCGCCGACCGCCGCGTACAGGGGCAGCAGCGGGGGCATCGAAGGCGACGCCGAGCTCGAGGCGCCGGTCGACGCATCGGCCGAGGCTGGGACGGGCGCCGCAACGGCGGGTGCGGGTGCCGCAATGCCCGCATCAGCGGGCGTGAGTGCCGCAACGGCCGCAACGGCGGGTGCAAGTGCCGCAACGGCCGCAGCGGCGGGTGCAAG
>JBQCJR010000343.1:0-2133 GCA_051952595.1 Kofleriaceae bacterium
CTCAAGTACCGCAACCTGCCCGGCGGAGGCGCCGCGCGGGTCCAGGTCTGGGGCAAGTAGCGCGCACGCCGCCGGCCGCGCCGGCGAGCTCCGCTAGCTCGCCTGCAGCGTGTCGTACGAGTGGAACTGCATCGAGAACGTCGCGCGGCCCTCGGTGAGGCTGCGCAGGCGCGTCGAGTAGCCGAACATCTTGGCCAGCGGCACCAGCGCCGAGATGACGCGCTTGGTGCCGCGCGAGCCGACGTCCTGGACCTGGCCGCGGCGCTGGTTGAGATCGCCGATCACCGCGCCGAGGAACTCCTCGTCGGCGTTGACCTCGACCGTCATGATCGGCTCGAGCCGCGAAGGATGGGCGCCCTGGACCGCGCGGCGGAACGCCTCGGCGGCCGCGGCGCGGCTCCCGATCTCGCCGTTCGCGCCGTCCTTGAGCTTGACCCCCGTGAGCGTCACCTCGACGTCCTCGAGCGGGTAGCCATCGGGGCCGCTCGACGCGGCGTCGCGCAGGCCCTGCATCGCGGCGGCGATGACGTTGTCCGGCAGGATCGCCGAGGCCGGCAGCTCGCGCTTGAACTCCATGCCGCTGCCGCGCGTCCGGCTGCGCACCACGCAGGTTGCCTCGCCGTAGATCGGCTGCTCCTTCAGGTCGCGCTCGAACACCGCGGTGCCCTCGCCCTCGCCGAGCACGGTCTCGCGATACACGACCTGCGGCTTGCCGGCGCGCGCCTGCACGCCGTACTCGCGCTTCATCCGGTCGACGATGATCTCGAGGTGGAGCTCGCCCATGCCGCGGATCAGGGTCTGGCCGGTATCGGGATCCTCGTGGGTGCGGAACGTCGGATCCTCCTCGACCATCTTGCCGAGCGCGAAGTCGAGCCGCTCCTTGGCGGCCGCGTTCTCGGCCTCGATCGCCTGCGAGATCACCGGCTCGTAGGTATCGATCCGCTCGAGCAGGATCGGCGCCTTGGGATCGCACACGGTGTCGCCGGTGGTCGCGTCCTTGAGCCCCGCGGCCGCCACGATCTCGCCCGCGACGCCCTTCTCGAGCCGCTCGCGCTTGTTCGCGTGGACGTGGAACAGCCGCGCGATCTTCTCCTTCTTGCCGGTGCGCACGTTGAGCACCTCGGCGCCGGGCTCGATCGTGCCGCTGAAGACGCGGAGGAACACGACCTTGCGGCCGTCGTCCATCGCGATCTTGAACGCGAGCGCCGAGAACGGCTCGCTGTTCTTCGGAGCGCGCGTCAGCTTCTCGTCGGTGTTGCGCGGATCGACGCCATGGACCGGCGGCACGTCGGCCGGTGACGGCAGGTACGCGATCACCGCGTCGAGCAGCGGGTGGATGCCCTTGTTGCGCAGCGCGGTGCCGGCGAGCACCGGCACCATCTTCACCGCGATCGTCGCCTTGCGGATCGCGGCGTCGAGCTCGGCGACGGTCAGCTCCTGGCCCTCGAGGTACTTGAGCGCGATCCCGTCATCGAGATCCGCGAGCGCCTGGATCAGCTGATCTCGCGCCTCGGCGGCGGCCTCGGCGTGCTCCGCCGGGATCTCCGCCGTCTCGGGGGCCTCGGTGACATCGCCGGTGAACAGGATCAGCCGCTGGCGGACGAGATCGACCGCGCCGCTGAACGCGTCCTCGGCGCCGATCGGGAGCTGGATCGGCACCGCGTTCGCGCCGAGCCGGTCGCGGATGTCGGCGACCGCGTTCGAGAACGACGCGCCGACGCGGTCGAGCTTGTTGATGAACGCCAGCCGCGGGACCTTGAACTTGTCGGCCTGGTGCCAGACCGTTTCGGACTGCGGCTGCACGCCGGCGACGCCGCAGAACACCACGACCGCGCCGTCGAGCACGCGCAGGCTGCGCTCGACCTCGATCGTGAAGTCGACGTGGCCCGGGGTATCGATGAGGTGGATCTCGTGCTTCTTCCACTCGAACGTGGTGGCCGCGGCGGTGATCGTGATCCCGCGCTCGCGCTCCTGATCCATCCAGTCCATCTCGGTCTCGCCGTCGTGGACCTCGCCGACCTTGTGGATCTTGCCCGAATGAAACAGGAACCGCTCGGATACCGTGGTCTTGCCGGCGTCGATGTGAGCGACGACGCCGAGGTTGCGGACCATATCGATCTTCGCCATGAGAAC
>JBQCJR010000344.1:0-25768 GCA_051952595.1 Kofleriaceae bacterium
GGAGAAGTTCCAGATCTACGCCCGGATCGACGAGCAACGCCTGGTCGGCGTGGGGCGCAGCCAGAGCGGCTCCGGCACGGTCTACGCGAGCGGGCTCACGCCGGACGGCCACTACGGCTGCGCGCAGCCGGACCTGTCCGAGTGCATGGGCCTGCAGGGCTCGCCGTGCAAGCACCTGCTGGTGCTGGTGGTCGGGCTCGCGCGCGTCGGCACGTTGCCGCTCGACCAGGGCATCCAGTGGATCCAGGCGGCGAAGCGCCACGGGCCACGCGAGGACGGCGAGCTGTCCGCCGAGACCTTCCTGCAGTACAAGGGCGCCCAGGCGGGCGAGCTCGACTGGCGGCCCACCGAGACCATCCCGGAGGACTTCTACGCGCTGTAGTCTCCGTCCGCGAGATCAGCGCGCGTGGGCGTCGCGCAGCGCGAGCACCGCGGCGAGCCCCTCGTCGCAGGTCGGCCGGATCTGGTCGGGCGGCAGCACGAAGCCGCGCCCGCCCTTGGGCCGCAGCTCGAGGGTGAACGACAGCGCGCCGGCCTCGCCGTACATCCAGTCGGTCATCGTACCGGCCGCCGGGTAGAGCTCCGCGCCGGCCTGGAGCGTGTAGCGAGTGCCGTGCGCGGCGGCCATCGCCGAGGCGATCCGGTCGCCGATCGCGGCGAACCGATGGCGGTCCCCGGCCGGCGTGGTCGTGTAGCTCCACGGGTACAGCACGAGCTGACCGTAGGCGTGGAAGTCGACGTGCAGCGCGAACCGCTCGCGCAGCGCCAGATCGCGCAGCGCCGCGGTCTCGGGCTCGGAGAACGCCGTGGTCCCGCGGTAGGTCTCGGAAGACTCGCGCCGGCTCGAGCCCGCCCCGCCCCACGCGACCCCGAAGTTGCGGTTGAGATCGACCCCGTGGGTGCCGCGGCGGTTCTTGCGCCAGTAGCGATCGCTGCTCCACGAGTGCTGGTAGCCGTCCGGGTTGGCGACCGGCACCACCCACAGCTCGGTGCGATCGACGAACGCGCGGATCGCCGGATCGCGATCGTAGTCGCGGACCAGCCGATCGGCGACACACGTGGTGACCATCGCCGCGATCCACTCGCGCGCGTGCTGCGTGCCATCGATCAGCACCGGCGTGGCATCACTCGCGGCGCCGCCGATCCGCAGCGCCCACAGCGGCCGGCCCTCGATCGAGTGGCCGATCGCGTGCAGCTGGGCGCGCTCCGGCGCGAGCTCGGCGAGCTCGCGCAGCCGGGCGCCGATCGCGCCGTAGTCGCGGAACTCGCCGAACCAGTCGGTGGTGCGCGCGGCCGCCGGCTCGTGCAGCCGCGCCGCCTCGGCGCGCGCGGTCGCGTCGATGTCCGGCACGAGCACCTGCCACGACGCGCCGGCCGCGGCGAGCCGGTCCAGCGCGTCGCGGGTCACCACGACGTCGAGCGGCAGGCCCGCCCCGCGGTGCTCGCTCCACACGTCGATCGCGAGCGACTCGGCGAGCGCACACGCGGCGGGGTCCTCACACGACACCTGGATCGCGACCCGGGTGGCGGGGCTGGCCGGCGGCGCGGCAGGCCCCGAAGTCGCGAGCATCAGCGCGGCGAGCGCGAGGGAGATCTCGAGGACGCGCGACTCGGCGCGGGCGGCGATCCACACCCGTCCAGTGTAGCCGGTTTGACGCCGCGGGCCGGATCCGCCATACGAACGCGCATGGGGAACCAGAACCGCAAGGCGACCAAGGGGGAGATGGAGCGTGCACGCAAGGTCATCCGCGCTGCGTTCCCCGAGCTCGATCCGGTGTTCGGCGGCCACGGCGACTACGGCGGCCATCGCGCACCACGCGACCACACGATCTCGTTCCGGCTGCGCGACGAGCGCGGCCAGTTCCGGTCGAACGTCATCTGGCTGATGCCCGACCAGCTGCGCTCGCTGACCGTCGAGGACATCCAGGCGCTGGTCGGGCGCGCGAACGGCACGCGACGCTGACGCGACTCGGCTCGAATATGCCTTGACAGGAATATGCCTTCACGGGCATGTTCATGGGCGTGTTCGAGACGTTCGCCGCGCTCGCCGAGCCCAATCGCTTCCGCATCGTCGAGCTGCTGCGCGCCGGGCCCCGCCCCGTCAACGATATCGGCGAACGGCTCCAGCTCAACCAGCCGCAGGTGTCCAAGCACCTGCGCGTGTTGAAGCAAGCCGGGTTGGTCGAGGTGCAGCCGCGCGCCCAGCAGCGGCTGTACGAGCTGCGCGCGCAACCGCTGCGCGAGCTGCACGACTGGCTCGAGCGCTATCGCGAGCTCTGGGATGCGCGCTTTGCGGAACTGGACGAGCTCGTCGCAGAGCTCACAGCGAAAGAGGACACCGATGGCCGCAAGAGAAAGTAGTGAGTCCGCCCCCCAGAACCAGACCACGATGGAGCTCGATCCGGATCGATCGATCCTCATCTCGCGCACGTTCAACGGCCCCGCGCGGATCGTGTTCGACGCGTGGACCAACCCCGAGCTGGTCAAGCGCTGGTGGGCGCCCAAGTCGCGCGGCGTCTCGGTGGTGAGCATCGACGCCGACGTGCGGGTCGGCGGCACCTATCGCTACGTGATCCGGCCGCCGGAGGGCGAGCAGGTCGCGTTCTCGGGCGCGTACACCGAGATCACGCCGCACTCGCGCCTGGTCTACACCCAGCGCTTCGAGCCGTTTCCCGACGAGGTGATCATCACGGTGACGTTCGAGGAGCGCGGCGGCAAGACCCACATGATGTCGCGCGAGCTGTATCCCTCGAAGGAGGTGCGCGAGATGGTGATCGCCTCGGGCATGGAGCACGGCATGCGCGAGACGATGGACCTGCTCGACGAGCTCGTCGCTTCGCTGCGCTGACCGGCGAGCGCTCGGCGAGCTACTCGTCGCGCCCGCGGGTCACCAACACCGAGCACGTCGCGTGGCGCACCACCTTCTCGGCGACCGAGCCGAGCACGACGCGGCGCAGCCCGGTCCGGCCGCGGCTGCCCATCGCGACCAGGTCGAACGTCGGATCCTCGTCCAGCGCGGCGAGGATCTGCGCACCGGGGCTGCCGACCATCGTGCGCGTGGCGACCGGGCCGGCGGCGGTGGCGCGCAGCTCCGCCGCCCACCCGGCGAGCAGCTCCGCGGCGCGTGGATCGACGCGCTCCACCGGATCGGCGAGCGAGAGCTCCGAGAACCCGACCGGCACCTCGGCGACGTACAGCAGCGAGATCGCGGCGCCGCTCGGGCGGCCGAGCTCGGCGGCGAGCTGCATCGCGTGGCGCGCGCTGTCCGAGAAGTCGATCGGGCACAGGATGTGCCGCACCGGCTCGACCGGGCCGTGTGGCCGCGTGGCGAGCACCGGGCACGGCGCGTGGCGGATCACGCGCTCGGCCACCGAGCCGATCAGCACGCGCGCCAGGCCGGTGCGGCCGTGCGTGCTCATCACGACGAGATCGTAGGCGGGATCCCCGCGGAGCTCGTCGATGATCCGATCCCACGGCGGGCCGCTCAGGAACAGCGAGGTCACCCGCGGCGCGCCGAGCTGCGACGCACGGCCCGCCGCCCGCTCGAGCTCGCGCTTGGCGTCGTCCATCATCTCCTGGAACACGGTCGGAGAGAACGAGTAGCCACCGCCGGTCACCAGCGGCGGCACGTACCACACGTTCGCGATCGCGAGCTCGGCCTCCGATTCCTTCGCCAGCCGGACGGCGATCTGCATCGCGCGCTCGGATCCAGGTGAGAAGTCGACCGGGCAGAAGATCTTGTGAAAGGCCATCTCGCAGACTAGTCCATTGCAATCCAGCGGCCGCATTGCCCCGTTCGCCCCCCGCGCCAGGGTGTCGATGGAGGTCTGGATGGAGGTCTGGCCATGAGACGCGCATTGTTCTGGTACCTCGCCGGGGCCGGCGCCGCGGGCGCCGCGCTCGCGATCGCCGCGGCCACCCGCGCCGGACGGCCGCGCGGGTTCGACTCGCGCACCGCCGACGTCGACGGGGTGCGCCTGCACTACGTGATCGGCGGTCGCGGCCCCACCGTGATCCTGCTGCACGGCTACGCCGAGACCGCGCGGATGTGGTACCCGCTGCTGCCCGCGCTCGCCGAGCGGTTCACGGTGATCGCACCGGACCTGCCCGGGATCGGCGACTCGTCCGTCCCCGCGGGTGGGCTCGACATCCTGACCGCCGCCGACCGGATCCACGCGCTCGCGCGATCGCTCGGCATCACCGAGGCTGCGGTGGTCGGCCACGACATCGGGCTGATGGTCGCGTACGCCTATGCGGCGCTGCACCCGACCGAGGTCTCGAAGCTGGTGCTGATGGATGCGTTCCTGCCCGGCGTCGGCGCGTGGGAGGCGATCTACAACGACCCGCGGATGTGGCACTTCCGGTTCCAGGGCTCCACGCCCGAGGCGCTGGTCGAGGGCCGCGAGCGCCGACACTTCGAGCACTTCTGGAACGACTTCGCCGCGGACCGGACGCACTCGGTCCGCGAGGCGGAGCGCCGGGCGTACACCGCGGCCTATGCGCGGCCCGGCCGGATGCGCGCGGCGTGGGCGTACTTCGCGTCGCTCCCCGACACCGCCCGGGCATTCGCGCAGCTCTCGAGGACGCCGCTCCCCATGCCGGTGCTTTCGATCGGCGGCGCGAGCTCGCTCGGCGCCGCGCTCGGCGCGCAGGTCCGGCAGGTCGCGAGCGACGCCCACGTGATCGTGCTCCCCGACACCGGCCACTGGCTGCTCGAGGAGCGGCCCGAGCAGACGCGCGACGCCCTGCTGCGCTTCCTGTGACCGCGGATCAGGTACGCTCGCGCCGACCATGGCGAAGCGCGACCACGCCGCGGAGCTCCGCCGCTGGATGGAGCACGAGCGCTTCGACATCCGCCCCGCCCTGCGCACCCTGCCGCGCGACATCGATCCCACACTCGTGGTGCCGGTGGTGCTCTCGCTGCTCCAGCGGAACCTGTTCTGGGTGGTCGGCAGCTGCCGCAAGCTGCCTCCACACGTGATCCGCGCCGTGCTCGCGGCCGAGCTCGACCACGCCGATCACCTGCTGCTCCGCCTCGCCGCGATCGACGACGGCGACGACGCGGCGCTCGCCGCGTCGTGGCACCGCGCGGTCCAGCTGCTCGGCGATCTGAGCCTCACCTACGCCTGGGGCTCCCGGCCGCGCCGCGAGCGGTTCCGCGCGATCGCGAGCGATCCACACCTGCTGCACGCGGTCCAGGCCACCGCCGCGCACTCGGCGACCGTGCGCATCGATCTGCTCGCGGTGCTGGTCACCGATGGCAGCGACGCCTCGTTCGATGCCCTCGTCCCCCACGTCGATCCCGCGTTCGTCCACGGCGACGCTCGGCTCGACCGGCTCGCGCGGCTGCGCACCCACGCCGCGCGCACCCCGGCGCTCGACGCGCTGTTCGCCGAGATCGGCGGCGCGCTCGAGGCCCGCAACGCCGCCTCGCCGGTGCTCGCGCTCGGGCCGCTGCTCGGCCTCGGCGCCCTCGATACCCTGTGGTTCACGATCTACCTGACCTCGAACGACCAGCTCGACCAGGTCGCGCGCGTGCAGGGCCACATCGGCGTGGACAGCCGCCACCCGAACTACCTGCACGTCCAGATCGCGGTGCGCACGGACGCGCAGCTGCCCGACCACGCGCTCACCTCGTTCGACACCACGAAGCTCCACCGCGATGACCTCGCGGTCGGCCGGTGCAACCTCACCGACCTCCCGGGCTGGCTCGCCGGGGTCGCGCGCCAGCTCGGCTGCACCTGGAGCCCGCCGGTCCCGCGCTCGAACCTGCGCGGCGCCAAGCGCGACCGGCTCGCCGCGTGGCTCGTGCCGCCGCCCTGAGCGCCGCTGAAACCTTCCGGCCGAAGCGCGCCGAGAGGTTTCATTCGACGTCCCCGGCGGGCCCGCGCGGGAGTCGCGCGCGCGGCGGCTCGTAGTAGCGCGCAGGAGGACATCGTGAACAAGCTCGTGATCGTGGCGCTCGTCGCCAGTGCTGGGACTGCGTCGGCCGCGCCGGGGTGGTGCAAGGAGGCCGCCTTCTCGGAGAGCGTCGAGCTCCGGGACCTGGCGTCGAAGGATCCGTCGACGGTGGTGGTCGCGCTCGGACACGCGACGTGCGCGCCGAGCCCCGAGGCGGACGCGCGCCGCGCGGAGATCGAGAAGCATCGCCAGGCGTGGGGCCAGCGGCTCGGCATGATCGATAGCGACTGGGCCGACGTGATCGCGTGGGCGCGCGCGAACGAGGGCCGCGACAGCGAGCTCCAGTTCTCGACCAAGGACGTCGCGCAGCTCACGCCGCTCGACGAGTACAAGGCGATCACCGAGGGCTTCGTGTTGCCCAACGGCAACGGCGACTACCAGGATCCGATCTACGTCGCCGACGTGCTCGATCGCCGGCTCAGCGAGGTCGGCCGCTACGGCTACGTCGAGCAGTGCCTGAAGGCGGAGGCCCCCGCGACCTGGGCGATCTGCCAGGCCGACATCGACAAGCTCGACCTCGCGAAGCTACACGCCCAGCTGCGCGCCGATACCGCGCACCGCGGCGACCTCAAGATGGCGCTGCGGTTCTCGCTGCTCGATCTCCGCAAGCGGCTCGACCAGCACGCCGCGCGGGTCCAGGCGGCGTGGAAGCAGGATCCGGTGTACCGGAAGATGTTCGAGGTCGCCGCCGCGGGGCGCGCCGAGTGGGCGGCCACGCTCGCGAAGGAGGGCCCGCTGCTCGAGCTGGCGCAGCAGCTCGACTCGGCGGCGTGGTCGCGGTCGCGCAAGCAGTACGAGGGCTGCGAGGCGCGGACCACCGCCGCGCTGGCGACCGCGGTGTCGAAGGTGCCGGCCTCGGCGTTCAAGAGCATGAAGGACGAGCGGTTCGATCCGTACGGCGGGTTCGCGCGCGCCGCGGGGCCGGTGCTGATGGCGATCCCCGAGGTGCACCTCGCCGCGATCCCGTACGTGCTGTGCCACTCGACCACCGGGACGGCGGCGTTCCTGTCGTACTACCTGCGCGACCTGGGGGGTTTTCGCGGCCCGCGCACGATGGCGTTCTCGCGGCTGCTCGGCGAGAAGCTGACGCTCGACGATATGAACGCGCGGATCGAGTGGCCCTCGAGCCAGCGCATGTACCTGCGCAGCAGCGGCGAGATCGGCAGCGCGGGTGGCGTGATCGCCTCGACGCGCGCGGAGCACGACCGCATCCGGGTCACCCTCGAGCGCTACCTGGTCAAGCGCGTGGAGTGCGTGCAGAGCCACACGACGAACCGGATCGCGCGGATCACGCTGAACGGCGAGGTCCAGTACGAGCAGGTCTGCGACAAGACGGACACGGTCACCTACGACGAGACCTGGGCGGACTTCAAGATCCGGCCGGCGTACGCGCCGCTGCTGGTCAAGGGAGCGAAGTTCTCGGCGGTCAACGGCGACGGCGAGACCGGCGCGGACGTGATCGTCGCGTGGCCCAACAAGACCGCGGACCGGCCGAGCTGGCTGCTCGGCGCGAAGCTGAAGTGACGCCGCGCGGACGGCAGCGGAACGCGGCCGGGCTGGCGATCACCGGCGCGTTCTGATCACGGCGTCGCCCCCTCGCGATGCTCCTTGAGCATCTCGCGGGCGCTCTTCATCGGCAGCTCGCCGAGCATGTCGACCTCGCGCGCCATCTTGGCGTTCGGATCGGACGGCTTGACCTGCTTCATCTTGCCGACCAGCCGGAACTGGCCATCGATCAGCGCGAAGCTCCAGATCGAGAACGCGCGCTCGCCCTCGGCGGTGGTCAGCTGGAGGCGGTACAGCGCGACCGGCTTGGTCATCGCGCGCAGCGCGTTGACCTGGTGCCCGGTGGCGTTCTCGTCGTCGGGCGAGTCGTGGCGGCTGGTGGTGACCGCGTCGCGCTTCTGCTCGGCGACCATCTTGCGCAGGTCCGGCCACGCCTGGGCGACGTTCTTGAACGGGCCGCGCTCCCACTCGGCGAGCAGCCGCGCGCCGGTCTCGGGGCCGAACGTGGCGTCGAACCACGCCTTGGGCGCGGGGAGCACCATGGTCTTGGCGAGCGCCTCGAAGTCGGCCTTGCGGTCGGACTTCACCGCGTCGACCAGCGTCCGCGCGAACTCGTCGAAGCTCGCGGCGGTATCGGTGTACGTGCGGCGCGGCGACGTCGTGCTGCTCTTGCAGGCAGCCGCGAGCCACGCCAGGGCGATCAGAACGATGACAACATGGCGACGAGATCTCACATTCCCCTCCTGTCCTTGGACGCGGCAGCCTACCACTGGCCCGGCGAGGCCAGGGTCCGGAGCTGCGCGGGCTCGTCGAGCAAGAGCGCCGGCCCGGCGGCGGCGAGCTCGGCGCGCGGGCGATAGCCCCAGGTCACCGCGACCGGCAGCATCCCGGCTGCCCGCGCGGTCGCGAGGTCGGTGGTGGCGTCGCCGACCAGCGCGATCTCCGACGGCGCGAGCCCGAGCGCGCGCGCGATCGCCAGCGCGGCGGTGGGGTCTGGCTTGAGCGGCACGCCGTCGCGCTCGCCGACGATCGGCGCGAACGGCCACCGCCCGAGCGCGCGCTCGCAGATCGGCTCGGTCAGCGCCTGCGGCTTGTTGGTCAGGATCGCCAGCGCGACGCCGGCCGCGACGAGCTCGTCGAGCACGGCGGGCAGACCGGGATAGATCTGGGTGTGGGTCGCGGGGGCGGCGGCGTAGTGGGCGCGAAACCGCGCGAGCACGCCATCGACGCGTGCGGCGTCCACCGCGTGGGCGATCAGGCTACGCGCGCCTCCGCCGACCCACGACCGGATGAGGTCCCGGCCGGGCGGCGGCAGGCCGTGATCCGCGAGCGCCCCATCGAGCGCGACCGCGATGTCGTCCAGGGAGTCGACCAGCGTTCCGTCGAGATCGAAGACGATCGCCCGCACCATCGCCACAGCATAGCGCTCCGGCGGCGGCGGGCGGGTTATCCAAGCGCCACGACCGAGATCCGCGCCGAGGAGGCGCGGCGCCAGCCGTCATCGCAGGCAGACGGCTCGACGAGCACGCGATCGCGACCGCCGGCCTTCGCCGCGTACAGCAGGCCATCGGCGCGGGCGACCGCGGTCTCGAGCCCCTCGCCGGTTCGCGCGGCGACCACGCCCGCCGAGAACGTGACCGAGAACGGCTGGCCATCGGCGCCCTCGAACGCGAGCGCGCGCACCGCGTCGAGCGCCTTCTCGATCGCCCGCCCGGCGCGGCGCGCGTCGGTATCGGGCAGTGCGATCACGAGCTCCTCGCCGCCCCACCGCGCGACGATGTCGGTGCGGCGCAGCGTCGAGGCGATCGCGCGCGCGGTCTCGCGCAGCACGCGGTCACCGGCGGCGTGGCCGTGGGTGTCGTTGATCGACTTGAACCGATCGAGGTCGATGATCGCGACCGACAGCGCGCGCCGGCCGCGCTCGGCGAGCAGCCGCTCGCGGGTGAACCGCGGCTCGATCGCGGCGCGGTTCATCAGCCCGGTGAGCGCGTCGCGGCCGCCCATCTTGAGCAGCTCGCGCACGTCCTGGAACGCGCTGACCGCGCAGAGCTGCTTGCCGTCGCGATCGCGGACCGGCGCGGCGCGCAGGTGCAGCGGCACGACCTCGCCATCGGGGCGGCGCAGCTCGACGTCGTTGGCCTCGACGTGCTCGCCCGCGAGCGCGCGCAGCAGCGGCATGCGGCTGGTCGGGATCCGGCGATCCGTGCCGAGCTCGAACACGCACTCGCGCGCGGCGGCGATCGCCTCGACGGTCGGCGGCGAGGCGTTCATGATCGAGAGCGCCTGCCGGTTCGCGTACGCCGGCGAGCCATCGAGGTTCGCGACCACGATCCCGACCGGGATCTGATCGAGCAGCTGGCGCAGGCGGTGCTCCTGCTCGGCGCGCTGGCGCTGCACGAGCAGCCGGCCGGTGCGGACCAGGATGCTGGCCGCCAGGCCGAGCCCGAGCAGGCACACCACGACCAGCGCGATCAACAGCTCGCGGGTCTGGCGGCTCGCGGCGAGCACGCCGTCGCGCACGCGATCGAACCGCAGCTGCTCGGCGCGCACCCGCGCGAGCACGCGCTCGCGGAGCGTGGTCTGCACCGGGACCACGACCTGCTCCCAGTGGCGCACCGGATCGTCGGTCTCGCCGAGCGCGGCGTCGAGCGCCGCGTCGACCTGCCGCGCGAGATCGCGGATCGCGCCGAGCTCGCGCGCGTGGCGGGAGTCGGCGAGCAGGCGCGCCAGCAGGCCATCGATCTCGCGGCTCGCGTCGGCGCGCTCGGACAGCTGCGCGAGCTCGCCGGTCCGCTGGAAGTTGCGCACCGCGGCCGCCCGCACGGTGATCGCGATGCTGAGCTGCTGGGTGTCGCGCAGGTCCTCCGCAGCGTCGCTCATCATCTCCTGGTGGTGGCTGGTCGCCCGCGCGAGGCCGAGGAGCAGCGCCGCGCCGGTGACGATCAGGATCGCGGTCACCGCGATCGCCCACTTCAACCGGCGATGTAGGCGCTGATCGTACGGCTCGGTCGACTCGAACATGCGGGCCGGTGGAGCACGCGACGTGCCGAGCCCCGGTCAATTATTTCGATGACTTGGCCGCGGAGCTACCGTCAGAGCTGGCGACGGTCCGCGCCCGCGAGGAGCCGCGTGATACGGTCATCGACCGGCGAGGCGGCGATGTTCGAGCGGATCCAGGAGGTGCTGCGCGGCAAGCGTCTGCCGCTGACCGTGGGCGCGGACTCGATGCTGTACTTCATGCTCGATGGCCCGAGCGGCTGCGACAGCTGGATGCGGCCCGGCCGGTGGGTGATGCAGTACGGCTGGCACTTCTCGAACCACCGCTACCTGCTCGACGAGGCGCCGCAGGTGGTGAGCTGGCTGCTCGAGCAGACGCGCGGCGAGCTCACCGCGATCTTCGAGCTGGTCCCCGGCGGTCCGTTCCGGCGGGCGCACGGCCGGCGCGCGGTCTGGATCGCGCCGTCCTCGGAGCTGGTGACGATCCAGATCCGCGAGGCGACCGATGGCATGTCGCTCGACCGGCCGGGCGCGCTCGCGCAGCCGCCGGAGCTCGTCGACGCGTCGCGGAACTGCCCGCACTGCGCCGGGCTGCCGCCGTTCCTCCGGCAGAGCGACGGCGCCCTGGTCTGTCAGGTGTGTGGCCGGTCGTTCCGGTGAGCCGCGCCCCCCGCGCGCCGCGCGACCGCCAGCGGGTCAGCGGCGCCCCGCGCAGCAGGACGCGCTTGGTGACCTCGACGAGCACGAGGTACACGCCGACGACCGCGACCACGAAGCCGAGGTAGCTCGCCGGCAGCGGCGCCATCGCGAGCGCGGGGGCGATCGGCGAGAACGGGAGCAGCGCACCGATCGCGACGACCACGAGCGTGGTCGCGACCAGCGGCGCGCTCGGGCGATCGCGCCACGGCCGACCGGCGGTGCGGATCACGAACAGCACGAGCGTCTGGGTCGCGAGCGACTCGAGGAACCAGCCGGTGTGGAACAGCGTCTCGCCGAACCGGAACACGTGGAGCAGCGCGTAGAAGGTCAGGAAGTCGAACGCCGAGCTCACCGGCCCGAGCACCAGCATGAACCGGCGGATCACGTCGATGTCCCAGCGCTGCGGTCGCGCGATGTAGCTCGGATCGACGCGGTCCGTGGGGATCGTGATCTGCGCGATGTCGTACAGGAAGTTGTTGAGCAGGATCTGCATCGGCAGCATCGGCAGGAACGGCAGGAACAGCGCCGCGCCCGCCATGCTCAGCATGTTGCCGAAGTTCGAGCTGGTCCCCATCAGCAGGTACTTGAGGACGTTCCCGAACGAGCGCCGCCCGGCGAGGATGCCGGCGTGCAGCACCTCGAGCCGTCGCTCGAGCAGGATGATGTCCGAGGCCTCGCGCGCGATGTCGACGGCGCCGGCGACCGAGATGCCCACGTCGGCGGCGTGCAGCGACGGCGCGTCGTTGATCCCGTCGCCGATGAACCCGACGACGTGGTTCTCCGACTTGAGCGCGTCGAGGATCCGGTGCTTCTGCGCCGGCGAGACCCGCGCGAACACCGTGGTGCGCTCGGCGAGCCGCGCGAGCGCCGGCTTGTCGAGCTGCTCGAGCTCGCTGCCGAGCACCACCCGGCCGACCTCGAGCCCGGCCTGCTCGCAGATGTAGCGACTGACCAGCTCGTTGTCGCCGGTGAGGATCTTCAGCTCGACGCCATCGCCACACAGCTCCGCGATCGAGCCCGCCGCGCCCTCGAGCAGGTGATCGGCGAACGTGACGAAGCCGATCAGCGTGAGCTCGCGCTCGTCGGCGACCCCGTAGCCCTCGCGCGGCGCCACCTCGCGACACGCCAGCGCGAGCACGCGGAAGCCGCGCGCGCTCAGATCGCGGAACGCGTCGCGGCTGCGCCCGTCCGCGGCGGCATCGAGCGCGTGCCGCGCCCCCGCGCGCTCGTAGCTCGCACACGCGTCGAGCACGTTCTCGGGCGCGCCCTTGGTGATCAGCAGCCGACGCCCCGCGCGCTCGACGACGATGGACATCCGCCGCCGCTCGAAGTCGAACGGCACCTCGTCGATCTTGGCGAATCGCCCGGGGTCCTCGCGCGCGGCCTGCAGGATCGCGACGTCGAACGGGCTCTTGATCCCGGTCTCGAACTGGCTGTTGAGCCGCGCCATCGCGAGCGCGCGCTCCGACGGCTCGCCGAACGGATCGAGCGAAGCGTCGACCGACATCGTGCCGGCGGTCAGCGTGCCGGTCTTGTCGCTGCACAGGATGTCGATGCTGCCCAGGTTCTGGATCGCGGACAGGTGCTTCACGATCACCTTCTCGCGCGCCATCCGGATCGCGCCCTGCGCGAGCGTGACGGTGGTGATCATCGGCAGGAACTCGGGCGTCAGCCCGACCGCGAGCGCGACCGAGAACAGCAGCGACTCGAGTGGATCGCGCCCGAAGCTGATGTTCACGATCAGGATGAACATCACCAGCACGATCACGGTCTCGAGGATCAGCAGCCCGAACCGCCGCGTGCCGCGCTCGAACTCGGTCTCGGCCGGCCGCGCGGCGAGCCGCTCGACGATGTCGCCGAACTCGGTGCGCTGGCCGGTCGCAAACACCACCGCGGTCGCCGTGCCGCTCACCACCGAGGTGCCGAGGTAGACCAGATCGGGGACCTCCGCGCCGGTCGCGCCGAGCGCGCCGTCGGTGACGCGCTTCTCCGCCGGCAGCGACTCGCCGGTCAGCGCGGCCTGCTGGACGTGCAGGTCGGTCGCCTCGAGCAGCCGCGCGTCGGCGGGGATCATGTCGCCCGCGCCCAGCCGGATCACGTCTCCCGCGACGATCTCGCCGCGCGGGACCTCCTGCCACGCGCCGTCGCGCAGCGTGGTCGCCGTGGGCGAGATCTGCTGCTGGAGCCGGGTCACCGCGCGCGCCGACCGCAGGGTCTGCCACGCGTTGAGCCCCGCGCTCAGGATCACGATGCCGCCGATGATCGCGGCGTCCGCCGCCTCTCCGACGAACGCCGACGCAGTGCCGGCGACGAGCAGGATGATCACGAGCGGATTGGCCGCGGCTCGCAGAACTTCGAACAGCTGCGCTCGCACGCCGCGCCGGGCCAGCTCGTTGCCACCGTGCAGGCGCTGCCGATCCGCCGCCTCCGCGCTGGTGAGCCCGTGCGGTGAGGTCTCGAGGCGCTCGAGCAGCTGCGAGGCCGTGCCGGCCGGCTCGACGCGAGCCCCGGCCTTCTCCGAGTGGGTGCGAGCCGGCATTTCTCTGTGGCAGCGCCGCCGATCTCGGCGGACCGCGCTCCAGTGCTCGGCGATTGCAGGTTCTGCGCCGGCTCTACGGCGTCGACGGCGCCGGCGACGGGCTCGCGGCGAGGCCGAACGGCGCGACCCCACCATCGGCGCGGACCGCGAACGGGCGCTCGACGACCCGATCGCCGTCGATCGTGAACAGCGTGAACGTGCGCGGCTCGAGCTCGAACCAGCGGCCGTGCTCGCGCCGCAGCTCGAACGGGCGGTGGTCGTACGGCATCGAGCAGCGCGCCCGATCCGCGTGCTCGACGCAGCGAGCCCGCGCACGCGCCGCGGGGGTCGGTCCGAACCGCCAGAACGCCGACGCGGTCCCGACGAGCACCTGGCGCAGCGGCGAGCCATCGGGCAGCGCGATCACCTCGTCCCACGCCAGGTGCTCGTGGCCCGCGATGTAGAGATCGGCGCGGCCGCGCGCGAGGATCCGGCCGAAGCGGTCGAGGAACCCACGCGCGGGCTCGGTGGCCACCGACGACAGCGGCACGTGGCCGAACACCAGGCGCAGCCGCGCGCCGCGCGCCGCCTCGAGATCGCGCGCGATCCACGCCGCCACCTCGGGGGCGAGCGACTGCGACACGACGTGCGCGAGCGTGAGGTGCACGCCGTCGACCTCGACGCTGTAACAGAACGGCGCGGCGTCGAGCGCGATCGCGCCGGGTGGCTGGCGCGCGGCGGTGACCCGGAGCGGCGCGGCGAGCGCGTCGAGATCGCGCCAGGTCGCGGCGTAGTCCTGGCGGTGCACGATCAGGTAGCTATCGTGATTGCCCGCGATCGGCAGCACCGGGATCCCGGCGGCGCGGATCCGATCGACGAGCCGCCGCGCGGCGCGCCACCACCCCGGCACCTCGCGCAGCCGCCACGCGGGATCCCAGCGCTCGCCGTCGGTGAAGTCGCCGGTGATCACGACGAACCGCGGCCGCTCGGCGATCACCGCGTCGATCACGCGCTCGACCACGAGCGGCACCTCGCCGCTGCGAGGCACGTGAATATCGGAGAGCACGGCGAACGTGAAGGTGGCCGCCGTGGCCTCCGGGCGCGCATCGCGAGCATCGCAGCCGACCGCGAGCGCGGCGACCGCGAGCACGGCGACCGCGAGCACGAGACGCGCGAGGAGTGCGAGGGCCGCGAGAACCAGACGCGCGAAGCGCGCGAGACCCGCGAGGCGCACGAGACGCGCGAATTCCGCGAGACCCGCGTGGCCCGACGCGCTCGACGGCGGCGTGCGCGCGCCCATGGCGTCACGTCGTGCATCGTGCATACCGCCGCGCCGGAGCGAGTGCGCGCTGACGACTCGCGGCCGCGTCGGCGACGCGGCGACCGACGGTCGATCTCCGACGCCGCTGACAGGCGATCCCCCGCGCGCGCTCGACGGTGGGGACTCTCCCACGTGCTCGTTGAGTGAACGCCTCACGCGTGGGCGCGCAACCGAGCGCGAAGCGGCGCCGGCCGCGCGGTACGTGGCTTGCTCGAGGCGGTGCGCATGGGAGCCCATGTTGTTCGCTCGTGACTCGCTCCTCGCGCTGGGCGTGCTCGCCACCGCGTGCACCGGTCGCATCGACGCCGGATCGGATCGTGGTCCCGACCACGCCGCCGACGTCGATGGTGGAGCGCCGGCCGAGACCGACTTCGACCGCGCGATGGTGGAGGTCGCGCGGTCGTACAAGACGGTCGATCGGATCAACCGCAAGCCGTACGGCTCGTCGCTCGGCACGTTCGAGATCAACCTGTACGTGCGCGGCGATGCCTCGACGTACCGCGCGATCCACCCGGAGAGCACCGGCAAGGACGTGGCGCTCGCGGTGGGCACGGTGATCGTGCGCGAGGTCCTCGGCGCCGACGGCCAGGTCGCGAAGCTCACGCTGATGGCCAAGGGGCCGAGCGGCTACGATCCGCGGATCGGCGACTGGTGGTTCGGCGAGGCGAGCCCCACCGGCGAGCCGCTAGTGGTCGACGGGGTCGCGCGGGTCGGCCGGCTGGTCGATTGCCACGGCTGCCACCTGCCGCGCGCCGCGGACGACTACCTGTTCGGCGTCCCGGCTTCGGCGCAGGGCCGGTGATCCACGCGCCCGGGCTCGGCGGTCATCGCAGCGACGGCGAGCGACCACGGCGTGGCGCGTGCACCTGTGTAGGTGCGTGCCCGGACTATCGCGCGCTGGCCATCCCGAAGCTCCGATCACGCGACTGGACACCGCGGCGTATCGCATTCCCACCGATCAGCCCGAAGCAGACGGAACCTATCGCTGGGACTCGACGACGCTGGTGGTGGTCCACGCGACCGGCGGAGGCGCGCGCGGCTTCGGCTACACGTACGCCTCCTCCGCGGTGGTGCGGCTCGTTCGCGAGCATCTCGCAGACCTCGTGCTGGGGCGCGACGCGCTGTCCGTCGAGGGCGCGTGGTGGGCGCTGCTCCGGGCGGTTCGCAACATCGGCCGCGCCGGGATCGCCGCGAACGCGATCTCTGCGATCGATGGGGCGCTGTGGGACCTCAAGGCCAAGCTGCTCGGCCTCCCGCTGGTGACCCTGCTCGGCGACGTGCGCGAAGCGGCGCCGGTCTACGGCAGCGGCGGGTTCACGACCTACTCGGTGGAGACGCTGTGCGAGCAGCTCGTGCGCTGGGTCGCCGCCGGCATCCCACGCGTGAAGATGAAGATCGGCACGGATCCCGAGGCCGATGAGGGGCGCGTCGGCGCGGTGCGCCGGGCGATCGGAGACCACCCTGCGCTGATGGTCGACGCGAACGGCGCCTACAGCCGGGCGGAGGCGGTCGGCAAGGCACACGCATTCGCGCGCCACGGGGTCACCTGGTTCGAGGAGCCGGTGTCGTCCGACGACGTCGAGGGGCTTCGCGCCGTGCGCGACCGGGCGCCGCCGGGCATGGCGATCGCCGCCGGGGAGTACGGCTACGACCTGTTCTCGCTGCGCCGGCTGGTCGAGACCGGCGCCGTCGACGTGCTGCAGGCCGATGCCACGCGCTGCCTCGGGATCACCGGATTCCTCGCGGCGTCGCGGCTGTGCCAGGCGTTCGGCATCCCGCTGTCGGCCCACACCGCGCCGTCGCTCCACGCCCACCCCGCGTGCGCGTGCGAGCCGCTGGTTCACATCGAGTACTTCCACGACCACGCCCGGATCGAGCAGCTGCTGTTCGACGGCTTCGTCGTGCCCGAGCACGGCGCGCTCCGACCGGATCGCACGCGCCCCGGGCTCGGGGTCGAGCTGGCGAGCGCGTCCGCGAAGCGATTCGAGATCTAGGAGAGTTATGCCCGAGAGGTCCGAGACGTCCGAGACGCGAGCCCACGGCGAACATCGCATCCTGCCTCTGGCGCGCGGCGCGACGGCGACCGAGCTCGCGCGCGCGCTGAGGCGCGAGCTGCGCGGCGAGGTCCGGTTCGACGACGGCGATCGCGCGCTCTACGCGACCGACGCCTCGAACTGCCGGCAGGTGCCGATCGGGGTGGTCGTGCCGCGCGACGAGCACGACGCGATCGCCGCGGTGGCGGTGTGCCGCCGGTTCGGCGCCCCGATCGTGGCGCGCGGCGGCGGCACCAGCCTGGCAGGCCAGGGCTGCAACGCGGCGGTGCTGATCGACTGCTCGAAGTACCTGCACCACATCCTCGAGCTGTCGACCGATCCGCCGTTCGCGCGCGTCGAGCCGGGCGTGGTGCTCGACGAGCTCCGCGCGTGCGCCGAGCAGCACCACCTGACGTTCGGGCCCGACCCGGCGACCCACAACCACTGCACGCTCGGCGGGATGATCGGCAACAACTCGTGCGGCGTGCACTCGATGATGGCGGGCTGCACCTCCGACAACGTCGAGGAGCTCGACATCGTCACCTACGATGGTGCGCGGTTCACCGTGGGCGCCACCAGCGAGGCCGCGCTCGACGCGGCGATCCGCGAGGGCGGCCGGCGCGCCGAGATCTTCCGCGCGGTGCGCGCGTTCCGCGACCGCCACACCGCGGCGATCCGGCGCGGCTTCCCGGACATCCCGCGGCGCGTCTCGGGCTACACCCTGCCCTCGCTGCTCGACGCCGGCGGGCCACACCTGGCCCGCGCGCTGGTGGGCTCCGAGGGGACCCTGGTCACGATCCTGTCGGCGAAGGTGCGGCTGGTGCCGAGCCCGCCGGTGCGAGCGCTGCTCGCGCTCGGCTATCCGAGCATCTTCGAGGCGGCGGATCACATCACCGAGGTGCGCGCGAGCGGGCCGATCGGGCTCGAGGGCATCGACGAGGTGCTGGTCGACGATATGAAGACCAAGGGGCTGCACCCCGAGCGACTGCGGCTGCTGCCGGACGGCTGCGGATGGCTGCTGGCCGAGTTCGGCGGCGAGACCCGCGCCGAGGCGGAGCAGCACGCGCGCGCGCTGATGTCGCGGCTCGCGCGCGCGCCGCGGCCGCCCAGCATGAAGCTGTTCGACGATCCGGCCGAAGAGGCGATCGTGTGGAAGGTCCGCGAGTCCGGCCTCGGCGCCACGGCGCGGGTGCCGGGCCAGGCGGACACCTGGGAGGGCTGGGAGGACGCCGCGGTGCCACCCGAGCAGCTCGGCAGCTATCTGCGTGCGTTCCGGGGGCTGCTCGATCGCTACGAGTTCCGCGCGGCGCTCTACGGCCACTTCGGTCAGGGCTGCGTCCACACGCGGATCCCGTTCGATCTCAAGCACGCCGAGGGGATCGCGCGGTTCCACGCGTTCGTTCAGGAGGCGGCCGATCTGGTGGTCGCACACGGCGGCTCGCTCTCGGGCGAGCACGGCGATGGCCAGTCTCGCGCCGAGCTGCTGCCGCGGATGTTCGAGCCGGAGCTCATCCGCGCGTTCGCCGAGTGGAAGGGGATCTGGGATCCCGACAACAAGATGAACCCCGGCAAGATCGTCCGGCCGTATCGGCTCGACGAGAACCTGCGCCTGGGCACCGACTACCACCCCGCGAAGGTCGAGACCCACTTCCAGTTCCGCGACGATCGCGGGAGCTTCTCGGACGCGGCGGAGCGCTGCGTGGGGGTCGGCGAGTGCCGGCGCCTCGGCGGCGGCACGATGTGCCCGAGCTACATGGTGACCCGCGAGGAGAAGCACTCCACGCGCGGGCGCGCCCGCCTGCTGTTCGAGATGCTGCGCGGTGACGCGCTCCACGACGGCTGGCGAAGCGAGCCGGTCCGCGACGCGCTCGATCTGTGCCTGTCGTGCAAGGGCTGCAAGGGCGACTGCCCGGTGAACGTGGACATGGCCACGTACAAGGCGGAGTTCCTCTCGCACTACTACCAGGGCCGCCTACGCCCGCGCTCGGCGTACGCGTTCGGCCTCATCTACTGGTGGGCGCGCGCGGCGTCGTGGTTCCCGGAGCTCGCGAACTGGTTCGTGCGCGCTCCGATCATCTCGCGCATCTCGAAGTGGCTCGCCGGCATCGAGCCGAGCCGCGTGGTGCCGGCGTTCGCGCCGCAGTCGTTCCGCCAGTACTGGCGCCGGCACCAGCGCGCGGCGCCGCGCACCGAGGGGCCGCCGGTCCTGCTGTGGGTGGACACCTGGAACAACCACTTCCAGCCGGCGGTGGCGCTGGCGGCGGTGGACGCGCTCGAGGACGCGGGGTTCCGCGTGGTGGTGCCGGAGCGCTCGCTGTGCTGCGGGCGCCCGCTCTACGACTACGGCATGCTCGCGCTGGCCAAGCGCCAGCTGGCCCAGATCCTCGAAGAGCTGCGCCCGGCGCTGCGCGCTGGCCTGCCGATCGTCGGCCTCGAGCCGAGCTGCATCTCGGTGTTCCAGGACGAGCTGCCCGGGCTGTTCCCGGACGATCCGGACGCGCTCCGGCTGCGCGACCAGTCGTCGCTGTTGCCGGAGCTCCTGCGGCGCACCCCGGGGTGGGCGCGGCCGCAGCTCGCCGGGCCGGCGGTGGTCCAGGGGCACTGCCACCACAAGTCGGTGCTCGACTTCGATGCCGAGCCGGAGCTGCTCCGCGAGCTCGGCCTCGAGCCCGACGTGCTCGATTCGGGCTGCTGCGGCATGGCCGGCGCGTTTGGCTACGAGCGCGCGCACCACGCGGTCTCGATCGCGTGCGCCGAGCGCGTGATGGCGCCGGCGATCCGGAGCGCGCCCGACGACGCGATCATCGTCGCGGACGGCTTCAGCTGCCGGACGCAGATCGAGCACCAGACCGGGCGCCGCGCGCTGCACACCGCCGAGGTGCTCCAGCGGGCGCGCACGCCCGGCTCACGCGACGCCCGACTGGACGTCCCGTGGACGACCAAGGCGCGGCGCATCGCGCTGATCGCCGCCGGGATCGCGGTGCTGCTCGCGATCCGCCCGAGGACCAGCACATGACCAAGAGCAATCTCACGACCAAGCTGATCACGTCGCACCTCGTGTCGGGCACGCCCGCGCCCGGCGACGAGATCGCGATCCGGATCGATCAGACGCTCACGCAGGACGCGACCGGGACCCTGGTGATGCTCGAGCTCGAGGCGATGGGCCTCGAGCGGGTGCACACCGAGCTCTCGGCGCAGTACGTCGATCACAACCTGCTGCAGGAGGACTTCCGCAACGCGGACGACCACATCTTCCTGCGCACGGCGTGTCAGCGCTTCGGCGTCTGGTACAGCCCTCCGGGCAACGGGGTCAGCCATCCGGTCCACATGGAGCGGTTCGGGCGGCCGGGCGCGACGCTGCTCGGCTCGGATAGCCACACCTGCGCGGCCGGCGCGCTCGGCATGCTCGCGATCGGCGCGGGTGGGCTCGAGGTGGCGCTCGCGATGGCGGGCGAGCCGTTTCACCTCCGGATGCCCGCGGTGTGGGGCGTCCGGCTGCACGGCACACTGCCGGACTGGGTCAGCGCGAAGGACGTGATCCTCGAGATGCTGCGCCGCCACGGCGTGCGCGGCGGGATCGGGCGGGTCATCGAGTACCACGGCCCGGGGCTCGACCAGCTCACCGCGATGGATCGCCACGTGATCGCGAACATGGGCGCGGAGCTGGGGGCGACGACCACGGTGTTCCCGTCTGACGAACGCGTGCGGCAGTTCCTGCGCGGGCAGGACCGCGAATCGGCGTTTGTCCCGCTCGCGGCGGACGAAGGGGCCACGTACGACGTGAACGACGAGATCGATCTGGGCACGCTGGAGCCGCTGATCGCGCTGCCGTCGAGCCCGGGCAACGTGGTCCCGGTGCGCGAGGTGGCGGGGCGCGAGATCTATCAGGCGTACGTGGGCTCATCGGCGAACCCGGGGTTCCGCGACTTCGCGATCGCCGCCGCGATCGTGCAGGACCACCGCGTGGATCCGAAGGTGTCGTTCGACGTCAACCCGACGTCGCGCCAGATCCTGGAGAACCTGGTGGCGGGTGGCCAGATCAGCGCGCTGCTCCGGGCGGGCGCGCGTCTCCATCAAGCGGGCTGCAACGGCTGCATCGGGATGGGGCAGGCGCCGGCGACCCACCGGATCAGCCTGCGCACGGTGCCACGCAACTTCGCGGGCCGGTCGGGGACCCGCGAGGACCAGGTCTACCTGGTGAGCCCGGAGACCGCCGCGGCGTCCGCGGTGACCGGCGTGATCACGGATCCACGCACGCTCGGCATGGCGTACCCGCGCGTGGAGGAACCGGCGCAGCCGCGCCTCGACCGCGAGATGCTGGTCGCGCCGCTCCCGGCGGAGCGCGCGCGGCGCACGGCGCTCGACAAGGGCCCGAACATCCATTCGCTGCCGGTGCTCGCCCCGTTCGGCGACGCGCTCGATCTGCCGGTGCTGCTCGCGCTCGGCGACGACATCTCCCCCGACGAGATCCTGCCGGCGGGCGCGCGCGTGTTGCCGTTCCGCAGCAACATCGAGCGGATCAGCGAGTTCGCGTTCGATCCGCTCGATCGCAGCTACGCCCCGCGCGCGCGGCAGACCCGCGCCACCGGCCACGCGATCGTGGCGGGCCGCAACTACGGCCAGGGATCCAGTCGCGAGCACGCCGCGCTGGCGCCGCGGTTCCTCGGGCTGCGCGTGGTGGTCGCGATCCAGTTCGCGCGGATCCACCGCGAGAACCTGGTGAACTTCGGGGTCCTGCCGCTCGTGTTCGTGGATCCGGCCGACCACGCGCGGATCTCGCAGGGCGATCGGCTCGTGCTGCGCGGGCTGGGCCAGACGATCCGGAGCGCGGAGCCGTTCGAGATCGAGAACCAGACCCGCGGATCGAAGATCCGGGTCGCGCACGAGCTGACGGCGCGCGAGGTCGAGGTGCTGCTCGCGGGTGGGCTGATCCCGCTCATGCGCGCGCACCTCGATCACCGGGCCACCGGATAGGCGTCCGGCGGGCTACAGGCCGGCCTCGCGGGCGAGCACCCGCACCAGCTCGCCGGCGGGCAGCGCGCGACACAGCGGCGCGCCCTGCCCGGCCCACATCTGCATCATCTCGAGCTCGCCGCGCGCGGCGGCGGCCTTGCGGAGCGCACGGGTGCGCTGCTGCTGCTGCGGGAACGGCGCCGCCTCGACCTGCTCGAAGGCATCGGTGACGCGATTGCGGAGGCCACGCGCCGGGCGGCCGCTGAACGCGCGGGTGACCGTGGTCGCGTACGCGCGCGGCGACCCGAGAGCGGCGCGGTGCGCCGGCGCGGTGCCGGCCTCGGGGCACGCCAGGAACGCGGTGCCGAGCTGGACGGCGTGCGCGCCGAGCGCGAGCGCCGCGCGGATCCCTGCGCCGTCCATGATGCCGCCGGCCGCGATCACGCGGCGCCGGGTGCGCCGCAGTACTTGAGGCACCAGCGCGAGCGTGCCGATCAGCGCGTCCTCGAACCGCCCGTGGAACGTGCCGCGGTGGCCGCCGGCCTCGGCGCCCTGCGCGCAGATCGCGTCGACGCCGAGCTCGTCGAGCGCGCCGGCCTCGTCGGCGGTGGTGGCGGTCCCGACCACCGCGATCGACCGCGCGTGCAGCGCGGCGAGCTGGTCGCGCGTGGGCAGGCCGAACGTGAAGCTGAACACCGCGGGCGCGGCGCGCAGCACCGCCTCGAGCTGATCCTCGAACGACGGCGGAGCGGGGGCGGCGGGCGGCGCGGCGATCCCGAGCTCGCGCTCGAACGCCGCGACCACGGGCTCGACGCGCGCCGCGGCGGCGGGATCGTCGGGCGCGTCGGCCCGCACGAACAGGTTGAGCGCGAACGGCCGCGACGTCCGGCGGCGCACCTCCGCCGCGAGCGCGGCGATCTCGTCGGCGGTGGCGTACGCGCAGCCGAGCGAGCCGAGCCCACCGGCCTCGGAGACCGCCGCGGCGAGCGCCGGCGTGTCGGGTCCACCGGCCATGGGCGCCTGCAGGATCGGAACGGCGAGCTCGAATGGGTCGCGCATAGGGAGAGCCTAGCGCGTGCGAGACTGCCGGTCGGCGCTCGACCCGCGGTCCCCCACGGCGCGCTGGGATCGCATGGCGCGAGCCGGGGTGGTCGGTCGCCGCTCGCACCACGCGTCTCGCGCCGCGGTGCGGTCTCGCCGTCGTGGCTTGTTGCCTGCACTCCTCCGGCGTTGCGGATATCCCGCAGGAGGTCAGTCATGAACACGACGTCGCGAGGGGTGGCGCACACGCTTGCGTACTCCGCCCTCATGATTGCGAGTAGCTGTACGAAAGACGCAGGAGGCGAGGCGAACGAGTCGACGGACGTCGGCGAGTCGACGGCGTCCACCACCTGCGCGGCACCGGTTCCGGTGTTCAACGCGGTCGACCCGCTCGATGGCCACATCTGTCACCCGAGCGCGTGCACGCCGGACTTCTGCAGCCGCGGCGACATCGCGGCGCTGGCGAAGGAGCCGGCCACGCAGCCGCTCCAGGATCGCCTCGCGACGCTGGATTGCAGCCCGCACAGCGTCACGCCGGTCCAGATCTTCGCCGAAGCCAACCCGCAGACCGGCGGGATGAGCCAGCTGTTCCAGTACTACCTGCTCGACAACACCGGGTTCCAACCGAGCGTGTTCACGACGATCATTCCGGGGCTCAACGACACGGCGATGCGCACGTCGTGGGGCGCGAACTGCGACCTGCCACCGCTGGGCTCGGTGCGGCTGGCGCTCGAGCCCAAGCCGGGTCTGCCGACGGATCCGGACGATCCGCGCGCGTTCATCGACGTGTTCACCGATCTGCGCAGCCTGTTCGTGATCAACAACGAGAGCGGCTGGTACGAGGGCTGGATGATCCACGACCTCCGGGTCGCCGACGTCGCACCCGCCGACGCGAACGGCAAGGCGCCGTTCGGCATGATCACGCCGGAGGACGCCGCGGCGCTGCTCCAGATCGGCCCGAACAACGTGCCCGGGAACTTCTTCACGGTCGACGGCAAGCCGCCGCACTTCCCGAGCCCGGACGACCACTTCCCCGACAAGGTGACCAACGTCGTGTCGCTGAACCTCAGCATGGGCGCGTACAACGCGCTCCAGCAGTCGGACGCCCACAACTACTGGGAGTTCAACTACACGACCAACTGGATCCACCCGCTGTACGAGCTGCCGTTCACCGGTGGGTTCCCGGCGAATTCGCCGACCGAGCCGGCGAGCGCGTACCCGAACGGCCTGATCAGCTTCCGGCAGTCGATCGTCCCGGGGAACTCGCCCGGCGACAACAACCGGAGCAAGGAGCTCGCGGTCAAGTTCGGCGACAATCCGGACAACCCGCGCGACCCGGATCGGTTCGACGCCGAGATCGATTCGCAGCGCGAGTTCCGCGAGCGGTTCATTCCGAGCGGGATCGCGCGCGAGGCCTTCCTCAACGCGTTCCAGCGGCTCGCGTCCTTCGAGCCGAACGAGCACAACCTGACCCAGCGGCTGCTCGACGGCTACAAGGCGGCGGTCGCGACGGTGGACACCAACGGCGACGGGATCGTCCAGGCGATCGAGGGAGATATCGACACCGAGAACCCGAACTGCCCGACGGGCGACAACGCGTGCATCTTCCTGCTGCCGCGCAGCTACAACCGGTTCGCGGTCACCCGCGAGATCAACGACGCGCTGCTCGCGCCGCGGTTCGCGACCAGCACGCGTGGCTTCGTGCTGTCGGGCTCGATCGTCACGGGGTTCCCGCAGTTCGGTGCGTCGCAGGGCGAGGACTCCGACGACCGCTGAGGGCCTGGCTAGCGCCCTGCCCGGCCGCGAGGCGTGCGGATCCGACGCAGCGTGCCGCGCTCGCCGCCGCACCAGAGCTCGCCGCCGGGTACGCCCTCGATGCCGCTGATCACGTCGACGGGCACGGCCACGGTCTCCTCCACGGCGCCGTCGGCGGCGAGCCGGCGCAGCTCGCTCGGCTTGCCATCGGTGCTGGCGGCGTGCCACAGCGCACCATCGACGCAGGTCACGCCGGTGACGAACCGGTCCGACGAGAGCGTCTTGACCAGCTCGCCGGTGCGCGCGTCGATCTTGTGGATGCGGGCGTCGTCGTACTGGCCGACCCACAGGTGGCCATCGGCGTAGGCCATGCCGCTGTCGCGCCCCTTGCCGGGGGCGGGGAGCGTCCGCACGATCCGGCCGTCGTCGGGGCGGATCACGAGGATCTGGCCGCGCGCGAGCTGGTAGAGGTGCTCGCCGTCGAACGCGGTGCCGGCGTTCGCACCGGGCACGGCGAACCGCCGGACGACCTGCGCGGTGGACGGATCGAACGCGACGAGCTCGTCATCGCGCGCGAACCACACCCACGTGCCATCGAAGGTGACGCCGTGGATCGGCCGATCGTCGATCGGCTGGTACTCGCGAACGATGGTCGCGACGGCGTGGGTGGTCATCGGGGCTTGCTCCGTTCGGCGGCGGCGGCCGGCCGGGTGATCCGGACGACCAGGGTGGTGAGAGCGGCGACCGCGCCGGTCGCGGAGGCGGCGGTGATCGCGAGCGAGGTCCAGCAGGCGGGACACATGATGGAGCGACCGTACGCGCGCGGCGCGCGGGCGGGGAGTAACATTCGTGGCGTGCCTGCAGACTCGCCCGCGCTGCTCGATGCCGGCCGGGCGCTCGCGGAGGGCGATCCGTTGCGCGCGCTCGCGATCGCGGGCCGCGCCGAGGGCGCACTCGGGCTGACCCTGCGCGGGATCGCGTACG
>JBQCJR010000345.1:0-4358 GCA_051952595.1 Kofleriaceae bacterium
CTTCCTGGCCAGCACGCCGGCGGATCTGAAGATCGAGCTCGGCTCGATCTGGTACGGACCGATCGCCCAGGGCACCGGCGCGTCGCGCGAGGCGACCCAGCTGATGCTCGCGCACGCGTTTGGCCTCGGCTACCGCCGCGTCGAGTGGAAGTGCGACGCGCGCAACGAGCGCTCGCGGCGAGCGGCGCTCTCGTACGGCTTCGTGTTCGAGGGCATCCAGGAGGCCCACTACATCGTCAAGGACCGCAACCGCGACACCGCGTGGTTCCGGATGCTCGACCACGAGTGGGTCACGCGGACGCCTGGTCCACTCGTGTCCGCTGGTTCCTGAGCGTCACCTGGTATAGATTCGTAACCATGGTGCGCGCCGCAGCCTGCTTACCCTCCGTCGACATCTCTCAACCGTGCGAGATCAGTGCGAGATCCAGCGTCCATCGCCCGGATCGCTGCCCGGCGGTCCGCGACGTGTTGAACCGGATCGGCGACAAGTGGAGCGTCCTGATCGTCGCGAACCTCGGCGAGGGCCCGCTGCGGTTCAGCGAGCTGCGCCGGCTGATCGAGGGCATCTCGCAGCGCATGTTGACGCTGACGCTGCGCGGCCTCGAGCGCGATGGCCTGGTGACCCGCACGGTCTATCCGGAGATCCCGCCGCGCGTCGAGTACGAGCTGACCTCGCTCGGCCGCACCTTGCTGGTGCCGATCCAGGGGCTCGCCGAGTGGGCCGCCGAGCACCGCACGTCGATCCAGGGCGCGCGCGAGCGGTTCGACCTCAAGTCGCGCGAGGCAGGTCGGACTTCGGAGGAATGAACGACATCGCGCGCTCGGCGAGCGCGGTGATCGTGAGGCTCGGGTTGACGCCGAGGTTCGCGCCGACCGCCGCGCCGTCGACGACGTACAGCCCGCGATAGCCAAACACCCGGTGCTGGGCGTCGATCACGCCACGCGCGGCGTCCTGCCCCATCACGCAGCCGCCGATGCAGTGCGCGGTCATCGGCATGTTGAACAGGATCTCCGAGGTGGACGTGATCGGGATGCCGTCGAACGCCCGCGCCGCGCGCTCGGCGAACGCGTTCGCGGCGGGGATGTTGGTCGGGATCCGCTGGCCCTCGGTGATCAGCGTGCGGCCGAACGGCCAGTACCAGGGCCGCGCGAGCCGGAACCGCAGCGTCGCGTCGATCGTCTGCATCACGAGCAAGATCAGGGTCTGGCGCGCGAACCCGAGCGGCCAGCCGGCGCGGAAGAACCGGACCGGATGGCGGAGCGCGCTCCCCATCCACGCGCCGATCCGCCGCCAGCCGGTGCCGGAGACCAGCATGGTCGCGATCAGGCCGAGCACGTCGGAGCCACGCGAGTAGCGCGTGGCCTCGATGTGGGTGAACTGGTCGATGTGGATCCCCGAGCCGATCGCGATCCCCTTGGACATGTCGAACCGCCGCCCGGGGAACCGCACGCCGAGGATCGACTCCGAGTTGGTGCGCACGTCGTGGCCGAGCCGATCCGAGATCGCCGGGAGCGCGCCGCGCTCCTTCATCCGCATCAGCAGATCCATCGTGCCGAGCGCCGAGGCGGCGAGCACGACGTGGCGGGCCGTGATCGTGCGGCGCCGCTTGCCGAACAGCCGCGCGGTCGAGCGCTCGGTCACCAGCTCGTAGCCGTCGCTGCCATCGGCGGCGCCGCGCGGCCGGATCTCGACCACGCGGGTCTCGGCGAGCACCTGGGCGCCGCGCCGCTCGGCGAGGTACAGGTAGTTCTTGTCGAGCGTGTTCTTCGCGTTGAACCGGCAGCCGACCATGCAGCCGCCGCAGCCGATGCAGCTCGAGCGCGGCGGGCCCTCGCCGCCGAAGTACGGATCCGGATGCGGGACGCCGGGCGCGTCGCCGAAGTACACGGCGACATCGGTGCGATAGAACGTGTCGCCGCACCCCTGCTCCTCGGCCATCTTCTTCAACAGATGATCCGCGTCGCCGAGGATCCGGTTCTCGGTCACGCCGAGCATCCGGCGCGCCGTGGCGTAGTGGGCCGGCATCTCGCGCTCCCACTCGGACAGGCCCTTCCACGAGCCCTCGCGCCACACCGAGGCCGGCGGCGACAGCAGCGTGTTGGCGTACGTGATCGACCCGCCGCCGACCGCGTTGCCACACAGGATCATCACGTGGCGGAACGGCCGCATGTTGTAGAAGCCGCGCAGCCCGAGGCCCGGCCGCCAGATCCAGCGACGCAGGTTCCACGTCGTCTTCGGAAAGTCCTTCTCGGTCCAGCGCTTGCCCATCTCGATCACCGCGACCGAGTAGCCCTTCTCGGCGAGCCTGCACGCCGAGACGCTGCCGCCGAACCCGGAGCCAACGACGACGTAATCGAAATCGTGCGCCACGGGCCCACTGTAGCCCGCGATCGCGTGATGCGGGCGCGCCCGCTAGCTCGGTAAACCGCTCGCCGGCCCGCCGATCAGCTCGTGGACCAGCTTGCGCAGGTCCTTGAGGTCGAACGGCTTCTCGAGCCGGCGGTTCGGGACGTTATCGAGGAACTCGCGCGCCGTGGTGGTGAACGCGCCGCCGGTCAGGAACACGATGCGCGACGCCTGGGCCGGATCGGCGGCGAGCACCTCGCCGTAGAGGTCCATGCCGGTCACCTGCGGCATCATGACGTCGCACAGGATGACGTCGTAGCGCGTGCCGCCGATCAACTCGAGCGCGTCGCGCGCGCTGTGCACCGCGGTGACGTCGTGATCCGCGCCGAGGAACCGGCGGATCGCCTGGGCGAGCGGCTCCTCGTCGTCGATCACCAGGATCGTCGCGCGGCGCGGCGCCGGCGCCTTGCTCGAGAACGTGCGGGTGCGCGACGCCACCGGCAGGGTCGCCTCGGGCAGCGCGATGTGGAACTCGGTGCCCTTGCCGACCTCGGTCTCGTACGTGATCGTGCCGCCGAACTGGGTCACGATCCGGTGCGAGATCGCCAGGCCGAGCCCGGTGCCCACGCCGACCGGCTTGGTGGTGAAGAACGGCGTGAACAGCCGGGCCCGCACCTCCGGAGGGATCCCCGCGCCGGTGTCGCCGATCGAGACCACGACGCGGCCCGCGGCGTCCTGCGAGGTCGAGATCCGGATCTCGTTCGCCTCGTAGTTGCCGGGCGGGATCGCGTGTGCGGCGTTGATGATCAGGTTGAGGAACACCTGGCCGAGCCGCGACTCGTTCGCGTCCACGTTCGGCACGCCGGCGAAGCGCTTGACCAGCCGTGCGCGGTGGCGCAGCTCGTTCCACGCCATGCGGATCGTCGATTCGAGCACGTGCTCGACGTCGACCGGGCCGCGCCGCTCTTCCACGGCGCGCGAGAAGATATTGAGAACGCGCACGATCTCGCGCCCCCCATCCGCGGCGAGCCGCGCGTCCTCGAGCTCGTCGGCGAGCTCGGGCGGCAGCTGCTCCCTGGCGATCCCGCTGATGTCCTGGATCGCCATGTCGAGGTTCGCGATCACCGACGCGAGCGGGTTGTTGATCTCGTGCGCGACGCCCGCGGCGAGCGTGCCGACCGAGGCCATCCGGTCGGCGACCATCAGGTGGACCTCGGTCTGCTTGTTCTCGCTGATGTCGCGCGCGACCAGCACCGCCCCGCTCACCGCGCCGTGCTGCTTGATCGGGCCGAGCCGCACCGAGTACCAGACCTGGACGCCGTCGACGAACAGCGAGGTGTCGAAGCCCTGGCCCTCGCCGGTCTCGCCGAGCCGCGCGAGCGCGTTGCGCAGCAGCTCCGCCGGCTCGTCGGTCGCGCCGAACACCGGCCGGCCGATCAGCTGATCGACCGCGCGGCCGAGGAACGGCCGGTTCGCGAACTGGACCAGGCCGGCGAGGTCGATGTGGAACACGTGGTCGGGCGCGCTCTCGAGCATCGCGTCGAGCAGCGCGGCGTGCGCGGTGGCGCGCTGCTCGGCGACCTCGCGATCCGCGTACGACCGCGCGAGCGCGAGCACGTGCGAGATCTGGGTCGCGACGCCGAACGCGAACGTGCGCCAGTCGTCGCGATCGATCTCCCGGCCGCGCGCGACCATCAACAGGCTGCCGAGCGTGCGATCGAGGTGGGTCAGCGGCACCAGCAGCAGGCCACTCGCCCGCGCCGCGCGCAGCACCGAGCGCTCGACCTCCCGCGGGACGTCGCCCGGGATCGCGATCGTGTTGCGGGTCGCGAGCTGCTCGTCGAGCAGCTCGGGGTGGCCGAACAGGTTCGCCAGCTCGTCGGGCAACGCGCTCGCGCCGCCGATCGGCCGGGTGCGCAGCTCGCCGCCCTCGCCGGCCAGGTAGAGCGCGCCGAACGCGATCCCACCGGCGTCGAAGCACTCGGCGACTGCCTCGTCGAGCGCGACGTCG
>JBQCJR010000346.1:0-15577 GCA_051952595.1 Kofleriaceae bacterium
GCCGCGGTTCCTCGATGTCGGCGGCGCGTGGCACGCGGTCGCGGATCTCCCCAGCGCGCTCCGCGAGCTGCGCGCCGCGATCCCCGCCGAGATCGAGCTGATCCTCGAGCCCGGCCGCGCGATCGCCGAGGGCGCCGGGTTCGCCGCCGGGCGCGTGGTGGTCGCGCGCGAGCTCGACGATCGGCCGCTGCGGGTCGTGGATCTCTCGCGGATCTGCCACCTGCGATGGAGCCAGGTCGAGCTGATCGGCCGGCCGCCCCACCCCGGCGCCGGGCGCACCACGCTGTTCGTCGGGCCCACCTGCTTCGAGGAGGACGTGGTCGGCGAGTGGACGGTCGAGCCCGCCGCGTTCGAGCAGGGCGCGCGGCTCGCGCTGCGCAACGTCAGCGGCTACGCGGTCGCGTGGAACACCGGGTTCGGCGGGGTGCCTCCGGCCGACGTGGTGATGGTCAGCGCGTGAGCCCGTGATCGAGCCGCACGCGCCGGCACGCGCTCATCGCTCGTCGCCGCCCTCTCCGTCGCCCTCGCCCTCGATGATGTCCGGGATCACCGGCTCGGCGCCCATCGGCACCAGGTCCTTGCGGTCGGCCCGCACCGCGTTGCCGGCGCGCCGCTTCGGCACCGCCCCGGCCATCCGATCCGGGTAGCGGATGTTGAACGAGAAATAGACCGTGTTGCGCCAGAACCCCTTGATCGGCATGCCGACCGCGTTGTCGTCGCCGGTCTGGTACTGCAGCTCGTACCGCAGGCTGTACGTGAACCCGGGCTTGGGCGTGTAGGCCGCGCCGAGGTCCACCCGCGCCGCGCCGATCGTGCTCTGCGCCTCGGAGGTGACCGAGTCGATCAGCTGGGTGCGCGTGATGCCGATCGAGCCGAGCCCGACCAGGCGCGGCTGGCGGCGGCGGCTGTTGTCCAGCCACGGCAGCGGCATCGCCGCGGCGATCGTCGCCTGGTCGTTGACCGTGTTCTGCGCGACGTACAGGTTCGGCGTGACATCGCGCCGCAGCGACATCGTGGCGCGCCCCCACGCCTCGATCACCGAGAACGCCCCGCCGACGATCGGGAACATCCCGCTCTTGCGATCGTCGTCGGGATTGTACGGATCGGTCCCGAACGGGATCACGAACACCAGGCCGCCATCGACCGACAAGCTCAGCCGGCGGTTGATGTCGTGGCGCCACTGCGCGCGCGCGCGGGGGCTCAGCTGCTGGTCCTGCCGGCTGCCCAGGCCGGGCGCGGCGTTCATCGGCGCGATCCGCTCGAAGCGCTGCACCGAGCCGCCGAGCTCGAGCGACAGCGCGTTGGACCGGAACGCACGCTCGATCCCGAGCCCGATCCCGGCATCGGCGGATTTCGTGGTCGTGGCCTCTGCCAGCGGATCCGTGGAGATCTCGTCGACGTTGTCGTCGGTCTCGCTCCACCGCGCGAACAGCGTCTGCGACAGCCGCAGCTCCCGCGTCGCGGTGTAGCTCGCGTACGCGCTGGCGTCGGCGGACTTGACCGTCACCTTGCCGACGGGCTGCACGTTCACCATCGTCTCGTCGGGAGTCAGCCGCGAGCCGAGCGCCGAGAGCAGCCCCGTGCCCCCGTTGACCGAGGTGATCACCTCGGAGCGTGGCCCGGGCAACCAGAACCCGCGCCAGCCCGCCCGGAACTGCACCGAGGGCACGCGGCTGTTGAGCGCGTACTGGAGGACCTCGAGCTCGGCGCTGAGGTCATGGATCATCCGAGGCGAGTTGTAGGTAAAGATCAGACCGGGCCGGAGCTGGAAGAACAGGTCGCCATCGCGGTCGAACCCCTCCTCGCTGGGCGCCGCGAAGACATTGTCCGTGACCGCGACATCGCCGCTCGCGGTGGCATGCCAGCTCGTGTTCTGTGCGGCTGCGGTGACCGGGACGGTGAAGCTCGCTAGGAGGACCGCGAACGCTGGCCGCACCCGGGCTTTGTAACACACGCCCGTCGAGCCGGCGCCTTGCTAAACAGCAGCTCACCGTGTTGACAGAGCCAGCAATCCGCATGCTTAGAATCACGTCGACCATGCGTTGTGAGCTTGCTGAAGAGTTGACGTGGACCGCCGCTACCCGGCGTAGCAGCCGTGACGAAGACGACGAGTCCGACCTGGATGAAGACGAGGACGAGGGCGACGAGGACGAGGACGAGGACGAGGGCGGCGGGGACGAGGACGAGGACGAGGGCGAGGAACCGATCGACGACGAGGAGGGTGGCCCCACCACCGCCAACGACGACTGGAGCGGCGACCAGGAGGAGGAAGAGGAGGAGTGGAAGGAGGAGGAGGAGGAGGACGAGGACGAGGTGAGCGGCTGGAAGGAAGGCGACGAGCCGCCTTGGGGCCGCGACCAGGACGAGGACGAGGACGAAGAAGAGGACGAGGACGAAGAAGAGGAAGACGAGGACGAGGACCGTCCGCGCAGCATCCTCAACGAGGACGAAGAAGACGAGGACGAGGACGAGGACGAAGAAGACGAAGACGAGGACGAGGACGAGGACGAGGACGAAGATCGTCCCGCGTCGCGACGTCGCGTCCTCGACGAGGACGAAGAGGAAGAGGAAGAGCGCGAAGAGGAAGAGGAAGAAGAGGAAGAGCGAGACGAGCGCCCGCGTCGCGGACCCCTTCCGCCGCGCCCGGCCAAGCCGATCCCGGTGGGCAAGCCGATGGGCACGACCATGCCGCCGCCCAAGCCCGCCCCGGCGCGCCCCGCGGCCAGGCCGGCCGCCAAGCCGGCTTCGACGCCCACCCCCGCGAAGCCTGCACCCGCGGCCAAGGCGCCCGCGGCCAAGGCGCCCGCCAAGCCCAAGGCGCCCGCCGCGAAGGCGCCCGCCAAGCCCAAGGCGCCCGCCAAGCCCAAGGCGCCCGCCGCCCCGAAGCCGAAGGCCGCGCCGAAGAAAAAATAGCGCCCCGCCGAGGCGGCGGTGGGGCCGCTACAGCTCGCCCTTGTAGCGCAGGAAGATCGGCAACACGACGGCGACGTAGACGATGCACAGCCCGGCGACGATCAGCAGATCGCGCCAGGTCATCTTCACCTGGAAATCGGGCATGTGGTGCCGGATCGCTCCGGCCCACGCGCCGACCAGGCCGAGGAAGATCCACAGCACCGAGTGGTACGCGAACGACAGCGTGTTGATCTGGAACAGGATCCCCGCGAACGACGCGAGCAGCGCCATGCCCCACACCTGGGCGACCTGCGCGCCAGGCACCCGCTCGAGCCCGCGCACCCCGACGATCAGCGACTTCATCGTCAGATAGATGATGCAGCTGAACAGGTAGAACCCGACGATGCCGAGCTCGGCGAGCGTGAGCACGAACGAGTTGTGCGCGGTCAGGAAGTGGTGCTCGGTGAACTGGTTCACGCCGACGCCGAAGATCGGGCTGCGCTTGAACAGCCCGAGCCCGGTCGCCCACGCCTCGTAGCGCAGCTGGGTCGACACGTCGGCCTTGGAGCCGCTGCGCGCGCTCAGCAACAGCACCGGCGCGGCCACCATCACGGCCGGGATCAGCGCCGCGAACCGGTACCTCCGGATCAGGTAGACGAAGAACACCAGCATCGCCGCGAGCTGGCCGCCGCGCGATTGGGAGAACCAGATCGTGACCAGCACGAGGCCGATCGCGAGCGCGCACGCGAACTGGGTCACCGGGTTCTGTTTTCGCCGGATGAACGCGATCAGCAGCGAGAGCGCACCGGCGCTGATCGCGAGCGACACCTCGTTCGGATCCTGGAGCTCACCGCGGTAGCGGACCCGCTTCTCGACCGAGTAGGTCCCGAACAGGCCCACATGCTCGCAGCGATACTCCATGCCCGGCTCGGCGTCCGGGCCGTAGCAGGTCTCGATGGTCTCGCACACCCGGCCATCCGGCTTGCCGTTGATCTCGCCATCGAGCTCCTGGCCACCCACACACTGGGTGGGTGCGAGCCCCTGATGGAAGCAGACCGCCGCGATGAACAGGCAGGTGAGGACCAGCACCCCGGCGACGAGCTGGAACGTTCGAAACCGCTGGATTCCATGGGCGATCGTCCCGTACAGGGCGAACAGCACCCCGAGCTCGATCGTCTTGGCGATCAGCTGCTCCGGGACGACCACGGCGGCGGTCACCAGGCACCACACGAGGAACGCCACCGCCCACGGCAGCACCGGCGTCGCGACCGGCTGGAGCCGGCGCAGCCGGACATCGACGATCCAGCCCAGCACGGCGAGCGCCGTGAACAGGTGGAGGAACGGCACTCGCTGGAGGAGCGGCAGGAACTCCTGCGGCCGCGCCAGGATGAAGATCACGAGCGCGGCGATTCCGGGGACAGCGAACACGGACCTTCACCATACCACCGAGCGGAAAACGGCTATGCTGGGGCATCGTGCGCGAACGTGTTGCCGGACTGCTGCACAAGGCGGGAGCCCTGCGCGCAGTGATGCAGCTGCGGCGGTACATGCCCATGCCGACGCTGAGCATCGTGACCTACCACCACATCGCCGACCAGCACGACGGGTACCCGTTCGATCCGGATGTCGCCGACGCCACGCCGACCCAGTTCCGGCGCCAGATGGAGACCCTCGCGCGCTACTGCACGCCGATCGGCATCGAGGAGCTGCTGCGCGCCGTCGAGGGCAAGCCGCTCCCCAAGAACCCGGTGATGGTCACGTTCGACGATGGCTATCGCTCGTGCCATGACGTCGCGCTGCCGATCCTGCGCGCGGTGGGTGTGCGCGCCACCTTCTTCGTCTCGACCTCGTTCATCAGCGAGCGCAAGGTCTACTGGTGGGAGCGGATCGCGCTCGCGCTGTCACAGGCGACCCGCGACCGCGCGCTGCTCCGCTACCCCGAGATCCTCGAGGTCGACCGCCGCGATCCCAAGGCGCAGCAGCGGCTGACCGCGCTGGTCAAGAACACCAGCGCGCTCGACGTCGACCGGTTCGTCGACGAGCTCGTGCTCGCGTTCGGGCTCGAGTGGTCCCCCGAGATCGAGGCCCACTACGCCGACGACCTGATCATGACCTGGGATCAGGTCCGCGCCCTCGCGCGCGCGGGCATGGACGTCGAGTCGCACGGCCGCCGCCACCGCGTGCTCCAGACGCTCGACCGCGCCGCGCTCGATGACGAGCTGCTCGGCTCGCGCCACGATCTCGAGGCCCAGCTCGGCCGCCCGGTGCGCGCGATCGCCTACCCGGTGGGCCGCCGGATCGCGCGCGAGGCCCGGCTGCGCGAGGCGATCACCGCCGCCGGCTACCGGATCGGCCTCACCAACATGAGCGGGGTCAACCGGCTGTGGCCGGCCCTGCTGCGCGGCATGCAGCCGATCGATCCGTTCGACGTCCGCCGGCTCGCCACGGATCGCGACATGACCGACGCGATGTTCCTGACCCAGGTCGCGGTGCCGCCGCTCGCGTACATGAGCCGCCACAACCGCTAGGCGCGCTGCGCGCGTGTTACGCGCGCGCCAGGGCGTACAGCTCGAGGTACGCGTCGACCATCCGGTCGTGGCTGTAGCGCGCCAGCGCGACCTCGCGGGCGCGGACGCCCATCGCGCGCGCTCTCTCGCGATCCGCCTCGAGCTGCACCAGCGCCGCGGCGAGCGCCGGCTGCTCGACCGGGACCAACAGCCCGGTCTCGCCGTCGTCGACCACGCTCGGGATCCCGCCCACCGCGGTCGAGATGATCGGCAGCCCGGCGGCCATCGCCTCGGGCACCACCAGCGGCAGCCCCTCGGTCTTCGACGACAGCGCGAACACGTCGAACGCGTGGATCAGCCGCGGCACGTCCATCCGCCGGCCGGTCATCACCACCCAGCGCGGGTCGGGCAGCGCGGCGACCGCCTCCTCGACCTCGGCCCGGTTCTCGCCGTCACCGACGATCACGAGGCGCACCCGCGAGGACAGGAGCGGCGCGATCGCGCGGACCAGCAGCGCCTGGTTCTTGTAGGCATCGAGCCGGCCGACCGTGCCGATCACCCACGCGTCGCCGAGCCCGAGCTCCACCCGGATCTCGGCGCGCGCCTCGGCGTCCGGAGCGTAGCGATCGAGCCGGATCCCGTTCGGGATGGTGTGCAGCTTGGAGAGCGAGACGTCGCGCAGCGCGCGCGCCTGGGACGCCGTGGTGTCCGAGACCGCGACGAACGCGTGGGTGAGCCGCGCTGCCCCGCGGCGGAGCACCAGGTTGCGGCGGTTCGCCGGGTTCGCGCCGTGCTTGGTGTGGATCGCCGCCGCGCCGATCAGCCGGGCGGCCGGCGCGCCGTAGATCAGCGGCAGCGGATTGTGGGTGTGGACGACCTCGGCGCCGCGCCGGCGCAGCTCGCGGGCGAGCCGCGGCACCAGCGTCGGATCGAGCCCGCCTCGCTTGGCGACCCGGCCAACGGCCACGCCGGCCTGCGCGAACTCCTCGGCCATCGCGCCGTCCGGCGGCGGCGCGAGCGAGATCACCCCGACGTGGTGGCCCCGCGCGCGTTGCCCGATCGCCAGATCGAGCGCGACGCGCTCCTGGCCGCCGACGCCATACGAGGACAGGACGTGCACGATCGACCACACGACTCCTGCTGACTATCGCGCGCCGCCGGCCATCCGCAAGCTATGCTGCACTCGCGTGAGCGAACCGGGCTCCACCAGCGACGACGCCGTGCTCGCCTCGATCGGGATCGCGATCGGCGACGACCGCTCGGGCGAGCTGCGCGCGGCGTGCGCCCGGATCGCGCGCCGCATCCACACCGAGAGGCTGCGGGTCGTCGGGTTCGTGCCGTGCGACGACAAGGTCGCGGTGCCGCCGCTGATCATCCAGCTCGGGCTCGCGCTGTGCGAGCTCACCGGCGCGACGATCGGCGTCGTCGACGCCAACGTGCGCTACCCCGGGCTGTCGGAGCTCGGGCGCGGCCAGGCCACCGATCACGGGGACTCGGTGTTCGCGACCCGCTGGCTGCGCGGCTCGCTCGCCCTGCTCTCCCCGCCGCGGGTCGAGCGCGCCGGCGAGGTCGTCCCGCAGCTCGCGCGGGTGCTGCTCGAGGGCGCGGACCTGTTCGCGCACGTGCTGGTCGACCTGACCGGCTTCGAGCTGCTCGGCGAGCACGGGAGCGCGGCGGCGTGTATGGACGCGGTCGCGCTGGTCGGCCGCGCGCACCACACCCAGGAGCGCGAGCTGGTCGAGCTCGCGCAGCTGATGCCGCGCGGCCGGTTCCTCGGCGTCGTGCTCGTCGGCTGATCGGCGCTCGCTCCGCCACGGCAAATCCGCCACACCGTCGCCGCGACGTGAGCGTTCGCGCACTCACGACGGTCAAACCGTGAGGCGCTTGTACAGCGGTCGGGGATCGTGGTGTTCTCCGAGCGATGCGCCAGCTCGAACAGGAGAAGATCGCCGTCATCGGACTGGGCTACGTAGGCCTACCGGTGGCCATCAGCTTCGGCCGCAAGTTGCCGACGATCGGATTCGATATCCGCCAGCGCCGGGTCGACGAGCTCAAGAAGGGCCACGACGAGACGCTCGAGGTCACCGGCGATCAGCTCGCGTCGGCCACGCAGCTCGAGATGACCGCAGATCCGAGCAAGCTCGCCGACTGCACGTTCTACATCGTCGCGGTCCCCACGCCGATCGACGGCAACAACCGTCCGGATCTCGGCCCCATGATCAGCGCGTCGCGCACGATCGGCCCGCACCTCAAGCCGGGCGACATCGTGGTCTACGAGTCGACGGTCTATCCCGGCGTGACCGAGGAGGTCTGCGGCCCGATCCTCGACGAGAAGAGCGGGCTGCGCAACGGCACCGATTACTTCCTCGGCTACTCTCCCGAGCGCATCAACCCGGGCGACAAGGAGCACACGTTCGAGAAGATCGTGAAGGTGGTCTCGGGCCAGACCCCCGAGGCGCTCGAGCGCGTCGCGCGGGTCTACGCCTCGGTGGTCACCGCCGGCGTGCACCGCGCCCCCTCGATCAAGGTCGCCGAGGCCGCCAAGGTGATCGAGAACACCCAGCGCGATCTCAACATCGCGCTGATGAACGAGCTCGCGCTGATCTTCGACCGCATGGGGATCCGCACCGCGGACGTGCTCGAGGCCGCGGGCACCAAGTGGAACTTCCTGCGCTTCACGCCCGGCCTGGTCGGCGGCCACTGCATCGGCGTCGATCCGTACTACCTGACCACCAAGGCGCAGGAGCTCGGCTACCTGCCCGAGGTGATCCTCGCCGGCCGCCGGATCAACAACAACGTCGGTCCGTTCATCGCGCAGAAGTGCGTCAAGATGCTGACCCAGTCCGACGTGCCGCTGCGCAAGGCCAAGGTCGGCATCCTCGGCCTCACGTTCAAGGAGAACGTGCCGGACCTCCGCAACTCGAAGATCCCGGACATCGTCACCGAGCTGGCGACCTTCGGGATCGACGCGATGGTCCACGATCCGCTGGGCGATCCGCGCGAGGCGCACGAGGAGTACAAGATCGAGATCACCCCGCTCGACAAGCTGGTCCAGCTCGACGCCGCGATCCTCGCGGTCGCGCACGACGAGTACATCGCCCACCCCGGCTCGATCTTCGAGCGGGTCCGCGATGGCGGCGTCGTGATCGACGTGAAGAGCGCGCTCCCCGCGAACACCAAGCCGCCGCGCGGCATCCGGCTCTGGAGCCTATGAAGCGCACCCGCTACGACGAGGTCTGCGAGGATCTGGTCAACTCGCCGCGACGCTGGCTGGTCACCGGGGTGGCGGGGTTCATCGGCTCCGCGTTGCTCGAGCGCCTGCTCGATCTCGGTCAGTCCGTCGTGGGCGTGGACAACTTCCTCACCGGCCAGAAGCGCAACCTCGACGACGTCCTCGCGATCAACCCCGACGAGCGGCTGCAGTTCCGCTTCATCGAGGGCGATCTGCGCGATCCCGCGGTCGCCCACGCGGCGATGAAGGACGTCGACATCGTGCTCCACCAGGCCGCGCTCGGCTCGGTGCCTCGCTCGATCAAGGATCCGATCGCGTCGCACCAGCACAACGTGGACGCGTTCCTCAACGTGCTGGTCGCCGCGAAGGACGCCGGGGTCGGCCGCATGGTGTACGCGTCGAGCTCGTCGGTGTACGGCGATCACCCCGGGCTGCCCAAGCACGAGGATCGGATCGGCAAGCCGCTGTCGCCATACGCGGCCACCAAGCGCGCCGACGAGATCTACGCGCAGGTGTTCTACGACGTGTACGGCCTGCCGCTGATCGGCCTGCGCTACTTCAACGTGTTCGGCCGGCGCCAGGACCCCGACGGGCCGTACGCCGCGGTGATCCCGCGCTGGATCTCGTCGCTCGCCGAGGGCCGGCCGTGCGTGATCTTCGGCGACGGCACGAACAGCCGCGACTTCTGCTACGTCGACAACATCGTGCAGGCCAACCTGCTCGCGGCGACCGCGGACGCCTCGGTCACCGGCACGGTCTACAACTGCGGCTGCAACGGCCGCACGGATCTGCGCGAGCTGTTCGCGATGATCCGCGACGGCCTCGCGAAGGACTACCCCGAGGTCGCCTCCGCCGAGCCGGCGTTCGAGCCGCCGCGCGCCGGCGACGTGCAGCACTCGCAGGCCGCGATCGACAAGATCACCGCGGCGCTCGGCTACGTGCCGACCCACCAGGTCGCCGACGGCATGGTCGAGACCGTCGCGTGGTTCTCGCAGCGGCTCCGCAAGCGCTGAGAGGACGCGCGTTGGGGTATGATCGGCCCACCATGGCCGACGACGACGTGCTGCCCAAGCCCGAACCCAAGCCGATCGACGAGCAGCTGGCGCTCCAGCTCAAGCACCTGTGCGAGGACAACGTGCTGAAGGGGCAGCCGTATGGCGACGAGCGCTGTGACAACTGCCTGTACTACCTGAACCCCGACGAGAAGCTGGCCTACTGCTGGCACCCCAAGCTGCGGATCCTGGTCGGCGGCAACTGGTGGTGCCAGTGGTGGGAGAAGGTCGATTGACGGACACGCCCGCAGCGAGTCACCGCCTGGTCGCGAGCGCGCTGGCGCTGGTCGCGGCCGGCGGGCTCGTGGTGGCGGCGTTCGGCCACCGCTGGCTCGGCAACGAGCAACTCGGCGACTTCGGGTTCGGCTTGCTGTCCTACCAGGCGTGCAGCGACGGCGCCTGCGCCAGCGAGTCGAACTTCGCGGTGGTCGCGTCGCTGCGCCGCGCCTCGGGAGCGTTCGCGCCGCTCGGGATCGCGACGTTCGCGCTGTCGCTGCTCGGCGCGCTCGGCCTCGCGGCGTCCGCGCTGTTCGCGCTGCTCCGGCGGCGCCCCCGGCTGCCGATCCTGCCGACCACCGTGGCCCTGCTCGCGGTGATCCCGGCGATCATCACCGGCTGCGTGTTCGTGGCGGTGAAGCCGGAGGACGAGACGATCGGCGTCGGCTGGAGCTTCTGGGTGTTCGGCGCCGGGGCGGTCGCAGGGCTCGCCGGCGCGCTGATGACGAACCGTCACGTCCGCCCGATCGACGACGACGACCCCGAAGATCTGGAGCCGCTCGCGAGCGCATCGGGGTCGTTCCCGTCGTAGACTCGCGGGATGTCGCTGAAGGGCAAGACGCTGTTCATCACGGGTGCGAGCCGCGGCATCGGCCTCGCGATCGGCCTCCGGGCGGCGCGCGACGGTGCCAACGTCGCGATCGTCGCCAAGACCGCCGAGCCCAACCCCAAGCTGCCGGGCACGGTGTTCACCGCCGCCAAGGAGATCGACGAGGCCGGCGGCAAGGGCCTGCCGCTCGTCACCGACATCCGGTACGAGGACCAGATCGCCGCCGCGGTGCAGAAGACCGTCGAGACGTTTGGTGGCATCGACATCCTGGTCAACAACGCCAGCGCGATCAGTCTGACCAACACCGAGCAGACGCAGATGAAGCGCTACGACCTGATGCACGCGATCAACACCCGCGGCACGTTCGCGTGCTCGCAGGCGTGCCTGCCCTACCTGAAGAAGGCCGCGAACCCACACATCCTCAACCTGTCGCCGCCGCTCAACATGGAGGAGCGGTGGTTCGCGCCGCACGTCGCGTACACCATGGCCAAGTTCGGCATGAGCATGTGCGTGCTCGGGATGGCCGGCGAGTTCCGCAAGGACGGCATCGCGGTCAACGCGCTGTGGCCGCGCACCACGATCGCCACCTCGGCGATCAAGAACCTGCTCGGCGGCGACGCGGTGATGCGCGGCTCGCGCACCCCGGCGATCATGGGCGACGCGGCGTACGCGATCCTGACCAAGCCGTCGCGCGAGCTGACCGGCAAGTTCCTGATCGACGACGAGGTGCTCGCCGCCGAGGGCAAGACCGATCTGTCCGAGTACGCGGTCGACCCGACCGCGCAGCTGCTCCCCGACTTCTTCGTCTAGCGTCGCGGTCAGCGCGGCTTGGCCGCCGCCGCGGGCGGCTTGGCCGATCGCGCGGCACCCGGCGCTGCCTTGTCGACCAGCGACTTGGGCGCGATGCCCCGCGCGCGCGCCTGCAGGAAGCCGAACACCGCGCCAGTCGCGCCGCCGATCAGGTGCGCCATCTGGGAGATCTGGTCGTCGCTCCTGACCGCGCGCACCAGCTCGCCGCCGAGGTAGATCACCGCGACCGCGATGAAGGTCAGCGGGATCTCGCCCTGGCGGATGTTCGCCGTCGAGGCGAGCAGGATCATCATGAACGCGATGCCGCTCGCGCCGAGCAGCAGGTTGCTCGAGAACACGACGTTGATGAGGCCCGTCACCAGCGCGGTGAGCAGGATCATGATCAGCAGCTGGAACGAACCGAACCGCTCCTCGAGCATCGGCCCGATCAACAGGATCAACATGAAGTTGCCGAGCAGGTGCTCCCAGCTCGCGTGGCCGAGGATGTGGCTGACCAGTCCGACGTACGTGTTCGTGGGCCCCAGCTCGGGATACGCCGCGAACCACCGGACCCGGAGATCCTGCGGCAACAGGAACACCAGGACCGCGAGGATCGCGAACGTCAAGACGACCGGCGCGTTGTAGCTGATGCGAATCCTGGCCATCGAGTGAAAGGCTAGCACGCGATCATCGAGCCAGCGCCCACTCCAGCGTGCGGCGGGCGCGGCGGTCCTCGTAGTAGGGAGAGCGATGCGCGAAGCGCTCATGCGTAGCTGGCGCGCGGCCTTGCAGTCCCGACTCGGGCACGCCAAGGTCTCACCATGGCCACTGTCGAGATCACGGCGGACAACTTCCAGCAGACGATCGAGAATACGGGCATCGTGCTGCTCGACTTCTGGGCCGAGTGGTGCGGCCCGTGCCGCGCGTTCGGTCCGGTGTTCGAGAAGGCCTCGGACACCCACACCGACGTGGTATTCGGCAAGGTCGACACCGAGGCGCAGCAGGAGCTCGCCGGCGCGGCGGGGATCTCGGCGATCCCGACGCTGATGCTGTTCCGCGACGGCATCCTGCTGTTCCGCGAGTCCGGCGCGCTGCCGCCGGCCGCGCTCGAGCAGCTGGTCACCCAGGCCAAGGCGCTCGACATGGACAAGGTGCGCGCCGAGATCGCCGCGCAGCCTGCCCACGAGCACGGCCCGGACTGCGACCACGACCACTGACCGACACCGGGCCGCGCTCGCCTAGCCCGCGCCCGACCGGACGCGCGGCGTGCGTCGCGCGTGTTACCGTCGCGCGGTGCGCTGCCGCCGTGCGCTGATCGCGTCGTTCGCCGGCCTGGTGGCGAGCCGGACGGCGGCCGCGGACGGTCCGCGCGACCCGAGCGACCCGCGCGACCTGTTCGGCCTCGACGCCGCGCCGCGCGAGGCGCCCCCGAGCTGCGACGACGGTCGGGCGTTCGGCTGCGCGAGCGCGACCGATCCACTCGACGAGGTCTCGCCGTACGCGTTGCGCACCTGGCTGCCCGCGAGCTACCTGCTCGAGCTGCCGGTCGCCGACGTTCGCCACGACGCGGTCGCGCACTGGGCGCTCGGCGCCGGCCGCGATGACGTCGGGCCATCGTTCGGCGGCGCCACCGGGCTCGAGAACCGGTGGACGATCGAGGGCGCGCCCGCGGATCACCTGCGCACCGGCAACGTCGAGACCCGCGTCCCGCTGACCTTCCTCGATGGCCTGCTGGTCACCGCCGGCGGGTTCGCCGCGCGCGATCGCACGAGCACCGGCGGCACCATCGACGCCCAGCTCCGGCGCGGCACGCCGACCCACGAGCTCGCCGCGCACGCGTGGGGCCGGCTCACCCTCGATCCACGCACCCGCCCGATCCCCGACGGCAGCTATCAGCTGCGCCGGCTGGTGGTCAGCGCCGGGCCCGAGACCAGCGCCTCGGTGGTCGGCACCGGTCCGCTCGGCCGCCTGGCCGGCGGACGCGCGTGGTACGCAGCCGGCATCGCCCCGTCGCTCGCCGCCACCCAGTTCGACTGGCGCGCGTCGCGCCTGGTCGATCGCGACCAGGACGGCACTCCCGATGGCCGACCCGGTCCACTCGCGACCGAGCTGATCTCGCGCACGAGCACCACCACGCTCGACTACCTGATCCCGGCGATGGCGCGCGCCGGCTGGGATCGCGGCGCTCACCACCTCGATCTGACGCTGATCGGCCAGGCCGCGCGCGACAGCTTCTTCTACGCCAACGCGACCCAGCAGGCCGGCGGCATCGATCGCCACGCGTGGGTGGGAGATGCGATCGCGACCTGGCGCGGCCGGTGGACCCACACGCGCGCCCGGATCCAGCTCGCGTGGCACCACGCGACTCGCACCGAAGCCGCGCGCGATCGGGCCGCCGCGAACCTCGCGCAGCACCAGACCGCGTACCTGCCCGGCACGCTCGCCGACGACCCGGTGCTCGCCGCGGCGTGCAACGATCTCTCGCCCGACGACCCGTTCCCGTCGATCATCAACTGCCCGATCCCGGCCGGCCTGTTCTCCAGCGGCGGCGTCGGCCAGCTGGTCGACACCGTCGCGGATCGCCCGACCGCGACCGCCGACCTCGCCCACCGCATCGGCGATCACGTGCTGCGCGCCGGCGCGACGCTCGAGGACTCGCGGCTGGTGACCACGGCGCGGTTCACCGGCGGCGAGATCGTGCGCAGCCTGTTCGAAGGCCACACCGACACCCTGCGGTTCTTCGACGGGGCGTGCCTGGAAGAGCCGATGGCGCCGTGCGCCTACGCGGACGCGTCGCGCCGCTCGCACCGCGCGCGCTACACCGCCGCCTATCTCGAAGACACGTTCCTGATGGCGCCCGGCCTCCAGGCCAACGCCGGCGTGCGCTGGGAGCTGATGTGGGTCGGCCCGAACCTCCACCTCTCCGACCAGATCGCGCCGCGGCTCGGCCTCGCGTGGGACCCGCTCGGCGAGGGCCGCTCGCGGGTGTGGACCAGCCTCGGCCGCAGCTTCGTGATGTTGCCGGCCGGGGTCGGCGCGACCGTGACCTCGCGCCCGCGCACCGTGCGCGAGATCGAGAGCATGTTCGGGTTCGGTCGCCGGATCGAGCTCGGGGGACCGTACCGGGTCGCCGCGGGGATCGAGCCGGCCGCCCAGGACGAGGCGACGCTCGGGGTCGAGCTCGGCCGGGTCGACACCGTGCGCGCGACCGCGTGGGTCCAGGGCCGCTGGCTGCGCCGCGGCTACGAGACCGTGCTCGCCGACCCCGAGGAGCTGGTGGTCCGGTTCGACAACCCCGGCCGCGACGGCAGCGCTCCCGCGACCCGCGCCGCGACGATCGTCGCGGCCGAGCTGTCGACCGATCCGAGGGCCAAGCTGGTGCTGCGCGCCACCTATCTGTACGGCCGGGTGATCGGCACGTGGACCGGCCCGTACGATCCGCGGCAGGGCGCGCAGCTCTACGAGGGAGGCGACTGGGACCTCGACGCCTCCAACCTGTCCGGCCATCTGCCCACCGACCCCGGCCACCGGTTCGCGGTCGAGGCGATCCGGCGCGGGCGGCTCGGCAGCGTGGCGGTCGCGGTGTCGGCGCGACTCACCGTGTCGAGCGGCAAGCCGCGCGAGGTGCTCGCCGATAGCGATCTCGGCGTGGTCCAGCTGCTGCCGCGTGGTTCGACCGGCCGCGGGCCGATGCTGTCACAGGCCAACGTGCGGCTCGCGGCGGGCTGGCGCGGCTTCGACGCCACCCTCGACGTGTTCAACGCGTTCGACCGCGACGATGCGACGCAGGTCGACCAGATCTACGCCGCCGGGTCGGTGCTGCCGATCCAGGGTGGAGCGCGCACCGATCTGGTGTGGCTCAAGACCGCCGGTGGCGAGCCCGCGGTCCGGCGCACCGCGTACCTGTTGCCCACCGCGTTCCAGGCGCCGCTCTCGGTCGTGCTCGGCATTCGCCGGGCGTTCTGACGCCACGTAGCGCGCAGCCGGCGCGCGGCAGTGCTATTTTTCCCGAGCCGCCACAAGGGTCATCGACGCGTCGTGGTGCGTCGGTGGTCGTTCCGGAAGCCGCTGCGCACGTCGAGGAGCTCATGGCCGACCTGTCTCAGTTGAAGGAAGCTGCTGCCGCCGTCAAGCACTCCCCTCACGCGGTGAGCGCGTGGGAGGACGCCGAGTCGCTCGCGGCAGATCTCGATCGACCCGACGATATCGTCGAGCTCTACAACGAGGCGCTCGGCGGCGACGTCGAGCCTCAGGTCGCCGAGATGATCGGCGAGCGCGC
>JBQCJR010000347.1:0-6981 GCA_051952595.1 Kofleriaceae bacterium
AGTTGCCGTCCTGGCTGCATGCATCGCCGCCGCGGGCTCGGCAACGTCGAGCTCCAACCAGAATCCTTCGATGATCGCGCAGGGCCAGGCCGGCGGGAGTCCGCCACCGCCGCAGCAGATGGAGCCCTCGCGCGCCCTCGGCCTGTGGCGGTCCACGTTCGGCGGCGTGAAGATCGAGGCCGACAACTCCAAGGGCGGGCTCGCGAGTGGCGCGGTGCACGGCGTATGGAGCTACCAGCGCCAGGGGCAGGAGGTCGTCGGCTACTTCGCCGGCAACCTGCGCGGCAACGTGCTCCAGTTCACGTGGCAGGAGCCCAACGATCCGCCGCTCACCGGCCAGGGCTACCTCGTCTTCGACGTCCAGGGCCGGCAGTACTCCGGCCGCTGGTGGAGCGAGCGCCGCGATCGGATCGGCGACTGGAACGGCTGGCGCCAGGCGCCCGCGGCCGGCGCGGATCCGTACGCGCAGCAGCAGGGCCTGCAGAGCGATCCCTACGGCGGGCAGCCGTACGGCGCGCAGACGTACGGCGGCTACGCGACGCCTGCGCCTGCGCCGGCTCCTGCGCCTCGCTCCTACTGAGCGAGCGGCGCGCTACGGGCGCGCCACGAGGTCGGCGAGCGTTCCGTCGAAGACGTGAACCGCCGGGCCCTTCATCAGCACGTTCGAGAAATCCGGCAGGACGGTGATCTCGAGCGCGCCGCCGGGCAAGTTCACGCGGACCGGGGAGCCCGCGGACGCGCGGCCGGTCAGGATCGCGGCGACGGTGGTCGCGCAAGCACCGGTGCCACACGCGTGGGTGATCCCGCAGCCGCGCTCCCAGACCACCAGGTCGATCTCCTGCGGGCTGCGCGCGTGCGCGTACTCGACGTTGGTGCGCCGCGGGAACCACGCGTGGGTCTCGACCGTGGGGCCGATCGAGCGGGCGAGCTGCCACGCCTCGTCGCGGGAGTCGACGAACGTGATCGCGTGTGGATTGCCCATCGACACGCAGGTCAGCGGGCGGGTCTCGCCCGCGACCTCGAACGGCTGGGCGACGCAGCGCTCGCCGTCGGGCCCGATCATCGGGATCTCGCCGCGGGTCAGGCGCGGGGCGCCCATCTGCACGGTGATCGAGCGCGCGATCCCGCCCTCGGCATCGATCGCACACACCAGGCGGCCGGCGCCGGTCTCGATCGCGATCTCGGGCCGGGCGAGCCCGCCGCGATCGTGGAGCTCCTTCGCGACGCAGCGGATGCCGTTGCCGCACATCTCGGCCTCGCTGCCGTCGCTGTTCAAGACGCGCATCCGCGCATCGGCGATCTTCGAAGGGAGCACGGCGAGCACGCCGTCGCCGCCCACGCCGAACTGGCGATCACACACCATCGCGACCCGCTTCGGGTCCTGCCAGGCGGCCGCCTCCTCGGCGGATGCCGTGCGCAGATCGACGACGAGAAAGTCGTTCCCGAGCCCGTGGTACTTCGCGAACCGCATGCCGGGAAACTAGCATCGTCGGTCGGCGCGCCCAATGCGCGCGGGGCTCGCGTCAGCGCGCGTGGCGCGCGCGTGGAGCTACTGGGCGGCGCTGCCGGCCGGCGCGGGCGCGGCGGGCGCGGCGGGCTTCTCGGCGGGCGTGGCGGCCTTCTCGGCGCCGGTGGCCGGCTGCACGCTCTCCGGGGTCGCCGGGTTGGGTCGCGCGCCCGGGGTGCCCGCGGGGAGCGGCTGCTCGGCCGGCGTCGGAGCCGCGCCCGAGGTGCCGCCAGCGGGGTTGCCAGCGCCGGCGGGCACCGCCGAACCAGCGGGGGCCGCAGCCGAGCCTTCCTCCGAGGTGGCCGGCGGGGCCGAGCCCTCGGTGGAGCCAGCCGGGGCCGCGCCCTCCGGCGGCGTCATGGTCGACGCGGAGCCGTTCTCCGACCCGCCGGCGGCGCCGCCGTTCTGGAGGGCCTCGGTGCGCGCCTTCTCCTTCTCGTCGGCGAGCTGCTGCTGCTCGGCGCCGAACTTCTCGAGGGCATCGGCCGAGTTGTGGCTGGCGATGAACGCGAGCACCATCGAGGTCGCCATGAAGATGGTGCCGGCGACCGCCGTCAGCTTCTTCAGGAAGCCCGAGGCACCGGAGCCGCCGAACATGGTGGTCGAGTTGCCACCACCAAAGGCCGCACCCATGCCGCCACCCTTGCCGCTCTGCAACAGCACCGTGAGCATCAGGAACAGGCACACGATGACGTGCAGGATCGTAACGAGCGTCGACATTTCGAGTCCTTGCTTCTAGCCCAACGCGGATTGGCGTGCAAGCAGCTAGCTGGGTCGTGCTGCCTTCACGATCGCAATAAAATCAGCTGCTTCGAGCGATGCGCCTCCGACCAGGGCTCCGTCGATGTCCTTCTCGGCCATCAAGGCTTCCGCGTTCTGGGGCTTCACCGAGCCGCCATACTGGATACGGATCGCGTCCGCCGCAACCGCTCCCCACCTTTCGGACAGTCGCGCGCGGATGTGTGCGTGGACCTCCTGCGCCTGCGCGGGCGTCGCCGTGCGCCCGGTGCCGATCGCCCAGACCGGCTCGTACGCGATCACGATGCGCGCCGACGCCGCGGCGTCGATCCCGGCGAGCCCGCCCGCGAGCTGCTCGTCGATCACCGCGAGCGTGCGGCTGGCGTCGCGCTCCGCGAGGCTCTCGCCGATGCACACGATCGCGCCGAGCTTCGCGGCGAGCACCGCGCGCAGCTTCTTGTTGACCGACTCGTTGGTCTCGCCGAAGAACTGGCGGCGCTCGCTGTGGCCGAGGATGCACCAGCTCGCGCCCGCGTCGGCGAGCAGCGGCGCCGAGACCGCGCCCGTCCACGCGCCGCTCGCCTCCCAGTGGCAGTCCTGGCCCGCCGTCGCGATCGACGAGCCCTCGAGCCGCTTCGCCACCGCGTGCAGCGACAGGAACGTCGGCGCCACGCCGACCGCCACGCCCTTGACCGCGCCGAGCTGGTTCTTCAGCTCGGTCACGAGCGCGAGCGACTCGTTGATCGTCTTGTTCAGCTTCCAGTTGCCGACCACGAACGGAGTGCGCATGGCGCGGTAGTACCACGAGCCACGCGGGAGCTAGCGCCAGGTCAGCTGGTACTCGCAGCGCGCGGCGCCCCGGCACGCACACGCCGGATGGATCGCCGCGACCGTCGAGCCGCCCGCGAGCTCGACGATGCGCTCGAGCTGCGCCGCGATCAGCGCGCACAGATCCGTGGAGCCCGGATAGCCGTGGAGGACGATCCCGGCCGCGCCGCGCTCGACCTGCACGTCGACGTCGCCCCAGTCGTGGTAGCGCGCCCAGAACGTCGGGAGCGCCGCGAGCACTGTCTCGGCGGAGAGCGACGACGGATCCGCGCCGAACAGCCGCGAGAACGTCGCGCTCATCGTGCCGCGGCCGACGGTGCGCGGCACCAGCTGGCTGGGCACCGCGGTGCGCGCGATCGCGAGCGCGTCGACGAGCCCGGCCAGCTCGACCCAGGCGAGCGGCGCGAGCGCGGGCGTGAACAGCGAGGCGATGTGGGGCGCCTCGGAGGCGATCCGCGCCATCCCCGATTCGCCGAGGTGATGCTGGAGCAGCCGCGAGAGCACGCGCAGGTGCGCGGCGCGCACCAGGCCGCTCACCGCGCGGCGCGCCGGCGCGAGCTGCAGGTTGGTCGCCTCGAGCCCGGAGGTCGGCGCGAGCAGCGATTCGATCACCTGGGCCGGATCGCCGGTGCGCGCGGGGTCGGCGGTGCGCGCCGGCGCGCGATCCGCGGGCAGCCGCTCGAGCGCGCGGCCGAGCGCGAGCGCGAACGTCGACGCCGAGGCCCACCGCTTGCGCGGCACCGGCGACAGCGCCTTGGCGAGCACCTCGTCGACCGCCTCGGACAGCGAAGGCCGCAGCCGCGAAGGCGGGGCGAGCGGATCGTGGAGCTGGCGCTGGACCACCTGGGGCGCCGGCCCCGAGCCGAACGGCGGCCTGCCGGTCAGCATGCAGTACACCGTCGCGGCGAGGCCGTAGACGTCGGTGGTCGGTGCGTCGGCGTGCTCGAGGAACGACTCCGGCGCCGCGAACCCCGGCGTGCCCGCGGCGTCGCGCTGATCGCCCGCCTTGACCGCGACGCCGACATCGACCAGCACCGCGCGATCGCGCTCGCGATCGAGCAGCACGTTCGCCGGCTTGACGTCTCGGTGGATCACGCCGAGCTCGTGCATCGCGTCGAGCGCGTCGCCGATCTCGAGCGCGATCTGCGCCACCGCGGCGGCGGGCAGCCACTCGCCGCGCTCGAGCGTCGCGCGCAGCACCTCGGACAGCGGCTGGCCCTCGACCAGCTCCATCACGAAGTAGACCTCGCCGGCGTGCTCGCCGAGCGCGTAGACCTGGACCAGGTTGGGGTGGTGCAGCGAGGCGAGGATCGCGGCCTCGGCGCGGAACCGCGCCACCAGATCGCGATCCGACGCGAGGTCCGAGCGCAGCACCTTGATCGCGACCGCGCGGTTGAGCCCGAGATCCTCGCCGCGGTAGACCACGCCCATCGCGCCGCGCGACAGCTCGTGGACCACGCGATACGTGCCGCCGACCACCGTGCCCACCGAGAGCGAGCCGGGATCGGCGCCCGGATCGTCGGTCGCGCGCTCGTCGGGCGCGATCAGCCGGACGTCGCCGGCGGGCGCGCTGCGCAGCCCGGCGTAGCAGCGCGAGAACGCCGCCTCGCCGCTGCGCTCGCCGGGCGCGATCTCGGTGGCCGCGGCGCGCACGGTCACCGCGACCTCGGTGGCGTCGTCGATCCGGATCGGGTCCTGCTGGATCCGCAGGATCAGCTTGCGCACCACGAGCGCCGCCTGGGCGTCGGTGGCGCCGACCAGCAGCACCGCGATCTCGTCGCCGCCGAACCGGCCGATCGGATCGTTGCCGCGCACCGTGGCGCGGATCCGGCCGGCGACCTGGGCGAGCACCTCGTCGCCGGCGCGGTGGCCGTGGGCGAGGTTGATCCGGCGCAGCCCGATCACGTCGATCACCGCGAGCGTCAGCTGCTCGTCGCGGCGCGACGCGGCGGCCACCTCGTGTGCGACGGTCTGCTCGAACGCCCCGCGGGTCATCGCGCCGGTCAGCGGATCGTGGAGGCTCGCGGCGAGCAGCCGCTCGCCCTCGGCGACCAGCCGGCGGTGGCTGGTCAGCCACGACAGCTCGCGGGTCAGCCGCGCGGCGAGCGCCTTCAGATCGGTGCGCTCGGCGGCCGAGAACCGGCGCGGCGCGTCGGCGACGATCGCGACCAGCCCGGCGACCTCGGTCGGGCCGGAGCGCAGCGCGTCGGCGATCACGGCGCGCGGCGCGGGGCCGCTGGTGAGCACCGTGCCCGCCGCGGCGGCCGCGATCCGCGCGGCGCCGGCGACCTCCGCGCGATAGCCCTCGGCCGGCGCCTCGCGCGCGGCGGTGGGCGCCATCTGGTTGCCGTCGCGCCACCACACGATGCAATCGTTCGCGGTGAACCCCTCGGCGACCGCGAGCAGCGTCCCGGCCGCGGCGCCGGTGAGATCGACGAGCGAGGTCGCGATCAGCCCGCGCGCGCGCGCGAGGTCGAAGTCCGGCGGCGTCGGATCACCGTGCGCGATCGCCTCGTGCGCCGCGGCCGATACCGGCGTGAGCAACACGCCACACGCGCCCGCACCGGCGGCCGCACCGGCGACCCGCGCGGCGTTCGAGCCATCGCCGACGATCCAGCGCGGCGGACCTTCGAGCGGCGCAGGTCCGAGATCACCGGCGACCAGCGGCGCGACCAGCAGCGCGGCGCACCCGGTGGGCGGCTCGCCCGGCGTCGCCGGCACGAGGGTGACGCGCGCGGCGGCGGCGTGTGGCGCGAGCTCGGCGATCACTCGGCCCGACGGGTCGAAGACCGCGAGCCGCTTGGCTGGCATCGTCCGATATCATATCGCGGGCGCGCGGCAGACCAGAACCGGTGCGGCCACCAACCTCAGAGCTCGCCGACCACGCCGAGCGCGACCCCGTGGGGGGAGGCGGTCACCAGCGGGGTCCACGCCCGCCGGACCGGCCGGGCCACCGGTCGGGCGAGGAACAGCCCGTCGAGCACGAACGCGGTCGCCACGCCCATGTTGGCGCCCTGGAAGAACCGGTCCTCGCGCACGTCGTGCTCGCAGCTCGCGCACGGCTCCGGGGCGAACGCGCGGCCGATCAGGCCGAACAGCAGCGGCGCGGCGATCCGCAGCCCGAAGCTCTTCAGGCCGCGGCCGGGCTCGTGGTCGATCGCGTGGATCAAGGGCGCGGCGAAGAAGTAGGAGGTGATCGCGGCGGTCGAGATCATCCCGGGGCGCTCGCCGCGGCGCGACAGCTGGGTGGCGGCGATCCCGAACCCGAGCGTGGCGACGTCGGCGGCGATGATCTTCCAGCGGTAGCTGTGCAGCTCGGTCGCGGGTGGTGGCGGCGCGGGGCGCGGCGGCGGGTCGCCGGGGTCGGCATCGCCGGTCGCGCGCGGCGCGGGGGCGGGCGTGGGCACGTCGGGCGCGGCGGCCAGCCCTGAGGCGGGGGCGGGGGCGGGCGGAGGCTCGGGCGAGGCCGACGCGGAAGGCGCGGCGGCGAGCAGACAGACGAACCATCCCGAGATCCCCCACGGCCTCATCGGCCCGTTGCGCTACAAGGCGCGTGCCCGCGCGAACTGCACGAGATCACGGCCCAGGGGCCTCGGAAATCTGAGCCCGATCACGGCAGCAGGTGCGCGCGCTCGTCCGCTGTCGGCCGGGTGCAGGTATCGAGCTTGCCCCACACGCGGTAGCGGATCCGCGCGACGAGCCGGTAGCCGAGATCGACCACCACCGCCGGCAGCCACCGCAGGTGGTAGGCCCAGCGCCACGGGCGAGTCAGGTACTTCGCGACGTAGAGGAACGCCTTGGTGCGCAGGTGCACGCGATCGCCATCGACCAGCACGACCGAGTCGATCGTCGCCGGGATCTGCGGAAATCGCGCGCGCAGCGCCGCGGCGGTCTCGCCCTGGAGCGGC
>JBQCJR010000348.1:0-14167 GCA_051952595.1 Kofleriaceae bacterium
CCGGGGCCGGGAGCGCGGCTCGCGCCGCGCGGCGCGCGCGGCGGTCACGGCGCGACGATCGGCCGGACGTCCGCGGGCAGCCGGTCCGGGAACGGCGCGTCGCTCGGCTCGTTCGGGTCGAGCGCGCGGAACGTGGTGAGCGGCCGGCCGGCGACCCGGAACAGGGCGTAGCGCTGGAGCCGCTCGAGCAGCCCACGCGCGGGGCCGAGCCGGGTCTCGCCGAGCGAGGCGTCGCGCGCGCGGCGGTAGCGATCGAGGCGGCGCACGGCGTACGCGAGCGAATCGGCGAACAGCGGTAGCCCGCGGGGGCCGAGCTGGAGCAGCCGCCCCAGCGCGTCGGCGTGCGAGCCGCGCCGGGCGAGCGCCTCGGCGGCGAGCGCCGGGCCATCGGCCAGCCACGGCGTCGCGTCGGCGAGGGCGGGCAGCCAGCGCTCGACGTCCTGCGCGCGATCGATCCCCAGCAGCGCGGCCGCGCCTGCCGCCGCGGCGATCGGATCCTCGACCTCGGCGTGCAAGAGGCCGCGGATCTCCATCGCGCGGCCGATCATGCGCGTGCGATCCACGTCGGTCGCGTAGCGGATCATCGCGTCGGCGTCGCGGTTCTCGAGCTGCGCGTCGAGGATCAGCTCGTCGCCGGTGCGCGCGATCGCGACCTCGATCGGCGCGCCGGCCGGGCGCTGCGGAACCACGACGACCACCCCCGCGCGCCCGGCGACGCACAGCTGGACCAGCATCTGCTTGGTCGGGCCGGCGCCGTGTGGCGGGATCTGGATCCGGATCGCGCCGGCGCTCGCCTCGATCACCGCGCGCGCGGCATCCGCCGGCCGGTAGGCGCCGAGCTTGCCGAGCCACACCCGGAACCCCACCGGCTGGTCCGGATCGAGCGCCCGGCGCGCGCGGAGCCGCTGGAGATCCTCGGCGCTCAGGCCGAGCGAGCGGCCGAGCGCCAGCGAGCGCGCGTGGTGGACCGACGAGGGTTCGCCGGAATCGGCCGCGCCGAGCGACGCCGTGGTCGCCGCGCCCGGGGCGATCTCGACCCAGTCGGAGAGCTCGTCGCCACACGGCAGCGGCACGTTGACGTAGTAGGCCCCGGGCAGCAGCGGCACCGACTGCTTCGGATCGAACCGGCCGACCAGCCGGCGATCCGCCGCCCGGACCTCGATCGGCAGCGCCGCCCCGGCGAGCCGCTCCGGGAGCGCGAGCTCGAACCGGAGCTCCCCGAGCGGCAGTGGCCTCCTCACGGCACGACCTTCAGCGTGATCGGCGCGAGCCGGCTCGGGTCGATCAGCCGCGGCCGGGGCCGGCAACCGACGAACGGCGGCGTCGGTGGCTCGATCTCGGCGCCGAACGCGTAGTACCCGCCGGTCAGCGAGCAATCGAACGGATCCCCCGGCCCCGGGCGGTGCACCGCGATGTCCTCCTGGCGGTCGAGGTCGCGCACCCGGAGCGCCGCGACCGGCGCCGCGTCATCGGGATCGAGGTGCACCCGCACGTCGCAGAGCGGCGCCGCCACCCGCGAGATCAGGAAGTCGTGCATCGCGTGGTCGGCGTCGCACTCGTGGTCCGTCGTCGCGCCCGCCAGGCTGCGGAACCGGGTCGCCAGCGCGCGCTGGAGCGACTTCGAGGTGATCTGCCACTGGCCGGTCGTGTCGTCGAGGGTGGCCGCATCGTTCTCGAGGCAGCGCACGAGCAGCCGCGAGAACAGCGACGAGATCCCCGGGCTCGCCTGCGCGAGGCTCGGCGGCGTCGTCGCGTAGAAGATCGGCGCGCGCCGGTCCTCCTTGCCGTGCAGCACGCGAGCGTCGAACACGCGGGGCACGCCTGCGCGCGCCGGCTCGACCAGCGAGCTCCGAGGCGCGCGGCACGCGTCCACGAAGTACAGCTGGGTGCGCGCGTTGGTCGCGGTGGTGGCGATCCGGCCCAGGCCGTCCCAGACGTTCATCAGGTCGATCGCGCCGTCGAGCGGGTCGCCGCCGGGCGCGCCGAAGTCGCTGCACAGCAGCGCCAGGTCCGCGCGGCTGCGCTGCACGCCGTGGCCCGCGAAGTAGAACAGCGCGACGTCATCGGGAAACTGCTCGGCGCGCCACGCGTGGAGCGCCGCGACGATCTCGGCGCGGGTCGCGCCGGTCGCCCCGCGCGGCGGCCTCGCGCCGTCGCCGTCCGCCGGTGCAACGCATAGCCGGATCGTCGCGACCGGGGCGACCAGATCGTCGCAGTGCTGCGCCAGCCAGCGCGCCAGCTCGATCGCCGTGCGCGACGCCGAGGTCCGCCCGTGCAGCCCCGGCGCGCCGGGCTCGTCGCCGGGATCGCCATCACGCGAGGCGGGCAGGTGGGCGTAGTCGCCGACGCCGATCGCGATCGCGTGCAGCACCGGACCGCTCAGGTCCACCCGGCGATCGAACACCAGCGCCATCACCGCGCTTCGACGCGTGCTCGGCGCGCGCCGATCACCACGCCCCTCGCCACGCCCGCCTCGCTCATGGGCGCCAACGTAGCTCGATCCCCGCGCGGCCGTCCATCGCGCCCGCCCTCCCGTTATCCCGCAGCTACCCGAGCCGCCGCGCCCGCCGTGCTACCGGGCGCGCGACGGACGCAAGGCCTGCATCTGGATCACATCAGGGCTGGACCAGCACCGTGCCGGCGACCTTGCCCGGGCCGATCTGGTCGATCGCCCGCCGCAGGTCGCGCGTCGTCGAGCGCCGGGCGCGCAGCGCGATCACCACCGCGTCCGCGGCATCCGCCATCAGGTTGACGTCCGCCGAGCCCAGCACCGGCGGCCCATCCACCACGATGTGCTCGTAGCCGCCGAGCCGCAGCCGCTCCATCGCGATCGCGAACGCCGGCCCGTCGAGCAGCTGGGTCTTCTCGATCCGCGGGTTGATCGCCGCGACGTGCAGCCACAGCTGCGGGATCTCGATCAGGCTCCACGGCATCATCGGCTGGTGGCGGTGCGCCGCGAGCTGCTCGGCGAAGCACCACGGCGGCACGAACTTGAACACGTTCGACAGCTGCGGCCGGCGCAGGTGGGTCTCGACCAGCAGCACCTTGGCGCGGCCGCACTCAGCCAGCGCGAGCGCCAGGTTGAGCGCGGTGGTGGTCTTGCCGTCGCCCGCCGTCGGGCTGGTCACCACGATCGACTGCGGCCGGCCCACCTCGAGCAGGTGGTGGCGGAGCACCCGGAACGCCGCCGAGCGCTCGGAGTCCGGATCGAGCACCAGCGCGAGCCGCGGATCGATCGCCTCCTCGGGCAGGTGGTGCTGGGTCAGGCCGATCTCGGGCGGCGGGCCCGCCGGCGCGAGCGGCTGCCGGGCGAGCGGCGCCATCGCCGTCGTGGTCTTGCCGAACAGCGCCGCCGCGGTCTCCGGCTTGAGCGCCGCGATCGGGTTCTCGACGCGGGTCGCCGATGGGTCGTCGCCCTCGACCGCGATCGGGATCATCGGCTGGGTCATCAGCGGCAGCGGGGCGCCGCGGCGCTCGGGCGTCCCCGGCGCGTCGCCGAACCGGCTGGTCGTTCGCTTGGTCACGCGGCCTCCTTCGAGTGCTTCCCCGGTTTCCCCGGCTTGCCCGGCCGGGCCTTGACCTTCGCCGCGCCCCTGGCCGCGCCCGCGGGGCTCGGCGGGATCACGGCGAGCACGGTCACCCCGAGCTGGTCGAGGTCGCTGCGGCGGTACAGCCGATCGTCGATCACCGCCATGCCCACGGCGAGCGCGAACCCGAGCGACAGGAACAGCACCATGCCGGCCATCAGGAAGATCGTCTTGCCCGGGCCCGACGGCTTGACCGGCTTGAACGCCGGGTCGACCACCGCGAGCCGGCCGCCCTGCTCGGCGAGCTTCTGGTTGGCGTCGATCTGCGAGCGGAACACGCTATCGGCCAGCGACTCGACGCGCTCGCGCTGCTCGTTGACGCTGCGGCGCAGCTCGGCGTGCTGGGTCTCGAGCTGGACCACCCAGTTGGTGCTGGTGTCCGCGCCCTCCGGCTTGCCGCTCTGCAGCTTCGCGATCTGCTGCTCGATCTGGCCCAGCTCGCGCTGCAGCTTCGCGCGATCCTCCGGCGACGCCGGCGCGACCGTCTGCGGCTGATCCGGCGGCACCGCGGCCTGGGCGTGGCGGAGCCGCTGCTGCGCCATCGCCACGCGCTCCTGCGCCTTGATCACCGCCGGGTGCTTCGGCATGAACTTCGACTGCGCGTCCTCGAGCTCGCGGTTGGCCTGGCCGAGCTCGCGCTGCGCCTCGCTGACCGCGGCCTCGGCGGCGATCCGCTCGGCGGACGGCGGCGCCGCCGGCAGCCGGACCACCGCGTCGGGCGGCGCGTCGAGCCGCGCCTGGATCCGCTGGCGCTGGCGCTCGAGCGCGTACAGCTTCGGGTTGCCCGTCGCGGCGTTCTTCTTCTGGTCGCGGATCGCGCGGATCGAGGCGCCCTCGCTCTGCGCGGTGTTCGGGTCCTGCGCGAACTCCGGGTGGCGCGACAGGAACTCGGCCAGCTCCTGCTCGAACCCGCGCAGCTTGACCGTCGCCTCTTCCTTCTGCTTGGTGGCGAACTCCACCGTCGCGCGCGCCTGCTCGTTGCGCAGCGTCTCGTCCTTGTCCTGCAGCTGCTTGGTCAGCTTCTCGGTGACCGCCTTGGCGCGGTTCGGGTCGACGTCGCTGTACACGATCCGGAACGCGTTGCCGCCGCGCGCCTCGAGCTTGACCGCCTGGCGCAGCTTGTCGATCGCGACGTCGGGGTCCTTCTCGTTGGGGTACGGGTTCAGCTTCGGGTCGTTGACGATCTGCTCGAGCTGCGCGCGCGCGAGCAGCAGCTCGCGGTACTTGTCTCCGATGTTGCGCTGGACGATCTCCTCGCGGTTCGGCGACAGCAGCTGCGACTGGATCCGCTCCTGGTAGAAGATCGTCGACCACGACTGGAAGTTCTTGGTGCGCAGCATCGCGAACGCGAGCGACAGCCCACCGCCGGCCACCGCGAAGATCGCGACGAGCCACCAGTAGCGCAGCGTCTTCCGGCCGAGATCGACCAGCCGCTGGAGACGATCGCGCGGAGTTATCGCTGAGAGCGCCATTTGAGGAACGATGGTACACGAGCGGTGCGCTTGCCACGCAGAGCGCCACGGCCGTGGAGAGACCCGACGTCGTCACCTGGGAATCCGGGCACATGGCCCAGCACCGGGAGTCCGAGTCGCGCCACGTCGTCGGTATCGTGGACGCGAGAGTCGAACGCTCCGACGAACAGCGCCGCGCCGATCGTCGCGCCGGTGCCGATCACGATCACGATCATCGCGAGCACCAGCCCGGACTGCTCCTGGCGATCCGGGCGGCGCTCCTCGACCAGGTCGATCCGCGTGCCGAGGCCCGCGGCGGTGACCTCGTCGGCGAGCGCCTCGGGGCTCCGGAGGATCGCCGCGAGCTGCTCCTCGGCGCGCTTCTCCGTGTGCGCGAGCGCCGCGACATCGGTCATCAGCGCCGCGGCGAGCCCCACGTTGCCGCGCGTGCGCGCCTCGGCGAGCGCCGTCTGCTTGACCGAGATCGCCGTGGCGAGGTCGGCCAGCTTCTGGTTCATCGTCTTGCGCATCATCGCGACCTCGTCGGCGAGCGCCTGCGCGACCGCGCGGCGCTGCTCGTCGTGAGTCTCGATCACGATCCGCGCCAGATCGCGCGCGATCTCGAACGCCTGATCCGGATCTCCGTCGAGCACCGTGAGCCCGATGCGCGCCGACTTCTGCGCGTTGGCCTCGGACTCGTGGAAGTAGACGAACGAGTTCTTCCAGATCTCGACCTCGAGCTGCATGCGCAGCTCGTTGATCGCCCACTGCGGCCCGAGCTTGCGGCGCAGCCGGTGGAGGTTGCGCTCCTCGATCAGCTGGAGCAGCTTGGCGTCCGGCATCAGCACCGAGGTCACGTACTCCCTCAGCTGATCGAACGGCAGCCCACTGCGCGACGTGGTCATCGTGCCCTCGGTGAGCGCGAGCACCACGTCGGCCTCGTAGATCTTCGGCTTGGTCGCGAGCTTGTACGCGATCCCGGCGGTGATCGCGAGCGCGAGCAGGATCACCGGGATCGGGCGCACGAGCGTGCGCCGCTTGATCCGCTGCAGCTCGGCGATCAGGCCGTGCCGCGTCGGCTCCTCGGCCTCGTACCAGTCACCGCCGGTGGGCCCCGGGCGGCTCATCGCGGCGCCTCCGCAGCCGCCGCCTCGGCGAGCACGGCGTGCAGCGCCGCGGCGCTCGCCTCCCAGCCGCCGCGGGCGCCGAGCCGGCCGACCTCGTCGGGGTCGTAGGGCGATTCGAGCGCGCGCGACAGCGCACGAGCGAGCGCATCCGGATCGCGCGGCGGCACCAGCTCGCCGAGCTCCGGGCGGGTGATCAGATCCGGGATCCCACCGACCCGCGTCGCGACGACGCGCCGGCCACACGCGAGCGCCTCGAGCACCACGTTCGGCGTGCCCTCGGCGTGGCTCGGCAGCACCAGCGCGTCGCACGCCGCCATCCAGGTCGGGACCTGCGCGAGCGGCTGCGGGCCGACCAGCCGCACCCGGTCGCCGAGCGGCGCGATCGCCGCCTCGAGCGCCGGGCGCGCCGGCCCGCCGCCGACGATCGCGAGCGAGCCACGAGGCACCGCCGCCCAGGCGCGCGCGAGATCGAGCACGCCCTTCTCCTCCTTGAGGTTGCCGACGTAGAGCGCGATCGGCCCGGCGGGCAGGCCGAGCTCGGCGCGCGCCTGCGCCCGATCGCGCGGGCGGAACAGCTCGCCATCGACGCCGTTCATGACCAGCGCGACCGTGCTGCGCGGCACACCGAGCCCCACCACCTCGTCGGCGAGCGCCCGGCTCACCGCGACCACCCGGCGCGCGCGCGACAGCGCCCACGCGGTCTGCTTGCGGGGCCCCGGCAGCTTGGCGACCACGTTGATGTCCGAGCCGTGAAGCTTGACCACACACGGCACGTCGAGCAGCCGCGCCGCGATCACCGCCGCGAAGCCATCCGGGTAGGCCCACGAGCCGAGCACCACGTCGACCTTGCCGCGGTGCGCGAGCACGGCCGGGGCGATCGACGCCGCGTACATCGGGCCCCACGCGCCGTGGGCGAGCCGCGGCACGAACAGCGTGCGCGGATGGGTCACGTCGATGCCCTCGATCCGCTCGCGCCGCGGCACCCTGGCCAGCTTGCCCGCGCTCGACCACTTCGAGAGCAGGCCGGCCCCCGGGAACCAGGGCAGCGTGGCCATCACCGAGAGCGCGCAGGTCCGCGACAGCGCCGCGAACTGCTGGCGATTGAACGGCGCCGAGAGCGGCTCCACGGCGTTTGGAAAGATCTTGGTGATCGCGAGGACGCGGAGCATCGAGGCCAGCCTGTTCGTCGTCTCGGTCGCCCGTGCGAACCGCGTGCCTAGAGGTTGAACACCTTGTCCATGCGGAGCAGCTTGAAGATCGCGAGCGGCTGGTCGCGCGCCCCCGAGATCGCGATCGCGCCGCCGGTGCTGCGGATGCCCTTGTAGAGCTTCACGAGCGCGGCGACCCCGGAGCTGTCGATCAGATCGAGGGCTCCGAGATCCACGGCCACGCGCTCCGGCCGTGCGGCGATGATCTTGTCGATCTCCTCGGACAGCGTCGGCGCGCTGTTGATGTCGAGCGAGCCGCGGATCATCAGCCGGGTCTCGCTCGCGTTGCGCTGGACTTCGTACGGTGCGGGCACGTCAGCTCCTCCCGGCTCCGGTGGCGACCTGCGGTGTCGCGAGCCGCTTGGACAACCGCCACAGGTTCGGCGGTCCGGGTTCGTAGGTCATTTCGTCGAGCATGGTCTTGGCGATGTGGATTCCCATCCCCCCCTCCGGCAGGCTGTCCTCGTCGAGATCCGCGGGCAGCGGCGCCACCCCCTCGATGTCGAACGGGCGCCCGTGGTCGCGCACTTCGATCACGAGCTCGCGCTCGTGTGGTGTCATCGCGATCTCGATCGTACCGACCTCGCGGCGCTGGTACGCGTGGATCGCCACGTTGTTGAAGATCTCCATGAACGCCGACACCACGGCGGTGTCGAACGGATGGCGCACGTCGTGGGCGAGTGGATCCTCGGGATCGACTCGCGACGAGGACGACACCAGCCGCGCCGCTTCCGCCACCGCGCGCACGGCGATCGCGCGATAGCGCAGCGTGCCGGGCACAGAGAGGCGGATCGTGGCTGACATCGCCGCAAAGGATACTCAGACCGCGCGCCCCGCGAAAGTGTGCCGGTTTGCACCAGCGATCGGTGCATCGTAAGGGATGCGCGAGGACCCGGCGCGGGGGCGTTCAGCGAGCGCGGTCCGCGTGATACCCTAGGGAGGTGCTGCGCAGCGTTCGTCTCGCGAAGCGGGCGATCGACGTCGCCGGGTCGGCGCTGGGTTTGATGCTCACCGCACCGCTGATGCCGATCATCGCGGCCGCGATCTACATCGAGTCGCCGGGGCCGGTGCTGTTCCGGCAGCGCCGCGCGGGTAGCCTCAAGTCGACGCGGAGCCACAACGGCGTCAGGGAGCTCGAGTTCGACGAGTTCGAGATGCACAAGTTCCGCACCATGATCCCCGACGCCGAGGCCAAGACCGGCGTCGTGGTGGCCGGCGCGGACGACCCGCGGATCACCCGGGTCGGCAAGTTCCTCCGCAAGTCGCGGCTCGACGAGCTGCCGCAGTTCTGGGACGTGCTGCGCGGCAAGATGAGCCTGGTCGGGCCGCGGCCCGAGCGCCCCGAGCTGCTGCAGAACCTGTCGTACGCGATCCCGCTGTTCGAGGAGCGGATGCGCGACGTCAAGCCCGGGATCACCGGGCTCGCGCAGATCTCGCTCGGCTACACGGGCTCGATCCCCGAGGGTAGCGAGATCGGCAAGCTCGCCGCCACGCTGCAGAACCCGTGGCAGCTCGAGGAGACCAAGGGCTCGCTCGCCGACGACATGCGGATCAAGCTGCTCTACGACCTCGCGTACACCGCGTCGCTCGAGCGGTTCGATACGTTCCTGCGCACCGAGCTCGGGATCATCTTCAAGACGCCGCTGGTGATGTTGAAGATGACCCAGGGCCGCTAGCCCGCGCGGCTACTCGAGCCGCTCGCCCGGTGGGCGCACGAAGTGGTGGCGCACGCCGACCAGCGCCGAGTCGCGCAGGGTGGGCGGCTCGACCAGCACGTCGCGGGCGTCGAGCCGCACCGGCTCGGGCGCGGCGAGGATGCCGTGCTTGACCACCTTGCCGAGGCTGGCGGCGAGCGCGGTGTACGCCTCGCGCGAAGGCCGCGCCCACCCCGCGATCGCCCCGGCGCCGCCGTACCCGATCACCGCCGCGGCGATCTTGTCGACGGTCGCGGGCGGCAGCTTGGCGCCGAGCGCGACGAACGCCGGGTTCGGCACGCTGCCGGTATCGAACACCTTGGCGAGCCCGCGGGCCGCGCCGGCCGGCGCGAACACCGCCTCGGCGGTCTTGACCGCGGCGACCTCGGCGATCGCGGCGGTCAGGTCCTGCTTGCCGATCCGCGCGCCGAAGAACCCGCTGTCGATCTCGGAGTCGAGCATCGCGTTGTCGACGAACCCGGCGTCGTTGCAGCCGGTCGCGATGAACGCGAGCTTCTTGCCCTTGAGCGACTGCATCGTCGCGCCGTTCGCCGCGTAGAGCGCCCACGGCCGCGACGTCGCGCCGCCGATGTTCGCGCTCGCGAGCACCTTCCACTCGGGGTTGGTCGCGACGCACAGCCCGTCGAGGATCGCGAAGTCGACCTCCTTGCGGAGCGTGCCGAGGTTCGCGTAGGACTGCGCCTCGACCTCGAGCCCGGTCGCCTGCGCGATCGCCTTCGCGAGCGCCTGGGCGTAGGCGAGCCGGGCGCTCGCGGTGCCGAACTCGACCGACGGGGCGTAGATCCCGATCGAGATCTTCTGCGGCGGTGTGGGCTGGGCCTGCGCGACCGCGGCCGTGGCGAGGAGGAACGGGAGGGGGAGGAGGTGGCGCATCTTCAGAACCCGTAGATCCGCTTCTTGGCGTCGATCCACTTCTGGAGGTCGCGGCTCTGCACGCCGCGCTGGCGGGCGCGCTGCCACGCGTCGTAGGCCTCCTTCGGTCGATCGAGCTGGTCGTAGAGGATGCCGAGGTTGACGAGCGACTCGGGCGGATTGCCGGCGAGCCCCTCCATCGTCGCGAGGTCGCTCTTGCCGAGCGACAGCGCGGCGAGATCCATCGTGATCCGGCGCTTGAGCTCGCCGGTCGCGAGCTTGTCGGCGGCTTGCAGCGACCGGGCCGCCGCCCCGGGCTGACCGGCGCGCCACTGATCGTAGGCGACCAGCTCCCACGCCGACGCGAGCAGCTCGCGCAGCTTGTCGCCGAACGCGCCGCCGGCCTCGCCCTCGAGGCGCGCGAGCTCGGTCGCGGCTTGCTGGCGGGTCGCCGGGGTGCCGCCGCGGTAGGTCGCGTACGCGGCGAACAGCTGGGCGCCGAGCTTGGTGTACGCCGGCCTCAGGTAGCTGCCCTGGTTGCCGCGCGCGGCCAGCGCCTTGAACAGCTTGCTCGCCTCGGCGGCGCGCCCGGCCTCGACCAGCGCGAGCGCGTACGAGAACTCGAACGCCGCCGGCTCGGTGCCGCGCAGCGCCGCCGGATCGCGGAGCGCGCGCTCGAAGTCGCCGGCCGCCTCGGCGGGGCGGTTGTCGCGCAGCTGCTTCCAGCCGCGCCGGAACAGCGCGATCGCCAGGTTGCGCTTGGCCGCGGCGCCGAGCTCGGCGTCCTGCGCCGCGACCTGGACCGCGATCTCGAGCTTGTCGACCGCGCCTTCGAGATCGGCGTCCCACACCAGCGGCGCCCACTCGATGTAGATCTCGGCGAGCGCGAGCGTCGCGTTGGCCTTGCGCGCCTCGCGCTCGGCGATCGCGAACGCCTCGGCGGCGCGCTTGGGGTCCGGGCGCTGCCCGCACAGGTACGTGCGCGCGACCAGCCGGGCGCGGGTCACCGCGTCGTGCCCGCGGATCGACTCGAGCCGGGCGAGCTGCTGGCGCGCCGCATCGCACTCGCCGCGCTCGATCGCGAGCACCGCGAGGTTGGTCGCGGTGACCGGCGAGTCCGGATCGATCGGCAGCGCCTGCTCGAGCAGCGCCTGGGCCACCTTCGGATCCTTGGCCGCCTCGAACGCCTGCTCGTTGATCGTGGTCACCAGGGCGCGCTGGACGGTGACGTCGCCGGCGCGCAGCTGGTGTGCGGCCTCGAACCGCTGGCGCGCCTCCTTGAGCTTGCGCTGGTTGAACAGCGCCTTGCCCGACAGCACGAGCACGCCCGTGCGGGTCTCCGGCGGCGCGCTCGCCAGCGTCTCGGCGGCGAGCAGCTGATCGGTGAGCTCGATCGCCTTGGCGTCCTTGCGCGCCTCGAGGTACGCCTCGCCGAGCTCCACGGCGAGCTCGACGTTGGCCGGGTTCGCGGCGTGTGCGGCGGCGAGCTTGTCGATCGCCAGCTCGAGGTTCGCGCCGCCGTTGCGGGGCAGCCGGCGATAGGTCTTGCCGAGCCGGATCGAGATCTGCGCCTGCTCCTGGGGGCGGTTGCGCGACAGCTTCTCGGCGCGCTGGAACTGATCGAGCGCGTTGCCCCAGTCGCGCTCGGCGAAGTACGTGTCGCCGATCAGCAGGAAGCCACGCGCCTCGGACCGGCGCAGCTTGGTGAACTCGGTCGCGGCGGCGCGCGCCTTCTTGGTCTGCTTGCGCGCGAGGTACGAGGTCGCCAGGTTGAACCACACCGAGCCGGTCGCATCGACCCGCCGCGGATCCTGGATCACGCGCTCGCACACCGTGACCGCCTGATCGAACCGGCCGAGCCCGGTGTACGCGGCGCACAGCCCGTTGTCGGCGTTGACCTGCGCGTTGGGCCGCTTGCCGTGGCGGCGCTGCACCTGCTCGAACTGCTCGAACGCCTTGCCGTAGAGCTGCTTCGCGCGTGGATCGTCCGCCGCGGCGATCGCCTGCCGGGCGGTCGCGAGGTACGCGAAGCCGAGCCGGACCCGCGGCAGCACGTCGCCCGGCTCGAGATCCGCCGGGCGGTGCGCGAGGTACGCCTCGTACGCCGCGGTGGTCCGCGCCGGATCGCGGTTCGCGTAGAACTCGCCGATCAGCTTCTGGTTGGTGAACGAGGCCGGGCGCGCCGCGACCACCCGCTCGGCGACCGCGATCGCGTCGTCGCGGCGGCCGGTCTCCCACAGGATCAGCGCCTCCTGCTCGAGCACCTCGGGCGCGTTTGGATAGCGCGCCTTGGCCCGCGCGATGAACGCGAGCCCGCCGTTGTAGTCCTTGAGAATGATGAAGATCGCCGCGCGCTTGCCGTAGGCCTCGGCCGACACCTGGCCGGGCGCCTTGCCGATCGCGCGGTCGAACGCGCGCGCGGCGTTCTGCCAGTCGCCGTTCTCGAAGTGGCGATCGCCGTCGCGCAGATCGTCCTCGACGGCGGCCTCGGCCGTCGCTGGCGCGAGCGCGGCCCCCGCGGTGCCGACCCCGAGGACCCACGCGACCGCGACCGCGAGGTTCCTCAATGGATCCTCCCCACGATCATCGTGATGTCGTCCTTGCGCGGGGTCTCGGCGAAGTAGCCGGCCGCGTCGGCGACCACCGCGTCGCGCATCTCGCCCGCGTCGAGCGCGGCGGCGCGCCGCACCGACGCGCGGAACCGCTTCTCGCCGTACTCCTCGCCGGCGGCGTTCTCGCACTCGACGATGCCGTCCGTGTACCAGACCAGCACGTCACCCGCGAGCAGCTCGGTGGTCTTGGCCTCGTAGCGCGACGTCGGATCGTCGCCGAGCCGATTGCCGCGGATCATCAGCGAGCCGAACTCGCCGCTGCGGAACAGGTACGGGAAGTTGTGGCCGGCGTTGGCGTACGTGATCGTGCGCGCCTTCGTATCGACGATCGACGCGAAGCAGGTCATCACGAACCGCCGCTGCGCGCTCTCGAAGATCGCGTGGTTCATGATCTCGAGCAGCCGGGTCACCGTGACGTCGTCGCCGTGGACGTGGCGGGCGACGTCGCACGCCGCCTTGGCCGCCGCGGTGATCATCGCCGATGGCACGCCGTGGCCGGTCACGTCGCCGATCACCAGCAGGTACTTGCCGCCGACCAGCTCGTGCCAGGTCCACCAGTCGCCGCCGGTCTGCGCGGCCGGCTGGTAGAACCCCGCGAACTCGAGCGCGCCCTTGCGCACCGGATCCGGCGGCGGGACCAGGGTCTCCTGGATCGCGCGCGCGACCTCGAGCTCCTGCTCGATCCGCGCCTTCTCGGCGGTCTGCTGGAGCAGGATCGAGATCTGGTCGGCCATGAAGTTGAAGTTCTCGCCGAGGAACCCGATCTCGTCGGTCGAGCGGATCTCGACGCGCGCCTGGAGATCGCCGCGCGCGATCTGATCCGCCTTCCACGCGAGCTGCTTGATCGGCCGCGAGATCGAGAGGCCCTGGAAGATCGCGAGCACCGTGCCGATCAGCGCGAACAGCGCGCCGACCGCGCCGGTGTACAGCGCCGCGCGGGTCGAGGCCTCGGACTTCTCGACCGCCGCCGCCGCGGCGAACCGGTCGATCGGCGCCAGGTCGTAGCCGAGCACCACGTAGCCCTGGCGCGCCTCGGGGCGCTCGGTCGCGATCGCGCCCGCCGCGGTGGCCGGCGCGTCGATGAAGATCGGGTACGCGAACACCCGGTAGCGCAGGCCGTCGCCGGTGACGTCGAAGCGGACCAGCGCGGACCCGCCCGAGCCGGCGGCCTGCTTCCACGCCTCGAGCGCCATCCGCCAGCTCTCGTTGGTGAGCGGCGACTTCACCACGTCGCCGAGCGCGCGGTGCTCGAGGGTCGCCTCGTCGCGGCCGAGCGCGCAGTCGAGCTTGGACGCATCCTCGAGGCAGTGGCCGATCAACTTCTGGTTGAGATCGAGCACGTACGCGAGCTTGAGCCCGAAATCCTTCTGGCCGTCGGCGGCGTCCTTGGTGTCCTGCGCGATCGTCTCCTTGACCAGCGTCAGGATCTCGGGGTCGCGGCCGCGGTCGATCACCAGCTGCTGGACGGCGCGCGCGAACAGCGGCGCGCCGACCTCGCCGAGCAGCTCGCGGCCCGACCGGAACACCTCGACCTGCCGGTGCGTGGTGTCGTCGAACACCCGGCGGATGTTCATGATGTTGAGGACGCCGGAGCCGACCACGGTCACGACGATCA
>JBQCJR010000349.1:0-3551 GCA_051952595.1 Kofleriaceae bacterium
GGGGTGGGTTTGATTAGCCGGCGCGACGAGGCGGGGCGCACCCGGCTGCTCACCTTTTTGGGGGTGTTCTCGCTGGGCGCCGTGGGCGCGCGGCTCGAGGCGATCGCCCCACACGCGACCGGCGACGAGGTGCGCGCGCGCACCGGGTTCCCGTTCGAGATCTCCGAATCGCTGACCACGCTCGCGGACCCGCCGGACGATGCCCTCGCCGCGATCCGCGAGCTCGATCCGCTCCACCTGCGCGCCGAGCTGGTCGGCCGCGCCTGACAGAAAGCGAGCTCTCCATGCAAGCAGTCGTCCTCGAACAGTTCGGCGCGCCGAGCCACCTCGCGGTGCGCTCGGTCCCCGATCCGCGGCCCGGCCCGGGCGAAGTGCTGCTGCGCGTCCGCGCGTGCGGCGTCTGCTACCACGACGTGATCAACCGCCGCGGCAGCCTGCCGCGCACGTCGGTGCCGGCGATCCTCGGCCACGAGGTCGCGGGCGAGGTGATCGAGGTCGGCCCCGAGGTCACCGGCTGGAAGATCGGCGATCGCGCGGCGACCCTGCAGCGGCTGTCGTGTGGCAGCTGCGGCTCGTGCGCCGCGGGGCGGCCGAGCCTGTGCAAGCGCGAAAACCGGTTCTTCGGCGTGGAGCTGGCCGGGGGCTACGCCGCGCTGATGGTCGCGCCGATCGCCGGGATCGGCCGGGTGCCCGAGGGCATGCCGTGGGAGGTCGCGGCCACGGTGTGCTGCACCGCCGGGACCGCGGTGCACGTCGTGCGGACGCGCGGCAAGGTCGCACGCGGCGAGACCGTGCTGGTCACCGGCGCGAGCGGCGGGGTCGGCCTGCAGACCGTGCAGCTCGCGCGGCTCGATGGCGCGCGCGTGATCGCGGTGACCTCGAGCCAGGCCAAGGTCGGCGCGCTGCGCGACGCGGGCGCTGACGAGGTGATCGTGTCTCCCAGCCTCGCGTTCGCGGCCGAGGCGCGCCGGCTGACCCGCGGCGACGGCGTGGACGTCGCGATCGAGATCGTGGGCAGCGCGACGTTCGCGCAGACCCTGCGCGCGATGGCGCCCGGCGGCCGCGTGGTCGTGGTCGGCAACCTCGAGACCGGCACGATCGATCTCAACCCGGGCCTCGTGATCGTGAAGGAGCTCGAGATCCTCGGCGCGTACGCGACGACGCAGGCCGAGCTCGAGACCGCGCTCCAGCTGACCCACACCGGGCAGCTCGCGCCGTTCGTCACCGAGGTGCTGCCGCTGTCCGCGGCCGCGCACTCCCACCACCGGCTCGAGAACCGCGAGGTCGCGGGCCGCCTCGTGCTCAGCCCCGACGTCGCCTGAGAACCCAAGGAGCCAGTCATGAAGCCACGTGTCGGAATCGAAGCGATCGGCGTCGCGGTGCCGCGGCGATACCTCGACCTCGAGGACCTCGCGCGGGCGCGCGGCGTCGAGCCCGCGAAGTACACCCAGGGCCTCGGCGCGCGCGAGATGGCGGTCGCCGAGCCGGGCGAGGACACCGTGTCGCTCGCCGCCGCCGCGGCGCGCCGCGCGCTCGAGATCGCCGCGCTCGATCCCGCGCAGCTCGGGCTGCTCGTGGTCGGCACCGAGACCGGCGTCGATCACAGCAAGCCGGTCGCGTCGTTCGTGCACGGCCTGCTCGGGCTGCCGCGCGCGATGCGGGTGTACGACACCCAGCACGCGTGTTACGGCGGCACCGCCGGGCTGATGACCGCCGTCGAGTGGATCGCCTCGGGCGCGGCCGGCGGGCGCAGCGCGCTCGTGGTGTGCGCGGACATCGCGCGCTACGGCGTGCGCACCGCCGGTGAGCCGACCCAGGGCGCCGGCGCGGTCGCGATGGTGGTCGGCGCGGAGCCGGCGATCCTCGAGCTCGACGTGGGGATCGCCGGCGCGTCGAGCACCCACGTCCACGACTTCTGGCGGCCGCTCGGCCACCGCGAGGCCCAGGTCGATGGCCACTACAGCGTCGAGTGCTACCTCGACGCGGTCGCCTCGGCGTACCGCGGCTGGAAGGCGCGGGCGATCGCGCGCGAGCTGGTGCGCGGCGGCGCGACCAGCGAGCAGCTCGCGGCGATCTGCTACCACGTGCCGTTCTGCAAGATGGCGCGCAAGGCCCACGTCGCGGTCCGGCGCTGCGATCTCGAGGACACCGGCGCGCCGTGGGACGTCGCGATCGAGGAGCAGCGCGCCGCGACCAGCTTCCGCGATCAGGTCGAGCCGTCGCTCGGGCTGTGCGCGCGGATCGGCAACGTCTACACCGGCTCGCTGTACCTCGGGCTCGCCGGGCTGCTCCACGCCCAGGCGCCCGCGCTCGCCCGCCGCCGGATCGGGTTGTTCTCGTACGGCAGCGGCTGCACCAGCGAGTTCTTCTCGGGAGTGGTCGCCGCGCGCGCCGCCGACCGGATCGCCGCCGCGCAGCTCGACGCCCTGCTCGCCGCGCGCGAGCGAGTGACGATCGACGAGTACGAGCGGATCATGGCGCTCGCCCCCGGCGCGCCGCTCGGCGAGCCGCCGCTGCCCGGCGGGTTCCGGTTCACCGGCGTCGCGGAGCACCAGCGGCAGTACGTGGGCGCGTAGCGCGCGGAGCGCTGTGGCATGCTCCCCGGAGCATGCGCTACACGTTCGGCGACCTCGCGATCGAGTGCAGCAACGTCGATCGCGTGATGTTCCCGGACCCCGGGATCACCAAGGGCGAGCTGATCGCCTACTACCACGACGTCGCCGAGGTCATGCTGCCCGAGCTGCGCCGCCGTCCGCTCAGCGTGGTGCGGTTCACCAAGGGGATCGAGCAGGGCGGGTTCTTCCAGAAGCACCGCCAGAAGCACTACCCGGCGTGGATCGAGAGCATCGAGCTCGGCAGCAAGACGCGGGTCGACTACCCGCTCTGCGACTCGCAGGCCGCGCTGGTGTACTTCGCGAACCAGGGCTCGATCGAATTCCACGTGTGGACCAGCCGCGCCGAGGCGCCGGAGCGCCCGGATCTGCTGGTGTTCGATCTCGATCCGCCGGACGGCCGGTTCGATCTGGTGCGCACGACCGCGCTGATCCTGCGCGAGCTGTTCGAGGGTGCCGGCCTGCCGGTGTTCGTGAAGACCACCGGCGGCAAGGGGCTGCACGTGGTCATCCCGCTCGATGGCCAGGCGACGTTCGACGAGGTCGGCGCGGCGAGCAACGCGATCGCGCGGCACCTGTGCGAGCGCCACCCCGACCTGTTGACGGTCGAGTTCTACAAGAAGGACCGCAAGGGCCGGCTGTTCCTCGATACGATGCGCAACGCGATCGGGGCGACGTTCGTCGCGCCGTACTCGGTGCGCGGCAGACCGGGCGCGCCGGTCTCCACACCGATCACGTGGACCGAAGTCGAGGACGGATCGCTCCGGCCGGACGGCTTTCGGTTGCGCGACCTGCGCGCCCGCCTCGATCAGATCGGAGATCCGTGGGCTGGCTTGCGCGATCGCAGCGGGGCGATATCGGAAATATAGAAAATAAACGAAATAAACCCAGGCAGATAACAAAAACGGGCGGTCGTTATCTGGGCGCGGACCCTTGGGG
>JBQCJR010000350.1:0-2544 GCA_051952595.1 Kofleriaceae bacterium
CGCCGCGCCGCCCGCCGATCGCGCGCTCGCCGGCCACGCCGCGCCGCCCGCCGAGCGCGCGCTCGCCGGCCACGCCGCACCGCCCGCCGATCGCGAGCGGGCCGGCCACGCCGCGCCGCCCGATCGCGCGCTCGCCGGCCACGCCGCGCCGCGGGTGATCCGCCGCGCCTGGCCCGCCGAGGTCCGCCTGGTGCCGTTCTTCACCGGTCGCGCCGCCGATACCGCCACGCTGGTCGCCGCGGTCTCGCGCGCCCGCGCCGCGCGCCCGGCCGCGGTCGACGCCGCGCTCGCCGCGATCGCCGAGGCGTCGCGCGCCGCATGCGCCGCGCTCGCCGCGCCACCCGCCCTCGCCACCAGCGCGCTGCTCGGCGCGTTCTCGCTGGCTGCGAACGCCACGGATCGCCTGGCGCTCGCGACCGGGGTCGAGCTCGTGCCGCCATGTGTCATCGCCGCACGCTCCGAGTTGCACCGACTCGGGGGCACCGCGAAGACCACCGGCGCCGGGGGCGGTGATGTCGGGGTGGCGGTCCTGCCCGCCTCCATCGATGGAACGGTGGTCACTCGTGCGCTCATCGAAGCAGGGTGTCAGCCCCTCGCGCTCTCCCTCGAAGAGACCGGCGTGGACACTCGCACCGACCCGCAGTAGAACCCACAGCTCACGTGCCATCTCGTCGATCCTCTCGCCTCGCCGGCTTCTACCGGCTCTCCCTCGCGGAACGCCGGCACCGCCTGCGCGAGGCCGCCGGGCTCCCCCGCGATCCGGAAGGGTTCGCCGCGGTCGATCCCGGCGCGCTGCCGCTCGACGTCGCCGATGGCATGATCGAGAACGTGATCGGCACCTACGCGCTGCCGTTCGCGGTGGCGGTGAACTTCGTCGTCGATGGCGACGACGTGCTCGTGCCGATGGCCGTCGAGGAGCCGTCGATCGTCGCCGCGGCGTCGAACGCCGCGCGGATCGCCCGGCCGCTCGGCTTCTTGTCCGAGGTCTCGGATCCGCTGATGATCGGGCAGATCCAGATCACCCACGTGCCCGACGTCGAGGCCGCCGCGGCCGCGCTGCGCGGCGCCGCGGACGCGCTGGTCGACGAGGCGCGCCGCCTGGTCCCGCGGCTCGCCGAGCGCGGCGGTGGTCCGCGCGCGCTCGACGCCCGGATCCTCGCGCGCAGCGGCCCGGATGGCGGCGTGGTGGTCGCGCACCTCCACGTCGATTGCCGCGACGCGATGGGCGCCAACCTGGTCAACACGCTGTGCGAGGCGCTCGCGGACCGGGTCGCCGCGCTCGCCGGCGGCCGCCCCGGGCTGCGGATCCTGTCGAACCTCACCGATCGCCGCACCGTGACGGTGCGTTGCTCGATCGAGGACGGTCAGCTCGCCGATGCCGGCGCGAGCGGCGCCGAGGTGCGCGCCGCGATCGCCGCCGCGTCGCGGTTCGCCGAGCTCGATCCGTACCGCGCCACCACCCACAACAAGGGCATCATGAACGGCGTCGACGCCGTGCTGGTCGCGACCGGCCAGGACTGGCGCGCGGTCGAGGCCGGCGCGCACGCGTTCGCCTGCCGCGACGGCAGCTATCGCCCGCTCGCGGTGTGGCGCGAGCGAACCGGCGGGCTCGACGGCGAGCTGGTGATGCCGCTCGCGGTCGGCACGGTCGGCGGCGCGCTCCACGTCCATCCCGGGGCGCGGCTCGCGCTCGAGATCGCCGGGGTCGAGCACGCGGATCGGCTCGCCGCGATCGCCGGCGCCGCCGGCCTGGCGACCAACCTCGCGGCGCTGCGCGCGCTCGCGACCGAGGGGATCCAGCGCGGCCACATGGCGCTCCACGCCCGCGGGCTCGCGCGCGCGGCCGGCGCGACCGGGGAGCTGGTCGAGCGGGTCGCCGCCGAGCTGGCCGCCACCGGGGACGTCAAGGCCGACCGGGCCCGCGAAGTGCTCGCGCGCCTCGCCGCCCCCGGCATGGTAAAGGAGTCTCCGTGATCCATCGCATCGGAGCCTCTCGTACGCCCGCGCTCGCCGTCCCGCTGCCGCCGACGCTCGAGCTCGACGCCTGCTACCGGTACTGCGAGGCGCTGTGCCGGGCGCGCCATCACAACTACCCGGTCGCGTCGATGTTCGCGCGCTCGGAGCTTCGCAAGCACATCTTCGCGCTGTTCGCGTTCGCCCGGGTCGCCGACGACTTCGCCGACGAGCCGAGCTTCGAGGGCAGGCGCTCCCGCGAGCTCGATCGGTGGGAGGAGCAGCTACACGCGGCCTACCGCGGCCACGCCGAGCACCCGGTGTTCGTCGCGCTCGCCGACACCGTCGACAAGTTCGCCCTGCCGATCACCGAGTTCACCGAGCTGCTGTCCGGTTTCCGGACCGACCTCGAGCGCCTCCGCTACGCCACGTTCGACGAGCTGCGCAGCTACACCCGCCAGTCCGCCGAGCCGGTCGGCCGGCTGCTGCTCTACATCGGCGGCTACCGCGCTCCCGAGCTCCACGCGTTCGCCGAGGACCTGTCGAGCGCGCTCGCGGTCGCCCGGCTCATCCAGGACGTGCCCGCCGACT
>JBQCJR010000351.1:0-2607 GCA_051952595.1 Kofleriaceae bacterium
CCGGCCAACAACGAATCAATAGACCGCAACCCGGCCAGCTACTACTCACTCTACCTACCATCCCCCAGCGACGACTCTCTGGACCGCAACCCGGCAAGCGACAACTCGCTCGATCGCAACCCGGTCAGCGACGACTCGCTCGACCGCAACCCGGCCAGCTGCGACTGGCTATCTTGTGTCTCGAACGGCAGCGGCGTGCTCGCGTGGTGCTGGGATGGTGGCGTGCTCGCGCGCGCATCGCCCGACGACGACTGGATCGACCGCGCATCGAGCGCCAACCGTTGGCTCTCGCGCGGCCCGAACGACGGCTGGCTCTCGCGCGACGCGCCGAATGACGGTTGGCTCTCGCGCGGCCCGAACGACGGTTGGCTCTCGCGCCGCTCGCCGAACGGCGGATGGATCGGGCTGGCATCGAACGCCGACGGCTGGCTCTCGCGCGGCCCGATCGGATCCGGAATGATCAGCGTCGGCTCGCGAACCGGTGGCTCGGGATCCGGTTCGGCCCCGCTCGCGATCCAGCCCGGGCTCGACCCGAGTGCGACCGGCGGCGCGCCCGGATCACCTGCGAGGTCCGCCCACGAGCGATCGACGTCGGCGGTCGTTCCCGGGCGCCACGCCTGCGGCGGCGCGACATCCATCTCCTGCCCAGTCGCCCAGCGCGGTCGGATCGACAGCGGCGGAGGTAGCGGAGCCGCCTCTTCGGCCAGCGCGGCGCTGCCCGACTCGTCCGCCTCACCCGAGCCGTCCTCGTCCGGATCGCCGGCCATCGAGTCCGCCAGGGCCTCCCACCGCTTGCGGAGCGCCGCGCGGGTCGATTCGGTCGGGTCGTCGTCGATCGCCGCAACGACCGCGGCATCGAGCGCCGCAGCGGCCGCGGCCGGTGGTGCGGACTCGCGGACCAGCATTGCCGCCTCGAGCCCGCTCGCCACCGCGAACCGCAGCGCGCGCGGCGACAGCGGCCGCGACACGAAGCGATCCGGCGCGAGATCGATCGCGTCGAGCGCCGTGCGGATCGGCCCGTTCGGATCACCGATCACGATGACCGAGAGCTCGCCGCGCGGCACCATCCCACGCAGCGCATCCACCAAGGCGCCGGTATCTCCGTCGTCGAGCGTCGCGGTCACGACCACGACCGCCGGCCGGCGCGCCGCGAACAGGTCGACCGTGTCGTCGCCGCCGTCGCTGGTCAGCACCTCGAGCTTGCTCACCACCGTCGTCGGTAGCGGCTCCGACAACGCCGCCACCAGCTCGATCGCTCGATCGGGATCGGCGACGACCAGGACGCACGGGCTGGGCTGAGACGGGGCGGGCACGGCGCTTCCAGGTGCGCGCAGTATACAACGGCGTCGCGCGCGCCTCGTCGACCCGCACTCGCCGGCTCCGGGTGCATCGAGCGCTCGCCGCCGCCCCCGCGTCCCTCCCAGCGTCGCCCGAACGGCTCCGAGCGCGGCGGCGCGTCCCCGGCCGCCCCGGGCCGCTCGACAGCTCCGAGCGCGGCGAGCGCGTCCCCGGCCCGCCCGGCTCCGCTCGACAGCTCCGAGCGCGGCGAGCGCGGCGAGCGCGCCCCCGGGCCGCTCGACAGCTCCGAGCGCAGCGAGCGCGCCCCGGCCCGCCCGGTCCGCTCGACAGCTCCGAGCCCGGCGAGCGAGTCCCCTGGCGCGCGCGGCTCCGCCCCGACGGCTCCGAGCGCGGCGAGCACGTCCCGCCCGGTGCTGCGAGCGCGTCGAGCACGGCCCCGGCCCCGTCTGCCGGGGCGCCGAATCGAGCGCCCCCGCCACCGCGGCCCAACCGATTCCGCCCGATGACTCCAAGGCCCCTCCGGCCCGCCCGGTCCGCTCCGAGCGAGGAGAGCGAGGCCCCTGGCGCGCGCGGCTCCGCCCCGACGGCTCTGAGCGCGGCGAGCGGGTCCCGTCCGCCGGTGCTGCGAGCGCGTCTAGCACTGCCCCGGCTCCGTCTGCCGGTGCTCCGAATCGAGCGCCCCGCCACCGCGGCCCAACCGATTCCGCCCGATGGCTCCGGGCCCCCGTCCCGCCCGGCTCCTGTTCGACGACTCCGAGCGCGTCGAGCGCGCCCGCCGGCCACCCGGCTCGACGCGACGGCGCCGGTTCGCCGAGCGAGGACGCCCGATTCCGGCAGGTCGGCGGACGTTGGCGCCGCGAGGGCACCGCGCCGCAGCCTGCCCAGCCTCGACCGGTTCTGCGCGAGCGGCCAGCAAACGATCGCCGCATCTGCCGTCGCGCTCGCGCTCTGCGCGCGCGGAGATCTACATCGCCGACATCGGATCGACGTCGAGCCCCACGCGCACCGCGCTCGCCACCTCGGCGCTCAGCACCCCGCGCGCCACCCGGCGCAGCGCGTGTCGATCCGCGCTGCGCAGCCAGACCTGCCAGCGCGTGCGCCCCCGCAGCCGCTCGATCGGCGCCGGCACCGGCCCGCGCACCTCGACCGCCCCCGCCAGCTCCGGCCGGCGCGAGATCCCGTCTGCGAGCTGCGCCAGCCGCTGCGCCGTCCCCGCGACCTCGTGTGGGTCCGGCCCGTCGACCCGGACCGCGATCAGCCGGCCGTGCGGCGGGTACCCCAGCTCGGCGCGCTCGGCGAGCTCGGCGT
>JBQCJR010000352.1:0-5052 GCA_051952595.1 Kofleriaceae bacterium
GCCAACGATCGGATCCGGATCGTAGGCGATGCGCGCAGCGTCACCGGCTCCGGGCAGGGCGAGCACGCGCTCGCGCCAGGCAGACAAGAGTGCACCGCAGCCGATCGTTGGCTCGAGTGCACGCGCCGCGATGCCTGCCGGTTCACTCGCGAGCTCGAGGAGCAGGGTCGGCAACGCCTCGTCACGGCGCATCGAGCCGAGTGCACGGTAGAGCGCCGTCCGCCACCACACGTCGCGCCCACGATCCGTGCGCGTGCGTGCGACGAGATGCGCGGCGGCGCGCTGCGCGTTGATCTGTGCATGCGCGAGCACCGATGCCGCCATGTCGATCTCTGCTTCGGCTTGATCGCGACCGAGCACTTGCACCATCGCCGCGAGCACCGGCGTGCGATCGGCTACCGAATGGAGGATCCGCGTCGCGCGAGGGCTCGCCAGCCGCACGATCTCCGCCGTCGTGCGGGCGAGCAGCTCATCCTCAAGCAGGTCGCGTGCCGCCGACACGGCCTCGGCGATCACGATGGTTGCAGCGCCATCCTTCGCGAGCGCGCGCAGATTTGTGAGCGCGTATCGCGCGAGCTCGAGCGGTGGAACGGACTGCAGAACCGCGCGCGCCGAGTGACCATGTGCTTCGTGCACGAGTAGGTGCAGCGCGATCGCGAGCCGATCGGTGCCCGAACGCAGCAGCAAGGGCGGTGCGAGCGGCACGACACTGCGCGGCACAGAGTCGGCCGCGGGCAACGCGGCAAGTGCCCTGCGCGCGGTTTCCACAAGCTGGTCCGCTAGGGTTTGGAGCTCGGTGCGCTGCGCCGTAGACAGCCACTTGCCCGCCGAGAGGTCGCTCGGACCAAAGACAAGCGCGTGCTCGAGGTCGTCGAGCCCGGCCTCGACTTCGTCTCGCGACAGATCCTCGGCTGCGAGCAGGGCGCGGCCGGCGTCATCGAACGCGAGTCTCGGAAGACGCTTGACGAGCGCGTTTAGGCCGCCGAGCACGTTCGCCGTCTCGCGAGCGCGCCGGACTGCGTGTGCGAGCGCCATCTCGTCGTCTGCAGCATCACGCGGATCGAGCTCGGCGCCGCCGAGCACCCCAACGAGCCGCGCCCGACGGTCGTCACTCGCGCGCAGAAATCGGGCTGCCTCGACATGGCCCGACGCGATCAACGCAGCGAGCGCATCGTCGACTGCGGTATCGGCAGCGATCGCGAGGAGCGGCCACGCCTCGGCCGTCTTCTCCGGAACCCAGCCCAGCGCTCGACCGGCGACGAGGTCGGCGGCAACTCGAACGATGACGGCGTGGCGTGCGATCGCGCGGGGTGAAGCAGCGATCGCCGCGAGCACCTCTGCCTCCGCTCGGCCCTCGGCCACCGAGTGGAGTGCCTCGATCTCGTCACGTGCGAGCGGGGGCTCGTCGGTCATGGCGCCAGTGGACACCGACCGCGCGGACGCCGCCAGCAGGCCCGCCGACAATCACGGCGACATCGCGATTCGACGCTGCGTGAGAGTCGCGGCAGTCGTCGAGCCGTCCCTTGGATGCAGCGGTTGCGGCGGCATCACTTCGTCGGAACACGCGTTTCAGGTGCGAGCCACCGACCACCGCGAGGCGTTCGGTGTAGCGGGTCGACGGGTACTGCGCGCCGCGGCCGTATCCCCCGCGCTGCTGAGGCACCGTTCGCGCGGTGCAAGGCCACACCTCTCTGGGCTCAACTGGCGAGAGCCAAGCCGAACCTATGAGCCACGCGCACACCTTGCCCCACCCTATGGGCTGGAATGAACACACCAGCACTCTGGGAGCAATCGAGTTCCGCCCCTCTCCGCTCCAAGCTCTCGAGATCACGGCCCACGACTGCACACCACCTACCTGCACCGCCCTGCACCACCGCGCACCACCAAACAACTGAAGTCATTGACCATCGGGTGGCTCAAATACCTTTCCAAGATTGACGTCGAGGGTTCGAATCCCTTCTCCCGCTCCATAGCTAGCTTAAACAACTCGGTTCACTCCAGATCTGGCCAAGTCTTCTCCAGCATGCCCGTACGGTTGAGTCGATTGCTGCCAATCCGACTTCCCCGATCGCGGCAGGCAATGGCACGGCTTCGCTTCGACGAAGTGCACGTAGCCCGTCGTCTCATCGATCCGCTTGTGGCGCTCCACTCCAATGAACTGCCACGGGTTCAGCCGAACCGCGCCGCGTGGGTCCCGAACGAGTGCGCAGCACGTGCCACCCGCGCTCCGGTAACCCTGCCTTGCGGCAGATGCGATAGGTCGCGTGGGCTGTCTGCGCGTCCCGCACCGCCTCGCCGTCCTCCTTGCGAATCACGTCGCCCGTGCGGACGACGTTCAACGCCTTGAGAGCGGCGAGCAGCGTGCGCCTCATCGGCGTCCGACGCCTCGAACTCCTTCGCGCCCCATCCCTTCTGCTCGCTGGTCTCTCGCGACAGGTCGAGCCGCCGCAACTTCTGCTCGGCTCGGTACTTTCGCCCGCCCAGCCCGTCGATTTTGATCGCCTCGCATGGATCCACCGACAACGCGGGGATCTGGTGCGCATCGCGGGAGTTGTCCCCGACCGGTCCCTGGATGCTGTTCGCCAGCGGCCCGTGCCAAAGTCACGGGAGCCCTGTCGACCGCTCGGTGAGGGTGCGTTCTCGAGCCACGACCTCGGCTCCACGGGTCGGGCTGTTCTGGGTGGGCCGCTCGCGCCCGGTCTTCTATCGAATCCACCACCCACCGCCCCGGATGCGCTCGCGCTACGTCTCTGGCGAACAGCTGTGCTCCGTTGGCGGCAGCCGTCCACCGCGCAGCAGAAGCTCCGGCGCCAGTCGTAGTCGTCGCCGAGGCGCCCCGCGGTTGGCGCGGATAGTCCGAGATATCGAGCCGCCCGCCGCCCCTCTGACAACCCGCTGCGCGCGCCTTGGCCGCGAGGTCGTCGTCGATCCTTGGCAGCAGCAGTAAGACGCTGGCATCGACGCTGCGGTTCGTGGCAGAGTGGGGCATTGTCTCGAATGGTCAAGTTCGTCAAGGGCTTCCGATATTCCCCTCGACGAGCGTGCTCATCGCGACACGGTCAGCCCTCAGTTACTGCGCTCGTGCAAAGGCACAATGGGGGGTCGAGCTACCTCTGCGAACGGGCTTTCGTTTGGAATCGAAACACCAGAAGGATACAGATGCTGGCGCTTCAAGACGAGGTGATTGCGGCGGAACGAGAGATCGACGAGTGCTGGAGTCGGATACCTGTTCCGCGCGGCCACTTCGCCGCGTCCGCGTGGGTCCTCATGACAGTATGCGAGGACTACATGCGGCTTCCGCTCATTGATGAAAGGTTGGCGGAGTCGTTCTCAAATAAGAACAAGTATCTGTAGTGGATCGACGAACTGAAGTACGGCATGAAGCACGCTCTTGCGAAGTTAAGTGCCCAGTGCCCCAGCGGAGAGCTTCGTCGCGCACCGAGGAGGATGAACGGCGACGACTACACCGCGTCAGCGAAGCTGCTGTCCGATGGTATGCGTTTTCGCGCCGCGACGATCGGCTTCGGCGCGTACCACGCTGGTGCAGAACGATGCGAGATACACGACCGAGTGATGACATTTCTTCCGGCCGGGCCCTTTGACCTCCGCTATCGCGCGCGCGAACTTCAAGAGAACACGGTCGCTCCTAAGCAGCCAAGAGCCGGCTCGGCAATTCTGCAGATAAATGAGTGGCTGTACGAGCCACCTCCCAAAGTGCGCACCGCGATAGAAATGATCACCATCGCCGGTCGCGAGGTACGATCCCCCGGCGACCGAGATGCGCTAGCGACGGTCTTCGAGCAACTGCCGAATACATCCTACATGCTTCCGCCGCGATGGAAATCAAGCTTCGGAGAAGCGGCAACGATCTGTCGAATCCTGCAGGGAGTGCTCGCACACTGCGCCTGGTCCTTTTTGCGCGTCAGTATGGGCCAGGTCTTTCACGGCAAGACTGGCATCGGACTCGAATAGATCGCTCCGGTCACGCCGTTCGAGCAACTCGCCGCCATCATCGCACGTACTGCAAGCGTATCGCTCGACGAGCCCCGCCGAGTACTGACTCTCATGACCTACGGAACCAGCGTCCAATCCCCCGATCCCGCGCTTCAACCATTTGTGCCCGTAGGAAATGGGCTCGTGGCTTACGCGCCACTGTTTATCTGCGGATCGTCACTTGAGCGGAACTTTCTCTCCCTACTCGCACGCGCGGACCGACGGGCGTTTGACAGCGCGAGCGATGCGTTCGAAGCTCACATGACAGATCAGCTGCGCCATGTGCTCGATCGCCACCCCTGGAATTCGGTATACAATTCACATATTCCAGGCGGGGAAAGTGCTGGCGAGGTCGATGTAATCATCATTGACGCTTCGTCGCGTCAGGTGTTAGTACTCGAGCTATGGTGGACGATCCCGCCGGGCGAGACTCGCGAGGTACTGCAACGCGAGTCCACGGCCTCTGGCAAAGCAGAGCAGGCTTCGCGAAAACGCGATGCTGCAGTCGCGAACCTGACTCGCCTTCTCTCGCGACACGGATGCGGTGACAATGACAACCATTGGATAGTGTCTTGCGCACTCGTCTCTGAGACGTTCCTTCCCATCTCGCCACTCGGCGATGTCCCGGTACTAACTCGTCGAACGCTTCAGTTTGCGCTCAAGCAGCACGACTTGCTATTGGACGCATGCGCGTGGATCGCGAGTGGCGAGTGGTTACCGGTTGAGGGCCAGCACTTCACGGCCGAGTACGACCGCACGACGATTGGCAACGTGACCTTCCGAAACTTCGGGGTCGGCGTTCCGGAGGCAGGCTTTGCGCATGTGAGAAGTACGCTCGACCTCGACGCATGATCCAGCCAGATCCATGTGAACGGTAACCAGCCTGCCGTCACAGCGCCGTCCATGGGAGGACGCGGTTCGTGCAGTGCTTGCGATCAGAGACACCGTGCTTCGCCGAACTCGGAGAGCACATCCCGGCCCCCCCCCCACGCCGCCCCTCGCATCCCTCGCATCCCTCGCATCCCTCGCATCCCTCGCATCCCTCGCATCCCTCGCATC